>CAWBXM010000034.1:0-29227 GCA_963792545.1 uncultured Gammaproteobacteria bacterium | reverse complement strand
TCTAAGGAAAAGTTTGAAAGAACCAAGCCACACGTAAACGTAGGCACAATTGGTCACGTAGACCATGGTAAAACCACACTGACGGCGGCGCTAACGAAAGTTATGGCGGAAGCCCAAGGTGGTGAAGTAAAAGCCTTTGATCAAATTGATAATGCTCCAGAAGAGCGCGCACGTGGTATCACCATTGCGACCTCACACGTTGAATACGAAAGTGTAAACCGTCACTATGCACACGTTGATTGTCCAGGTCACGCGGATTATGTGAAGAACATGATTACCGGTGCGGCGCAGATGGACGGCGCGATCCTTGTTGTGTCGGCAGCAGATGGCCCGATGCCACAAACCCGTGAGCATATCCTGTTATCACGCCAGGTAGGTGTGCCATACGTTCTGGTCTACATGAACAAAGCGGATATGGTTGATGATGCAGAATTATTAGAGCTGGTAGAGATGGAAATCCGTGAGCTGTTAGACGCCTACGAATTTCCGGGTGACGATACCCCGATCATTATCGGTTCAGCACTTAAAGCCCTGGAAGGTGATACATCAGAGATCGGCACGCCGTCAGTTATTAAGCTGGTCGAAGCGATGGATAGCTACATACCGCAGCCAGAGCGCGCGGTAGATCAGCCTTTCCTGATGCCTGTTGAGGACGTATTCTCAATTTCAGGTCGCGGCACAGTAATTACTGGTCGTATCGAGCGTGGTGTGGTCAAGGTCGGTGAAGAGATCGAGATCGTCGGTATTCGTCCGACACAGACAACCACCTGTACCGGTGTAGAGATGTTCCGTAAATTGCTTGATAGTGGCGAAGCGGGTGATAACGTCGGTTTATTACTGCGCGGCCTTAAGCGTGAAGAAGTTGAGCGTGGCCAGGTATGTTGTAAGCCAGGAAGCGTTAAACCACACAGCAAGTTTGAGTGTGAGATTTACGTACTAAGTAAAGATGAGGGTGGTCGTCACACACCATTCTTCAATAACTACCGCCCACAGTTCTACTTCCGTACGACCGATGTAACAGGTGCTTGTGACCTGCCGGAAGGTACCGAGATGGTAATGCCGGGTGATAACGTAAAAATGACAGTGACCCTGATCAACCCGATTGCGATGGAAGAAGGCTTACGCTTTGCGATTCGTGAAGGTGGTCGTACCGTTGGTGCGGGTGTGGTTTCTAAAATTATCGAGTAATAATAATTCGGCATCTACCCGAATCGTTATAGTTAATTATATTAAGAGAAAAGTATGGCTAATCAACACATAAGAATACGTTTAAAAGCATTTGATCATCACCTGATTGATAAATCAGCCAGCGAGATTGTCGAGACAGCTAAACGTACGGGTGCTCATGTTAAGGGGCCTATTCCATTGCCTACGAAAAAAGAACGTTTCACTATTCTTATTTCACCGCATGTAAATAAGGACGCACGTGATCAGTATGAAATTCGCACACATAAACGTATGCTGGATATCATTGATCCAACAGATAAAACAGTTGATGCGTTGATGAAGCTGGATCTGTCTGCAGGTGTAGACGTTCAGATTAAATTAAATTAATTTATAGTTTTTTGTAAATTAATCAGGTTTGTTACTGTTACTTGTAAAAGAAACAGTTTATAATAGCCGGCTTTGCTGCATGGCTAACAGCTCAGTGTTAAGAGCACTGTCTGTTTAAAGTTACGGCGCAAAGTATATTTATCGTAAGTCTCTGATTTTAATTAAAATATCAAGAGATACTGCGAAAGCATAAGATAAACATGCTCACTTGTAAGCGAGTATTGTTTGATTTTGGGTTCGACTATAAATTTAATTCATTAATCACGACTTATTCGGGATTAACCAACCGGTTCGCACTGAAATTTCTTTTGAAAATTCAGGTTGCTGGTTTTTTATTAGCAGGTTTTAACATGACTATTGGTGTTGTTGGTAGAAAAGCGGGTATGACACGTGTATTCACTGAAGATGGTGCTTCAATACCTGTCAGTGTTATCGAGGTGTCATCTAACCGTATTACTCAGATTAAAACTGATGAAACGGATGGCTATCAGGCTGTACAGATTACTACTGGCTCAAGAAAAGCTTCACGCGTAACCAAGCCGATGGCGGGTCATTTTGCTAAAGCGGGTGTAGAGGCTGGTCGAGGTTTGTGGGAGTTTCGTGCTGAAGGCGAAGATATTACTAGTCTTGCTGTTGGTGGCGAGTTGTCGCTTGAGATGTTTGAAGCTGGTCAGGACGTTGATGTAACAGGCGTAACGATCGGTAAAGGTTTTCAGGGTGGTATTAAGCGTCATAACTTTACTATGCAAGATGCTACTCACGGTAACTCAGTATCACATCGTTCAAATGGTTCGATTGGTATGTGTCAAACACCGGGTCGTGTTATCAAAGGTAAAAAGATGTCGGGTCATATGGGTAATGTGCAGCGCACAATGCAATCACTTGAGCTGGTGCGGGTTGATGCTGAACGTGGTCTGCTGTTGGTCAAGGGTTCGGTTCCTGGCTCAAAGGGCGGCAACGTAATTATTAGAGCGGCTGTTAAAGCCAAAGCAAAAGTCTAAGTCATTAAGTATAAAGATTAGAGTTTTTTAGAGATTATACAAAAGAGATTATTATCGTGGATCTGCAATTACATAATAGTAAAGAAACAATCACCGTATCTGATGCAGTGTTTGGTCTTGAATACAAAGAAAGTCTGATTCATCAACTGGTGACTGCTTATATGGCTGCTGGCCGTGCAGGTACCGTTACGCAGAAAACTCGCTCTGAAGTAAGAGGTGGTGGTGCTAAGCCATGGGCTCAAAAAGGTACTGGGCGTGCGCGTGCAGGTACGAGTCGTAGTCCTTTATGGCGTTCTGGTGGTGTGACATTTGCTGCAAAACCACGAGACTATACGCAAAAGTTGAATAAGAAAATGTACAGGGTTGGTCTTCGCTCTATGCTTTCAGAATTGAATCGCCAGCAGCGCTTGCTTGTGGTTGATGATATTACAGTTGATGCGCCAAAGACGAAGCAGATGTCTGCAAAATTGGCCGAGTTAAACGTCAGTAAAACATTGATTGTGACTGAGACGGGTGATGAGAGTTTGTATTTGTCTGCGCGCAACCTGCCACATGTTGAAGTAACTGATGTTGCAGGTATGAATCCTGTAAATCTTGCTCGTTACGATCATGTAGTTGTTACTGTTGGTGCGGTTCGTGCCATTGAGGATGCTCTCGGTGATACGGGCTCTGTTGATAAAGACACAGAGGAGAGTAAGTAATGAATCAGGAAAGAATGCATCAAATATTGGTTTCACCCCATATTTCTGAAAAAGCCTCGATACTGACAGATGCGCATAACCAGCATGTTTTTAGAGTGTTATCAACTGCTACAAAGACAGAAGTTAAGCAAGCTGTAGAGGGCATGTTTAACGTTAAGGTGGCAAAGGTGTGTATCTTAACAACCAAAGGCAAAACTAAACGTTTTGGTGGTCGCATGGGTAAGCGTTCTGACATGCGTAAGGCGTACGTTACCCTAATGGCAGATAATGATATTGATTTCGCTGGTGTGCGTTAAGTCATAAAGCTGAATAAATAAGAATCGGAATATAGATTAGTCATGGCAATTGTAAAAACCAAACCAACGTCACCTGGACGCCGCTTTGTCGTTAAGGTAGTAAATAAAGAATTACATAAAGGTGCGCCTGAGCATTCACTGACTGAAAGTATGAGTAAGTCTGGTGGTCGTAATAATGCCGGCCGTATCAGTGTCCGTCACATCGGTGGTGGTCATAAGAAGCGTTACCGCATTATCGATTTCAAGCGTAATAGAGATGGTATTCCGGCACGCGTCGAACGTCTCGAATACGATCCAAACCGTACTGCGAATATTGCACTGCTGGTTTATGCGGATGGTGTTAAAACTTACATCATCGCGCCTAAGGGTATTTCAGCTGGTGACGTATTAGAATCAGGTAGCAATGCTCCGATACGTACTGGTAATACATTGCCAATCGCAAACATCCCTATGGGTTCGCAGATACACTGTGTAGAGATGAAGCCTGGTAAAGGGGCGCAGATCGCACGTAGTGCGGGCACGGCAGCACAGTTGCTGGCTCGTGAAGGTATCTATGCAACATTACGTCTGCGTTCAGGTGAGATGCGTAAAATACATGTTGATTGCCGTGCCACTTTAGGTGAAGTTGGTAATTCTGAGCATTCATTGCGTTCATTGGGTAAAGCGGGTGCTACTCGCTGGCGCGGTATTCGTCCTACCGTTCGTGGTGTTGTTATGAATCCTGTTGATCACCCACATGGTGGTGGTGAAGGCCGTACTTCTGGTGGACGTCATCCTGTATCACCATGGGGCGTGCCAACTAAAGGCTATAGAACACGTAGTAGTAAACGTACAGATAACATGATTTTACGTCGCCGTAGTAAATAATAGCGATTAAGTAATTTTCATATAAATAATTGAGGAAAGTTAAGTGCCACGTTCATTAAAAAAAGGTCCATTTATTGATCATCATCTGATTACTAAAGTGAACAAAGCGGTTGCAGAGAAAGATCGCAAGCCAATTAAAACCTGGTCGCGTCGTTCTACAGTTTTCCCTGAAATGGTTGGTTTAACTATTGCGGTACATAATGGAAGGCAGCATATTCCTGTACTGATAAACGAAAATATGGTTGGTCATAAGTTGGGTGAGTTTGCGTTAACCCGAACTTACAAAGGCCACGTAGCAAACAAGAAGGCTAAGTAGGTAATCATTGTGGAAGTTATAGCAAAACATCGTTACGCGCGGATTTCGGCTCAGAAATGCCGCTTGATTGCTGATCAGATTCGTGGATTGCCTGTTGATAAAGCGCTAGACGCTTTAAACTTTGGCGTAACCAAATCATCTGATTTGATAAAGAAAGTATTAGAGTCTGCGATAGCAAATGCAGAACATAATGAGGGCGCTGATATTGATGAGCTTCATGTAGCAAAAGTATTTGTTGATGAAGGTCCAACAATGAAACGTATTCAGCCACGTGCCAAGGGACGTGCTAACAGAATTTTAAAACGTACAAGCCATATTACGGTTTGTGTGTCAGACGCATAAAGAGAGATAACCATGGGTCAAAAAGTACATCCAATAGGTATTCGTTTAGGTATTTCAACGGATTGGAACGCAAAGTGGTATGCAAACAAAAAAGACTTTCCAAATCTTTTGAATGCAGACATACAGGTTCGTGATCATCTGCGCAAAAAACTGGCCAGTGCTAATGTGAGCCGTATCCAGATCGAGCGTCCAACAGGATCGGCGAATATCACTATCCATACTGCGCGACCTGGTGTTGTTATCGGTAAAAAAGGTGCGGACATCGAGGTCCTGCGACGTGAGATTTCTAGCATTATGGGTCTTCATATCAATAGTGTGAAGGTGAATATTGAAGAGATTCGTAAACCTGAGCTGGACGCAAAACTAGTTGCAGAGAGTATTGGGCAGCAGTTAGAGCGTCGTGTGATGTTTAGACGTGCGATGAAGCGCGCCATCCAGAACACTATGCGCATGGGTGCACAAGGTATAAAGATTAAAGTTGGCGGACGATTAAACGGCGCTGAGATTGCACGCAGTGAGATGTATCATGAAGGCCGCGTACCTCTGCATACTCTACGTGCTGATATCGATTACGGTACACATGAAGCACTGACTACCTACGGTATATTAGGTATTAAAGTATGGATTTATAAAGGTGAGATTTTTGACCTCTATAAAGATCTGGATACTAAAGACGCTGCAAAAGCAGGCGCTGCCGCTGGTGCGGGTAAATAACCCAACCTCCGACATAAATAGAGGATAAGAAACGTGTTACAACCAAAGCGTACAAAATTTCGCAAAATGTTTAAAGGCAAGAACCGTGGTCTCGCGCAAAACGGCAATAAAGTCAGTTTTGGTGAGTATGGTTTGAAAGCAACTGAACGTGGCCGTGTTTCAGCTCGCCAGATTGAGGCAGCTCGTCGTGCTATGACTCGTAAAGTTAAGCGTACTGGTAAGATTTGGATTCGCGTTTTTCCTGATGTTCCAATATCAAGTAAACCATTAGAAGTACGTATGGGTAAAGGAAAAGGCAACGTTGATTATTGGTGCGCTAAAGTACAGCCTGGAACAGTTTTATACGAAATGGAAGGCGTGTCAGAGCAGGATGCACGCGAAGCTTTCCGGCTGGCAGCTAACAAGCTGTCTATTAAAACAACTTTTGTAATTCGTGCGGTGATGTAATGGCTTCTGCTCAAGAATATAGAGACATGTCTGAAAAAGACTTAAATACTGAATTATTAAATTTACGTCGTGAGCAGTTTAATCTGCGCATGCAGATGGGATCGGGTAACACGCCTAAAATCCATCGTTTTAGCAATGTCCGTCATGATATAGCGCGTATAAAAACTGTTTTGACCGAAATGGGTCAGGCTAGTAAATCTGCAGCTACGACAGCGGCATCAAAAGGTAAATCATAATGACTAACGTCGAAACAGTTGTGGTAAGTAACAAGCGAACTCTGCAGGGTGTGGTTACAAGTAATGCAGGTGATAAGTCTGCAACAATACTCATCGAGCGTAAAATTAAACATCCTGTCTATGGCAAGTATGTTAAGCGCTCAACAAAAATTCATCTGCATGATGAAGCAAACGAATGCAATAAAGGCGACACGATATTGATTGAAGAATGTCGTCCAATGTCCAAGACAAAGTCCTGGAAACTTGTAAAAGTTGTTGAAAAAGCTGCAGAGCTTTAACGCGTAGATTAGGTATATAACATGATACAAATGCAAACAATTTTGAATTCCGCTGACAACAGTGGTGCACGCAGCATGATGTGTATCAAGGTGTTGGGTGGTTCACACCGACGTTATGCGCGAGTTGGTGACGTTATTAAAGTTAGTATTAAAGATGCTATTCCTCGCGGTAAAGTTAAAAAGGGTGAGGTTTATAACGCTGTTGTCGTACGTACGAGAAAAGGTGTGCGTCGCTCGGATGGATCGTCTATTCGTTTTGATACTAATGCTGCAGTAATTTTAAATGCAAACTTACAACCAATCGGTACTCGTATATTTGGTCCTGTTACTCGTGAACTGCGTAATGAAAGATTTATGAAAATTGTTTCGCTGGCACCCGAGGTTTTATAAGCTCCGGTATTATGAAAGGCAAAAGATAATGAAACGTATAAAAAAAGGTGATCAGGTCATCGTAGTAACTGGTAAAGATAAAGGCCGTCAGGGAACAGTATTAACAGTTTCAGATGACTCTATCCTTGTTGAAGCGGTGAATATGGTCAAGAAGCACGCCAAAGCAAATCCAACGGCTGGTGTTGAAGGCGGTATTATTGAAAAAGAAATGCCGATGGCTATTTCTAATGTGATGCTGTTCAATCCTATGACCAACAAAGGCGATCGAATTGGTTTTAAAACATTGGAAGACGGTCGTAAGGTGCGTTACTACAAGTCTAACGGCGAAGTCGTAGACGTTTAGGGTATATATAGACATGTCAAGATTACAAGAATATTATCGTAATACAGTCATTAAAAATTTAATGGCTACGGGTGCATTTAAGAATGTTATGGATGTGCCACGTATTACCAAGATCACTTTAAACATGGGTTTAGGTGAAGCAATTGGTGACAAGAAAGTTCTGGAGAATGCTCTTGGTGATATGGAAAAAATCACCGGACAGAAACCAGTTACAACATTGGCACGCAAATCTGTTGCTTCTTTTAAAGTTCGTGATGGTTACCCCATCGGCTGTAAAGTGACATTACGTAGTGAGCAGATGTATGAGTTTCTCGATCGTCTGATCAGTATATCAATTCCTCGTGTCCGTGATTTCCGTGGTCTAAATCCGAAATCATTTGATGGTCGTGGTAATTACAACATGGGCGTTAAGGAACAGATTATCTTTCCTGAAATTGAATATGAAAAAATTGATGTTATCCGAGGTATGGATATTTGTATAACAACGACAGCGCGTGATAACGCAAGTGGTCTGGCTTTGTTAAAAGAATTTAATTTCCCCTTCAAAGGCGAAAGTAAGCAAGGCGAAAGCAACCAAGGTAGTAAATAAAATATGGCTAAGAAATCTATGATAGCTCGCGAGCACAAACGTACTCGCCTGGTAAAACAATATGTTGAAAAGCGCGCAGTATTTAAAGCGGTTCTGAATGATCTAGAAGCAAGCTTTGATGAAAAAATGGAAGCTCAGCGTCAGCTACAGACATTACCTAGAGATTCTAGTCGTTCTCGTGGGCGTAACCGTTGTCGTCTGACCGGTCGTCCGCACGGTGTATACCGTAAATTCGGTTTATGTAGAAATAAATTACGTGAAGCAGCCATGCGTGGTGATATTCCCGGTCTTGTTAAGGCAAGTTGGTAGAGGTATTTCGTTATGATGTCAGATCCTATTGCAGATATGCTAACCCGCGTTCGTAACGCACAAAACGCATCAAAATTTGATGTGGCTATGCCATCGTCCAAGTTGAAACTTGCGATCGCAAAAGTGTTACTAGACGAAGGTTATATCAGTAGCTTTTCAGCGGATGGTGCAGTTAAGCCAACACTAACTGTAACCCTGAAATATTACGAAGGCCGTCCAGTAATCGATGAGCTTAAACGTGTTAGCCGTCCTGGGTTACGTATTTATAAAAACAAAGATAATATCCCGACCATCTTAAATGGTTTAGGTATCGCTATCGTTTCTACCTCAGCGGGTGTTATGACTGACCGCCAGGCAAGAGAAACCGGTCGCGGTGGTGAAATTCTTTGTACTGTTTCTTAATAACAGTCTAACCAATTTTTTATAGAGAAAAATAATGTCTCGTATTGCTAAAAAACCTGTCGAACTTGTCCCTGGTGCTGAAGTAAAAATCACTGGTCAGAATGTAACTGTCAAAGGTAAACAAGGTAGTTTGTCATTAGATCTACACAGCGCAGTTAGTATAAAAGAAGAAGAAGGAGCGCTTACATTTGTGCCAAATGATGGTTCAAAAGGTAGTATGGCGATGGCTGGAACTATGCGTTCACTAGTCGACAATATGATTGTTGGTGTGACGCAAGGTTTTACTAAACAATTGCAGTTGGTTGGTGTCGGTTACAGAGCGCAGATGCAGGGTAAGGTACTTGATCTGTCTCTGGGTTTCTCGCATCCTGTAAAATATGCGATACCAGAAGGCATAACAATAGAAACACCAAGCCAGACAGAAATAAATGTAAAAGGCGCTGACAAACAAAAGGTTGGTCAGGTCTGTGCTGAGATCCGTGCATATCGTCCGCCAGAGCCATACAAAGGTAAGGGTGTTAGATATTCTGACGAGCATGTGATTCGTAAAGAAGCTAAGAAAAAATAATCGCTAAGAAATAATTACGTAAAATGGGCTGTGATAGCCTGGGTTAGTAACATGATATCTAAAAAAATAAACAGACTGCGTCGTGCCAAGAAAACACGCGCAAAAATCAGTGAAGTCGGTGCATATCGTTTGACGATTCATCGTACGCCACGTCATATTTATGCACAGGTTGTGACGCCTGACGGCAGTAAAGTTATTGCTGCAGCATCAACCGTGCAAAAAAACATTGCTGGTGATGCAAAGTATACAGGCAATACTGATGCGGCTTCACTAGTTGGTAAAGCGATTGCTGAAAAGTCCAAATTAGCAGGTATAACATCTGTTGCATTTGACCGCTCAGGATTTCGTTATCACGGTCGTGTTAAAGCATTAGCTGACGCTGCGCGTGAAGGTGGATTAGAGTTTTAGAGGCTGTTTTTCTGCTTCTAAATAATAGTTTATTCAAATATAAGCATTACAGATAAAGTAAAGGTTTAAGCATGGCACAACAAGATAATTCAGCAAATAATAATAACGATGACTTCATTGAGAAATTGGTTGCTGTAAATCGTGTAGCAAAAGTTGTTAAAGGTGGTCGCCAATTCGGTTTCACAGCATTGACAGTAGTTGGTGATGGTAACGGTACAGTTGGATTTGGTTACGGTAAGGCCAAAGAAGTTCCACAGGCTATTCAAAAAGCAATGGATAAAGCACGCAAAAACATGAAGGCTATGCCGTTAAAGGGCGATACGTTGCAGCACCCTATTACAGGTATACATGGTGCGGCTAATGTCTACATGCAACCTGCCTCAGATGGTACTGGCATTATTGCTGGTGGTGCTATGCGCGCAGTGTTTGAAGCTGTTGGCGTTAAAAATGTATTAGCTAAAATTAATGGTACGCGTAATCCAGTTAATGTTGTCCGTGCAACAATCAATGGGCTTTCATCAATGTCTTCACCTGAATATGTAGCTGCAAAACGTGGCAAAAAAATTGAAGAGATACTGGGTTAATAAACAGTTAATTGTATAGAGATTAGGTACAGGATCATGGCTAGCAAAGAAATTAAAGTTACGCTGACTAAGAGCACAATCGGTCGTCTAAAAGCGCATAAAGCGTGTGCAAGAGGCTTGGGTCTGTTGCGTACAAACCACACGGTAATCGTTAAGGATACACCTGAAAACCGTGGCATGATTAACAGAATTTACTATATGGTAAGCGTTGAGGAGGCCCTTTAAGGGGCAAAGTAGAATGCATTTAAATACACTTCAACCTGCAGAAGGCAGCAAAAAGAATAGAAAGCGCGTTGGTCGCGGTATTGGATCTGGTACGGGTAAAACTGCTGGCCGAGGCCATAAAGGTCAGAAATCTCGCTCAGGTGGATCTACCCAGATTGGCTTCGAGGGTGGCCAGATGCCTTTGCAGCGCCGTCTGCCAAAAGTTGGCTTCTTTTCACGTTCATCTAGAACAGGTGCAGAAGTACGCTTGCATGAACTGGCCAATATTGATGCTGATGTCATTGATCTAGCGGCTTTAAAACAGGCTGGCATTGTTCCTATGCGAACATTAAAGGCTAAAGTTTTTGATTCAGGTGAGATAACTAAAGCCGTTAAGCTCAAAGGAATAAAAGTTACAGCGGGTGCGCGTAAAGCGATAGAAGCTGCTGGTGGTAAAATTGAGGATGCTGAATAAAAGATACTCCCACTTGGTGAGTTTCAGCGACAATTAAAATGGCAACGATTTAATGGCAAATAAAGGCAATCACTCGGAGTTAAAACAACGACTCCTCTTTGTAATCGGAGCACTGATTGTTTTTAGAATAGGTACATATATACCTGTTCCTGGTATTGATCCTACCATACTGTCATCGCTGTTTGATCAGCAAAAAGGCAGTATTCTAGGTGTGTTTAACATGTTCTCTGGTGGCGCACTGTCACGGATGTCATTGTTTGCACTTGGTATTATGCCGTATATTTCGGCGTCAATTATTATGCAACTGCTAGCGGTTACAGTGCCTTCACTGGAGCAGTTGAAAAAAGAAGGTGAGCCCGGGCGTCGTAAAATAGCCATGTATACTCGCTATTTTACACTTGTACTGGCTAGTTTTCAGTCAGTAGGTATCTCGATAGCGCTGCAAGGGCAAAGTTTAGCTGGATCTAGCCTGGTGATGAATCCTGGTGTTAGTTTTATATTTACCTCTGCAGTTACATTAGTAACTGGCACCATGTTTTTGATGTGGTTAGGTGAACAAGTTACAGAGCGAGGTATTGGTAATGGTATCTCGATAATTATTTTTGCCGGTATCGTTGCAGGCTTACCAAGTGCTGTTGGTGGTACGCTGGAACTGGTTAGAACAGGCGAATTACATACGCTTGCTCTTCTAGTGTTATTTATACTTGCTGTTTCAGTGACTGCATTTGTTGTGTTTGTAGAAAGAGGGCAGCGGCGCATTACGGTTAACTATGCCAAGAAGCAGCAGGGACGACGTATGTACCAGGCGCAAAGCAGCTTTTTGCCACTGAAGTTGAACATGGCAGGTGTAATACCACCAATATTTGCTTCGAGTATAATCTTGTTCCCAGCGACTATGGCTAGCTGGACAGGGCAGACAGAAGGAATGGAATGGTTGTCAGATATCGCTGCGAAGATTTCGCCGGGACAGCCGATTTACATTATTTTATTTTCCATTGCGATTATATTTTTCTGTTTCTTTTATACCGCATTACAGTTTAATGCGCGTGATACAGCAGATAATTTGAAAAAAGGTGGTGCGATTGTTCCGGGTATACGTCCTGGTGAGCAGACTGCCAAGTATATTGACAAGGTAATGACACGTTTAACATTTGTAGGTGCGTTATATATAACCTCAGTGTGTCTATTGCCAGAATTTTTGATTTTGTACTGGAATGTTCCATTCTACTTTGGCGGTACGTCTTTATTGATTATCGTAGTTGTTGTAATGGATTTTATGGCGCAGATACAGTCGCATCTTATGTCGCACCAGTATGAAGGCATTATGAAAAAGGCTAACCTGGACGGTTACAAACGCTAGTTTAGTAAGCCTGGATCTAGTAAAAAACGATTAAAGTAAAAATTTTTGAAGCAGGGTTGAGAAAATGAAAGTACGTGCATCAGTAAAAAAAATGTGTCGCAACTGTAAAATTGTTAAACGCAGCGGTGTTGTACGTGTGATCTGTGTAGATCCACGTCATAAACAGCGTCAAGGTTAAGGCTCACTGGCTTAATAACTGAATGGTTGATGTACTCCTATTGATTTAGGCTCATATTATTAGTAAAATTGCGCGCTTTGTCGCAAATAAACGCTTAGAACAGCACGGTAACTTAAATGGCTCGTATTGCAGGTATAAATATTCCACAAAATAAGCACACGGTAATTGGCTTAACGCACATCTATGGCATTGGCCTAACTCGTGCCAGGCTAATTTGTGTATCTTCTGGCATTGCCGAGGACGCTAAAATCGGTCAACTTTCAGAAGAGCAGCTGGAAACACTGCGTACTGAAGTTGGTAAGTACTCTGTTGAGGGTGACTTACGCCGTGAAGTTTCGATGAGTATTAAGCGTTTGATGGATCTAGGCTGTTATCGCGGTATCCGTCATCGTCGTGGGTTGCCACTTCGTGGGCAACGCACAAAAACAAATGCACGTACACGTAAAGGTCCTCGTCGTCCGATAACGCGATAATCCTAATTAATATACGTAATTAATATAAACACTTAGTTAATAGAATAGAGTAATAAAATGGCGAAGCCTGAAGCAAAGAAAAAAATAAAACGCACGGTGGTTGATGGTGTTGCGCATGTATATGCAACATTCAATAATACTATTATTACTATCACTGATCGTCAGGGTAATACACTAGCCTGGGCAACATCTGGTGGTTCTGGGTTCCGTGGCTCCCGTAAGAGTACCCCGTTTGCGGCACAGGTTGCTGCTGAGCGTGCCGGTACACGTGCAAAAGATTATGGTATGAAAAATGTTGAAGTTTTAGTTCGAGGCCCCGGTCCCGGTCGTGAGTCTGCTATTCGCTCTCTAAATAACATTGGCTTTAAAATTACCAATATTTCAGATGTAACCCCAATTCCACATAACGGCTGTCGTCCACCAAAACGTCGTCGCGTGTAGTTCAATATTTAAGAGAATATTATGGCTAAATATACTGGACCAAAATGCAAACTAAGTCGTCGTGAAGGCGTAGATTTAGAACTTAAATCTTCTTTACGTCCGCTGGACAGCAAATGTAAACTCGATCAGGTACCTGGTCAACATGGCGCACGTCGTACACGTCTGTCTGATTATGCATTGCAATTACGCGAGAAACAGAAAGTTCGTCGTATCTATGGCATCCTGGAAAAACAATTCAGTAACTATTACAAAGAAGCCGCTCGTATTAAGGGTTCAACCGGTGAGATCCTGTTGCAACTTTTAGAACGTCGTCTTGATAACGTCGTCTATCGTGCCGGTTTTGGTTCAACTCGTGCGGAAGCGCGACAGATGGTAAATCATAAATCTGTGATGGTGAATAATGTAGTTGTTAATATACCTTCTTATCAGGTAAAAGCTAACGATGTTATTTCTATCCGTGAAAAAGCTAAAAAACAGACACGCATCGCTGATTCAATAAATCTGGCGAAGCAGAGTGGCATTGTTGACTGGATAACACTGGATGACTCAAAACTTGAAGCCGTGTATAAAAATGTTCCTGAGCGTTCTGATCTGTCAGCAGACATCAACGAACAGTTAATCGTCGAACTTTATTCTAAATAGGGGAGCATATATTACATGTCAGCGACAGATCAACTTCTTACACCGCGTACTATTAACGTACAGTCTTTTAGCGAAACACATGCAAAAGTTGCATTAGAGCCACTTGAGCGTGGTTTTGGTCATACTCTGGGCAATGCTCTACGTAGAATCTTACTGTCTTCAATAGAAGGTAGTGCCATCGTTGAAGCACAAATTGAAAACGTAGTACACGAATACAGTACTTTGGATGGCGTTCAGGAAGATGTGCTTGAAATTCTGTTGAACCTGAAAGGTGTGGCATTGATTATGCACACTAACGAAGAACAGACTATTACGATCAGTAAAACAGGCGCAGGCGTTGTTACTGCGAGTGATATTGAAACCGGTCCTGACGTTGAAATCGTTAATCCTGATCATGTTATTGCTAATGTGAATGGTGACGGTAAGCTCAACATCACGATGAAGGTGGCTAAAGGCCGTGGTTACCAGCCTTCGAATGCACGTAAGGTTGATGCGGAATCTAAAACTATCGGTAGTATGCAGCTTGATGCTTCATTCAGCCCTATTCGCCGTGTTTCATACAATGTTGAAAATGCACGTGTAGCACAGAGTACTGATTTCGATAAATTGATTATCGATCTACAGACTAATGGTACTGTTGATCCAGAAGAAGCTATTCGTACAGCAGCAACAATATTACAGGCTCAACTTTCAGCATTTGTTAACTTGCAAAGTATGGAAGACATAGTTGCGGTTGACGAAGAAGCTGATATCGATCCGATCTTACTACGCCCTGTTGATGAACTTGAGTTGACTGTGCGTTCAGCTAACTGCCTGAAAGCAGAAAATATATATTACATAGGTGACCTGATTCAACGTACTGAAGTTGAATTGTTACGCACACCTAATCTAGGTAAGAAATCTTTAACAGAAATTAAAGATGTTCTTGCATCGCATGGATTGTCACTTGGTCTTCAGTTGGAAAACTGGCCGCCTGCCTCAATCCGTGATAAAGAAGAAGCAATTTAATTTAATCACCATGTACTGTTGATACAGTGCATATTGATACAAGTATAGGTAAAAGGTTATAAATCATGCGTCATAATAAATCTGGCCGCAAACTAAATCGGAATAGCAGTCACCGTAAAGCGATGTTTAGCAATATGGCTAACGCACTGTTCGAACACGAGATCATCAAAACAACATTGCCAAAAGCAAAAGAGTTACGTCGTGTTGCTGAGCCATTAATCACATTAGCGAAAAAAGATTCTGTAGCGAATCGTCGTTCTGCTTTCTCAAGCTTGCGTGATAAGTCGATAGTAGGTAAATTATTTACTGACCTTGGGCCTCGTTACGAAAGCCGTCCTGGTGGTTATACGCGCATTCTGAAATGTGGTTTCCGTTCTGGTGATGCTGCTCCAATGGCTTATATCGAATTGGTAGACCGTCCGGAAGATGCTATTGCTGTAGATGATGAATAAGTAGTTCTCAGACAGGTTTTAATTAAAGCCAGCTTTAAGCTGGCTTTTTTTTGCTTCGTTACTTGTAGATTTATCTGAAAATAACACAAATACTGGAACCCTTTTTAAAGTTTCGACGTGACACTAGAGGGAATCTATTAACTTTTATAAAAGCTTCATTACCTAGTTTGCAGGGATTAATGTATTGCTTACTTAGAAGCTATTAGGCGTGTGGTAAATCACATTTCGTTACTTGTGACATGTGTATGTGGTTCTTACATTAATGCTAGGGTATAGTAACTAAATATGAGTGTCGTTGAATTATTCAAATCACGTAACCGTCCTGCAGAACGGTTTGAGCAACTTATCTCGCCGCATATAAATATTTTATACCGTTTTGCATATCGCCTGTGCCAACGTAATGATGATGCTGAAGAGCTCGTGCAGTTACTGTTAACGCGTATGTTTCTCAAGTTAAACGAACTCGAAGATGTCGAGTCGCTCCGCCCCTGGTTGACACGATCACTATATAATCTCTACATCGATACCTATCGCAAGCAGCAGCGGATGCTGAGTGTTATAAGCTCTGAAGAAATACCTGACAATATCGTTTCGACTGACAAAGATCCATATGAAAATGCTGAATTGACTCAAAATCAACAGATAATCAGTAGTGCGATACAGCAGTTGAATGAACACCAGCAGACCGTAGTGCTGCTGCATGACGCAGAAGGATATACCCTGTTAGAACTGGCGGAGATGCTGCAAACACCCATTGGAACGCTCAAATCACGTCTCCACCGTGCTAGAAGCCAACTTAGAGAAATTACGGAAATGGAACTTTTTGGCGATCAAGGACGTGATAATAGTAAAGAGGAAACATTCTAATGACATGTGAAAAAATACAGAGTTTACTCAATGACTATGTTGATAACGAGCTTTCAGTATTACATGTTGAAGTCGTTAAAAAACATTGTGACACTTGTGAGGCCTGTTCAAGAACGCTTGATGGCTTGCTTGCACTAAAATTTGCGTTGAAAACATTGCCAGTTCCGCGACCTTCAGAAGGATTTGAAAAACGTGTTATCAAGGCAGCGATACAGGATGCGCGTTCCGCTGAGCACATAGCAGGTCAGCATGGCAGTCTGGTGAAGTTTGCGGCTGTTGCCATGATCTCTGCAGTGGCGTTGTTGGTGGGTCTGCTTTATCAACCATCAAGCCTGGATAAATCACAGGTGTTTGTTAAAGTTGGTAATGAGGTACGTACAATAAAGGTAGCTATCGATGCAGATAAGGCGCTAGAAGCGGTGAATTTAAGGGTGGATCTGTCAGACAATCTAGAATTGGCAGGTTTTGGCAACAAAAAACAGATTAGCTGGAGTGCTGATTTACATAAAGGCGTCAACGTAATCTCACTGCCCATCATTGGTATCGCACAGGGTAAAGGTGATGTTACTACCCGCATTCGTCTTAATGGCAAAGAAAAAATAATGCGTATAGAAACACAATATACATTACCAGGTAATGTTTTATACGAAAATGGCGGTATGTTACAGAGACGGTCATGAGGTTGTAATGAAAAAGTATAAACAAAAACAATTTAGCATGATGCTTTGCCTGTTCTGTCTGAGTGCGTCTTCTGTAGTCATAGCATCGCCTGAAGACCTTAATGAAATCACGATCCGCATGATCGACGATAATGAGGCTGCATTCGAGGTACATAATCTAATATTGCCGGAGGCTAACAATGAAACTCGTGCGCAGAAAACACAGGAGCGCGTTGAAGTAAATGAAAAGCCTGGTCACATAGATGATGACGAAAAAATCGAACAACCAGAAAATCTGGAAGATGTTGAAGAGCCTGAGAGTGTAGAGCAGCCAGAGGAAGTCGAGCAGCCAGAGGAAGTCGAGCAGCCAGAGGAAGTCGAGCAGCCAGAGGAGGTCGAACAGCCAGAGGAAGTCGAGCAGCCAGAGGAGGTCGAACAGCCAGAGGAAGTCGAGCAGCCAGAGGAAGTCGAACAGCCAGAGGAAGTCGAACAGCCAGAGGAAGTCGAACAGCCAGAGGAAGTCGAGCAGCCAGAGGAAGTCGAACAGCCCGAAGATTAGAATCGGCTTATCATATGGTTGTAGTTAGTGTTTTTAACTAAAAATTTTATCGTAATGCATGTTTTGTATCATATGACTATGTGATAATTAGTCATTATGAATAAGATTTTTTGCCAGGTTTTCTGGATATCATTTTTCTGTATGTTACCGAGTGCGTATATCTTAGCTGAGCCCTCTGTATCTCAGCGTGTGCTCAAAAATAATTCATATGACGATTATCTCCAACAGGGGCGTCAACATTTTGAGCAGGGCGACTATGCACAAGCGAAGAGTTATTTTGAAAAGGCACTGGAAGAATTACCGCAGAATATAAAGCCAGCAGCTACGCTATATTATAATTTAGGCTCAACCTGTTATAAATTAGAACAGTATGATGAAAGTAGCTCTTACTTTAAAAAACTGCTCGATGAAAAAAAATTTTCTGCACTGGCATATTATAATCTCGCGCTAATCGAAAATAAAAAAGATAATAAAACGATTGCTTTGCATTACTTTGGCAGTAGTAAAAAGGCATCGACTGATCCGCGGTTCACCAAACTTGTTGATCAGCAGATCACTAGTTTAAAAAAACAAAGGGATCTATTGGTAGTAAAAAAAACAAGTACTACTACTATAAAAGACTGGAACGCATATCTCTTTTTGTCGACCGGTTATGATTCAAATATTAACTTTGCGCCGCTCGGCGTTGCTTCGAGTGATTCGGGTTATTTTGTACAGGCAACAGGTGTATTCGACAAGCTTATTACTGAGATGGGCGATGTAAAAGATAAATCCGCACTGTTCGTTACATCTTCTATCTTCATGTCAAATTACTTTGCTACAGATTTTAACGACTACAATCTTTATGATATCGGCTTACGATATGCAAAACCGGTGCAACGATGGAAGAACACGATAGACATAAATCTAACGCAATCAACTTATGGGCATGATGATTATCAACGTTCCTATCGCGCAACCTTTAAAACACGTCGACGATTTTCTGGTGGTGATACTCTAAGGATACGTTACCGTTATGCTCAGATTGAGAGTCTTGACCCAATATATGATTACCTGCAGGGTAATCAGCAAAAATTACGTCTGGGTTATCAATTTAAATGGCCTGAAGACTCTGTTTATCTATGGTATGAACTGGAATTAAACCACAGAAGAAATACAGAAAGATTGAATTACTCGCCGACAAGAAATACATTTCGTCTACGTTACGAAAAGAAACTAAATCTGACTAACGCTGTTTATGCAGAGTTTGGCTATAGGCGTAGTGATTATGAGGCAACACCTTTTCAGGACAGGCTAGATAACCGATCAGTATATCAGCTGGCTTATGTCAATGACCTTGCTCCCGACTGGCAGGTGCTCGCTCGATGGCAATATACCTCGAACCGTTCAGATGAACCCGTATATGAATATAATAGATATGTTGCGATGTTGACACTGAGGAAGATCTTTTAGCTGTCAAGCTATAAAGTATGATCGAGTTATTGTATTTCTAAACGAGTATCACTTGCGAAAATATCTAAGCTAAAGCCATCCGGATATCGTGATTACGAAATAACGTTCGAAGTCATCGCAATACTCATCTAGCTGTTCAAAAGTTTGTACTCCGTCGCCGTCGATACTTATTTCTTTTAATTCGATATGATAACCGACGTTACTAACATGTGATTTAAGCCGCTGAAAGTTTTCTGTCATTTTGATGCTGTTGCACGCTACCAGGCTAAATTCAGATAGCTGTAGACGTTTTCCTGCTTTATCTTTTATGGTGTACTGTATATATCCCAGTGAATCCGCAGTGGAGTTTAAGGCTTGCGGATTTTCCGGGTGCGGGTAAAAACCCTGTTTTTCAGTTTCTATATCGCTGTCTATTTTTTCTATGATAGATAGTAGAAAATGGTTGATCCAGTCCAGTGTTTGCTGCCTTTCTTTTTCATCATCAATAGATGGTTTAAACAAAAAATCCAGACCAGTTTTTTCGAGCAATCTTTTAATAAACAACATAAAGATAATATAGTCTAACTTGCTATGATTTTCTCGCTACCGCCTTGTAAAGTAGTATCACTTATGGATTAGTTTTTTATTGAATTGAAGATGCGTTTTAAATATTTTCCAGTATAGGATCCGGCTACCTCCGCGACATCCTCAGGTGTTCCTGTAGCAATGATATCACCACCTTTGTAACCGCCTTCAGGTCCCAGATCGATGATCCAGTCAGCCATCTTTATGACGTCGAGATTATGTTCGATGACGATGACGGTATTGCCATGATCACGCAGACGAATCAAAACATCGAGCAACTGCTGTACATCATAAAAATGTAAGCCGGTAGTTGGCTCGTCCAGGATGTAAGCCGTTTGCCCGGTGTCGCGCTTGGAAAGTTCCTTGGATAATTTGATGCGCTGAGCTTCGCCTCCGGAAAGTGTCGTTGCCCGTTGGCCTAACGTGATGTAACCCAGGCCGACATCCATCAAAGTAGTCAGTTTTCGTTTGATAACTGGTATCGCATCAAAAAACACCACTGCATCCTCGATGGTCATATCCAGCACCTGGTGAACATTTTTCCCTTTGTATTTTATCTCCAGGGTTTCGCGATTGTAACGCTGGGTTTTGCAGATATCGCAGTCAACATAAACATCCGGTAGAAAATGCATTTCGACTTTGATGACACCATCACCCTGACAGGCTTCGCAGCGGCCACCTTTAACATTAAAACTGAAACGCCCCGGTTTATATCCGCGTGATCTTGATTCCTGTGTGGCAGCAAAAAGTTCGCGGATGGGGGTGAATAGACCGGTATAGGTGGCGGGGTTGGAGCGTGGTGTACGACCGATAGGTGACTGGTCAATATCGACGACTTTATCGAAGTGTTCGACGCCGCTAAACGATTTATGTTCAGCAATGCTCATCGAATTGTTGTTAATACTTTTGGCCAGGATCGGGTACAGAGTGTCGTTTATCAGCGTGGATTTTCCTGAACCTGAGACACCGGTAACACAGGTGAACAATCCAACCGGAATGTCGATATCGACATCGTTTAAATTATTGGCACTTGCGCTGCGTATGCTGAACATTTCGCCACTGGATTGTGTGCGCTGTTCAGGTATGGCTATTTTCCTGACACCGGACAGATATTGCCCAGTGAGTGAATTTTTGTTTTCCATGATCTGTTGTGGTGTGCCTGCAGCGATGATTTCACCGCCATGTACACCGGCGCCAGGGCCGATATCGATAACGTGATCAGCACACATGATGGCATCTTCATCATGCTCTACCACGATTACGGTATTACCTATATCACGCAGGTGGTTGAGTGTGGTGATTAGCCGGTCATTATCACGCTGATGCAGGCCGATAGAAGGTTCGTCAAGGATATACATGACACCCACCAGACCGGCGCCAATCTGGCTGGCAAGTCGTATACGCTGAGATTCACCGCCGGATAATGTGTCAGAACCGCGATCAAGCGTCAGGTATTCCAGGCCCACATTGACCAGAAATCTTAAACGTGTGGAAATTTCGCGGTTGATTTTTTTCGCGATTTCACCACGGTGACCGCTAAGCTGCAGTTTGTCGAAGAACTCGAATGACTGTTCGATCGGCATCTCAGTGAGTTCGGCCAGTGTTTTATCTTTGATGAAAACATGACGTGCAGCTTCGTTTAAACGTGTTCCGTGACATGTCGGGCAGGGCTGGACTGAGAGAAATTTTGCCAGTTCTTCGCGCACCAGGCTGGATTCGGTTTCCCGGTAACGTCTCTCCATAGTATGTAAAACACCTTCAAAAGTGTGTGTGCGTTTATTGCCCCGGCGGCCTGCATGGCCTGGATAATTAAAAATGATGACTTCTTTGCCACTACCGTACATCAGTATTTTCTGTATTTTTTCAGGTAGTTCCTGAAATGGAATTTCGATATCGATGTCATAATGTTTAGCTAACGACTGGATGATGCTGAAGTAATAAGCATTGCGTCTGTCCCAGCCGCGGATAGCGCCGCCTGCCAGACTTAAGTGTGGGCTGATAACGCGTTCGGGATCAAAAAAATTGTTGTGACCTATGCCCTCACATTCCGGGCAGGCGCCCGCAGGGTTATTAAATGAGAACAGTCGCGGTTCCAGTTCCTGCAGGCTATAACCACACTGCGGGCAGGCGAATTTTGCCGAGAAAATCAGTTCGGTTTTCTTGTTATCTTTCTGCTTATCGTCTTGTTCGTTATCCATCCACGCAATGGTCGCTATATCATTGGCCAGTGAAAGTGCTGTCTCAAAGGATTCTGCAAGACGGGTTTTGATATCTTCGCGCACTTTAAAACGGTCAACCACTACCTCGATCGTATGTTTCTTCTTAGCGTCAAGCTCTGGCACCTCATCTAGCTCGTAAACCTTACCGTCGACTCGAACACGGATAAACCCTTGCTGTTTAAAGTCGCTGAGCATGTTCAGGTGTTCGCCCTTTCGATCACGGATCACAGGTGCCATTAACATTAACTTGCTGCCCTCGGGTAGAGCGAGCACCTGATCGACCATCTGGCTGATGGTCTGCGCCTGTAGTTCAGTATCGTGCTGCGGGCAACGTGGCGTGCCAGCGCGAGCGAACAATAACCGAAGGTAATCATATATCTCGGTGATGGTACCTACCGTCGAGCGCGGGTTGTGTGAGGTGGTTTTCTGTTCGATGGAAATGGCTGGCGACAGGCCTTCGATGGTGTCAACATCCGGTTTTTCCATCATTGATAGAAACTGACGGGCATAAGTTGATAGTGATTGCACATAACGGCGTTGGCCCTCGGCAAAAATAGTATCAAACGCCAGTGAGGATTTGCCTGAGCCGGATAAACCGGTAATTACGATCAGTTTGTCGCGCGGGATATCCAGATCGATATTTTTTAAATTGTGGGTGCGGGCACCACGAATTTGAATGCTTTTCATAACTATTTTTATTTTCTAAGGGGTGAAGTACTAAAAGGCAATGTTCTAAAAGCCAATCTGATAGAATGCCTACTTTTAACACCCTCGGCAAGTGCTACACTCACTTTTTTTTACATGTCTTCATCAAGCTTGAGTTATTCCACCTCCATTTCTGATCAGCTGGCAAGGCAAGAACGATCTGCCGGTATTTCATTAGCGATGATCTACGCATTTCGTATGCTTGGTCTGTTTATGATCTTGCCTGTATTTGCCTTATATTCTGAGCAACTGCCCGGTGCAACCCCCTTTCTCATGGGCCTGGCTTTGGGTATATACGGACTGACACAGGCTGTATTGCAGATTCCATTTGGCATGTGGTCTGACCGGATCGGGCGTAAACCAGTGATTTTTATTGGCCTCCTGATCTTTGCTGCTGGTTCCATAATTGCTGGCCACGCAGACAGCATCGAAGGCATTATTGTAGGCCGTGCCATACAGGGTGGTGGTGCGATCGCTGCTGCTTTGATGGCGTTGGCCGCAGATTTGTCACG
Organism: uncultured Gammaproteobacteria bacterium; assembly: GCA_963792545.1. Lineage (GTDB taxonomy): Bacteria > Pseudomonadota > Gammaproteobacteria > SZUA-229 > SZUA-229. The sequence goes on along the minus strand of CAWBXM010000034.1, from coordinate 6,112 downwards.
CGAAGAACATCGCACCAAAATGATGGCCTTAATCGGTGTCAGCATCGGTGTATCGTTTGCTTTATCAATGGTATTAGGGCCGATAGTCAACGACTGGATAGGTATCAGCGGCATATTTTATGCCACAGCAGTATTGGCACTGGTGGGCATCGCTATATTGTTTCTGATCGTACCTGATCCCGTACACAGTCATTTTCATCGTGACGCTGAAGTTGAAGTGCAGTCGGTTTTATCTGTATTAAAAAACACTCAATTACTGCGATTAGATATAGGTATCCTGTGCCTGCATTTTATTTTGATGAGTGTGTTTCTGGTGATGCCGCTGGTATTACAAAATGATTTTGCCGTCGACTCACACCAGCATTGGCAAATTTATCTGCCCGTTTTCATCGTATCACTGATTATTATGGTGCCATTTATCATCGTGGCAGAAAAAAAACAGGCGATGAAACCGGTGTTCATCGGCGCCATCGTGAGTCTCATATTGGCTACCTTCCTGTTTTTGCAAAGCCAGGTTCTCTGGCTCACCATATTGGCACTGGTCATCTTTTTTGCCGGGTTTAACCTGCTGGAAGCTTCATTGCCTTCACTTATAACAAAAACTGCACCGGCAACACAGAAGGGTACGGCTATGGGGGTGTATTCCAGCAGCCAGTTTATGGGCGCATTCCTCGGTGGTAGCATCGGTGGTCTGGCGCATCAATACCTGGGTATTCACGGCGTGTTTATGACGGTTATTGGCGTGCTCCTGCTCTGGCTTTTATTAGCGGTAACGATGAAAAAACCAACGTATTTAAGTACTTATCTACTAAAGGTGAATAGTGTCAGCGTCCAGCAGTTGTTGGCTGTGGAAGGTGTGGTCGAAGCCTCGTTAATCGATGAAGAAAACCAGGCAGGTTGTGTTGCCTATTTAAAAGTTGAAAAACGTATCCTTGATGAAGAAAAATTGCTATCGTTAGCAGCTTCGGATTGAACGCTTTTCAGACCGATAGAAGTAATACAGCAAACTGAATTTTAATACGACGATCTACATATAAAGTGAGGAAAAAATGGCACAACGTGGCGTAAATAAAGTAATTCTATTAGGCAATCTGGGCAAAGACCCTGAAGTTAAATACATGCCGAATGGTAATGCAGTAGCAAACATAACATTGGCAACATCTGAAACATGGAACGACAAAAATTCAGGTGAAAAGCAGGAAAAAACAGAATGGCATCGTGTTGTGTTTTTTGGCAAATTAGCAGAAATTGTTGGCCAGTATCTAAAGAAAGGCTCTAAGGTCTACATCGAAGGCAAGCTTCAAACTCGAAAATGGCAGGGGCAGGACGGTCAGGATAAATACACAACAGAAATTGTCGTTGATATCGGTGGTACCATGCAAATGTTAGATGGTCGTGGTGACACAGGTGGTTTTGCGCCAGCGCAATCAACACAACAATCTGCACCCGCACAAAAGGCAGCCCAACCTGCAGCAGCAATGGTCGATGATGGTTTTGATGATGATATTCCGTTTTAACCTGAGATAAAATTAAAACTGTTAAACAACATAGGTTGGGGTGAGGCACGAGCCCCAGCAAAAAACTATGAGTTTAAACAGGTTAAATACAGCCTCTCCATCTTGAAAAGATGTGAGAGGCTTTTTTATGCGCCGTAGAAATATAGCAAATAGATTTGGTTAAATCTGCAATACAGACTTCGTAAAGAAAGATCGGCCCTGAGCAGCCGTTGAAAAAGATTAAAAGAATTTTGTCCACAGATGAACGCAAATGAACACAGATAAAAACAAAATATAAATCTTTTGTAGTGCGGGCGCTGTCCGCCGTTTTATTTGTGCATGTGCTGTATTCTGTCGGGTCTGCTCGCCTACGCTATAAAACAATAAACAGTTTTTTATCTGTGTTCATTTGCGTTCATCTGTGGACAATTGCTTTTTCTTTCAGTGAGCATTTTTGGCCGTATATTCGCCTTCGAGATACTAAATCTGTGTTAAGCCATTTCTCTGGCTGAGCAATAGTTATGCGTGGTTTACTAATTATTTTAACTCAGTCCATATCAGGGCAACAATCCTTATAACTTTTGATACCTGGTTTTTTCTCATACCAGTCAGCTGTTGAATTGATGACTCGAACTGCAAACAACATCACCGGTACTTCGATCAAAACGCCAACGACGGTTGCCAGCGCCGCGCCAGATTCAAAACCGAATAATGAAATAGCCGTGGCGACGGCTAGCTCAAAAAAGTTACTGGCACCGATTAATGCAGATGGCCCGGCGACACAGTGTGGTGACTTCACTGCACGGTTAAGTAGATAAGCCAGTGACGAATTAAATAGCACCTGTATTATTATCGGCACCGCCAATAATAATATAATCAACGGCTGTTTAATAATCTGTTCGCCCTGAAACCCAAATAATAAAACAAGGGTCGCCAGTAAGGCACTCAGTGACCAGGGATGTAATGTTTTTAAAGTGCGATCGAGTTTTTTCTGACCGTCATCGCTAACTAATAAAGTACGACGCCATAAAGTTGCGATAACTAATGGCACCACGATATACAGCAGAACGGATAATAATAAGGTTTCCCACGGTACTGTGATGGAAGATATACCGAGCAGCAGGGCGACGATGGGAGCAAAGGCAAACACCATGATGACGTCATTAAGTGCGACCTGTGACAGTGTGAAATGCGGCTCACCACGAGAGAGATTGCTCCAGACAAAAACCATGGCTGTACACGGTGCGGCGGCCAGCAGGATCAAACCGGCAATATAGCTGTCTATCTGTTCCGATGGTAACCAGTCACGGAAAAGGTAAGCGATAAAAAACCACGCCAGTAATGCCATTGAAAACGGTTTCACCGCCCAGTTAATAAACAGGGTGACGCCAATGCCACGCCAGTGTTCACCGACATTTTTTAGTGCTCTCAAATCAACTTTGAGTAACATCGGAATGATCATCAGCCAGATTAATACCGCGACCGGCAGATTGATCTGCGCGATTTCCATGCGACTGATGAGCTGGAAAAATGAGGGTGTAAAATGGCCCAGGCTAATACCTGCGATGATGCATAATGCAACCCATAGTGACAGATAACGCTCGAATGAACCCATTGCAGCGCCGGCTGATTTTTTAGCAGTAGTCTCGCATTGCACTGACATGATTATGTATTCCTGTTCGGCTTCAAACGCTCTAATAAATCCTTGACGCGTTTTTTAATAATCATCACGACTGGCGCGAAACACGGCCATGATCTGTTCTTCACTGCCCTGCACTTTTCCTGGGTCATCCAGTGTGGCCAGTGTTCTTTATTTGTACCGGCAGGCAGCACCGGGCAATGCTCGTCAGCATGGCCGCATACTGTTACTACAAGATCGGCCTTGTGCAGCATTTCATCGTTAACTTTGGTTGATTCCTGGTTGGAAATATCCAACCCAATCTCTTTCATTACGCCGATAGCACGCGGATTTTTGCCATGCGTTTCTATGCCGGCAGACTGGATTTCGAATAATGGTCGGCCAGATATTTTCCCCGGCCCTCAGCCATCTGTGATCGGCATGAATTACCGGTACATAAAAACAAAATATTAAAGGGTTTGTTCATCATGATTTACCTGGAGAATTTATCTGGCCACATCTATTCAGGCGCAACACATTTGTCCAGGACGATCGGCCATGTTGTCGAGTATTCTTTTATCGGAAATAAAAGGTTCTGTGTTACGCACACCATTGAGTGTGGTTTGTAGAATGTCTAGCGCCCAGGCCTGTAGATCAGGATTGATACGGTAATTCATCCAGGTGCCGTTACGTCTGGCAACTAACACACCGGCTTCACGCAGATGCGCCAGGTGGCGTGAGATCTTTGGTTGGGACAGGTTGAGAGTGTGGTGAAAAGATATGGGATGCAATTTTTGCAGCAGGTGGCCCGAAAGGAATGAAGCCAATCGGATTGGGTGCAAGAGATACACTACGATTAGAAATGGGATTTTGTTTATACGGTAATGATATTGATGATACTACTTCGCCAATAGAAGCAGGACTGGGATGGATCACAAAATTCACGAAGGACTTCACTTCCAAATCAATTTTTGAAAAACAAAAAGCAGAAGGCATTACAAAAAAACTGGTGGGCTTTGAAATGATCGATAAAGGAATTCCCCGCCAGGGATATGAAATAAAAGATAAAGACGGTAATACGATCGGTAACGTTACTTCCGGCACACAATCACCCAGTCTTGGAAAAGCAATCGGAATGGGATATGTACGAAAAGCTTTTTCCGGAATGGATGCGGAAATTTACATTCAGATAAGAGATAAACAACTAAAAGCAAAAGTTGCCAAGATCCCTTTTTCATAAATTGATAGTGCGGTAAGATATTTGTGAGTACCGATTAAGTATAACAAACTTGCTTCCATGCCAACGATTCATCTTACAACTTTTATAGCAGCTCCGGCTAATATAGTATTTAACCTGAGTCGCAATATCGGTCTGCACAAGCACTCAATGGCAACTTTTAAAGAGGATGCAGTAGCCGGAACCCGATTTGGTTTAATTGAAAAAGAGGATACGGTAACCTGGAAAGCAAGACATCTTTTTAAGAACAGGATACTACGGGTAAAAATCACTGAAATGATAATACCCGAAATGTTCACCGATGAACAACTGGAGGGTGATTTTAAAATGATGAAACATGAGCATCACTTTAAACCCTGTGAAAACGGCACGATTGTTATTGATCTTTTTCCTTTTGAATCACCCTATGGAGTTCTGGGTGAATGGTTCAATAGCCTTTATCTTACCCAATACCTTCGGCGTTTTACTCGAGCAACGAAATAAAACAATCAAAGAATTTGCACGAAAGCAACAAGTGGAAGAAGTTACTGGTAAAGTGAATGTATTCCGGTTTATACAACAACCGGAATACATTTAACTATAAACATATTAGATGTTAATATAGAATACTTTTTCTAAGAAAAAAGCAATAACAAGAATAGTACATAGAAGAAGAATAATTATTTCTCTTTTATTGATTTTGTCTTTTTTTATAAGCCAGTCATAATATCTTGAAATTAAGACGATGGAAAGAATGCTGAAAAATATTATTTTGAACATAAATTAAATTTTTAAAACCACATACAATCAATAAAACTTCCAACTGCTACCGCAGCTCCAATCCAGTTGAGATATTTGGAAGCTAATTTATCAACAGCTTTAATCAGATGCTGTCTTGACATGGTCGTTACACGAGTTTGACCCTAGTTCGGCAATAGTTGCATAACCCACTGCCTGTAAAACACAGTTGAATAATTTCTCTTGTACATCGGATTCCGAGTTTCAATCTCTTCATACGACACAATAAATTCGGTTTTTAATTCAATTAATGAATTTGCAGCATGGATAACCTGATATCTTAACCCAGGTCTAAGAGCACCATAATACATATAGGCAATATCAGAATAGCCTTCATCAATCAAATATTGGTTTGTTGCTTTTTCAGCACTAGAAATTAAGTCAGGACAATTCTCAGCAATTGTTTCATAAGTTACATTCTTTGCTGTAGAATATGGTCCTTCAATAATAATATTCTCTGGATACTGAATACCATTCGTAAGTAGAGTCACCGTTACTTAAATCACAGGAATTGATCCGTTCATTATTACCTTGAATTGATTTTTTACCATTCCGGTTAAAATTTTTCGTTAATTGTTTAATCGAATTAAGATAATTGCTGTCATTTTTGTTAAACTTGAACTCTTTGTTCCCAAATATTTGTAAAGATAATTTTTGTAAAGCTGTAATACTATCTATAATCTCAACATGAGGTAGTTTATTGTTTGTATTTGCATCTTTTTTACATACCCCAAAAAATAACATAGATTAAAGTATAGTTAGAAAGGAAGATTTAATTTTCATAAAAAAATTTAGTTTGTTTTAATATTTTTATTATTAATCAACGGCCATTGATTTTTACGGATGCAAATATATATTGAGGGGGGGGAGATTTCCAATACCACTAACTTGTATTTTTTTAATTGTTTATTTCCGCATCTTTGTCAAGAAAAATGTCTAAAACACCCATTCTCAGCACTTCCCTTTCACCGGCATTATTACACC
>CAWBXM010000033.1:0-5887 GCA_963792545.1 uncultured Gammaproteobacteria bacterium | reverse complement strand
CGACCACACCGGCCCTGACGTTGTAGGTGCGGGCATAACATGTGACTCCTGCCATGTGGCTGATGGCTCTGGTCCGGCGCAGGGACAAAAGGCCGGTCATCCGATAACCAGCGTCGATTGCGACAGCTGCCATGGTATCGTGAATTTCAAAATGCCCGGCGGCATTTTCAACCACAGTTTACTGGATGCAACGAGCCAATCGTGTGAATCCTGCCACAATGCTAGCACTAGTATTAACGCCAGGGCGGCGACGCCTACGGGAACTCATCAAAATACTACCGAAGATTGCGGGTCGTGTCATAACACAGAGAGTTTCGCTGACGCTATCTTTGATCATACAGGTGTCGCGGACAACTGCCAGACCTGCCATGGCAATAACAGCCCGGTACCACCGCAGGTTACTGCCACAGGCAAACCATTTACCACACTTTTCTATGAGCACATGCCAACTAATCCGGACAACCCTGGTACGGCCAGTGATCAGGATTGTGGCGACTGCCATACCCCGGGCACTTTCAACACTGGCACCTATGATCATGCCGGTGTTGTCAATAACTGTAATTCGTGCCACAACAATATAATCGGTGTCGGTAAACTGCCGAATCACATACCGACCGTTCCCAGCACCCAGGATTGCGCCGTTTGCCATGTAGTTAGCGGCTTTGCTGGTGCCAAGATTCACACCACAAGTGCAGACACAAGCAACTGCCTGGCCTGCCATGACGGCAATATCAGCAAAGGCAAGTCTTTGGGTCATGTGGCAACAAGTGAGAACTGCTCCTCTTGCCACACTACCAGTACCTTTACTACATTCACTGGCACATTTACCCATAATCTGAGTATAGTGGGCAGCGATTGCGCGTCATGCCATAACACCGGTATTGCAACGCCCAAGAAGGTTAATCACATCCCGGCGAAGGCTGAATGCAGTCAGTGTCACAATGACACCACCATTACCGGCGGTTTTGCATCAGCTTCATTATTTACTAATGTGCATTCAGGCATTACCAGTGGTTGTGAAGGTTGTCACAGTGGTCAATTCAGCACGAACTCTGGCAATCTCAACGGAAAACCAGGCAGCCATTTGCCAACGGGTCAGGATTGTGACGTTTGCCACACTTCTAATGTTGACTTCGCTATCCAGAATTTTAATCATACGGGTATCACGGGTAATTGTGCTTCGTGCCATGATGGCAATCATGTTACGCCTGCCAACGCCTTAGGAAAGACGCCAACCCCACCTCATCCTGCCACGACCGTCGATTGCGGGACCTGCCATGGTATCGGTCTCGATTTCAAAGATGGCATCTTTGATCATACCGGTATCGTGAGTAACTGCGCAGCATGTCACGGTGATAACCCTACGACGACTCCAGTAGGACCCAGGAAGAATATCGGCCACCTCCCGACCACACAGGACTGCAGTTTCTGTCACGTACCCGGCACCTTTAAACCAGCGGTGTTTGATCATACCGGTATCGTAAATAACTGTACGTCGTGCCATGGTGAAACCTCTACGGCGGCGGTAACCAAAAAGAATATCGGTCATGTTTCAACCGCACAGGATTGCTCGGTGTGCCATAACACCACCGCTTTTGCTGGCGCCACATTTGACCATAAGGGCATTACTAATAACTGCGCCTCATGCCACGATGGCGCAACGGCCAGAGGCAAAACCCCGCCACCGAACCATGTGCCAACAACCCAGGATTGCAGCGTGTGCCACCAGACCACAGGCTTTAAACCTGCGACCTTTGTTCATACTGGCATCGTAGATAACTGTAAATCCTGCCATGATGGCGCGTTCGCCAAAGGCAAAACAGGCTCCCATGTAGCCACAAACCAGGATTGCGGTGTCTGTCATACCACTAGCCTCCCTCTTAGCTTCACCGGCGCGGTGTTCGATCATACCGGCATCGTAGACAATTGCGCGTCCTGTCATGATGGTGGCACAGCGATTGGAAAAGATGCCAAGACCAATCCCGCCCACATATCCACCGCTCTGGATTGCCACTTCTGTCATACCACTGCAACCTTCGTAGGCGGCACATGGGTTCATGATGCCAGCACTGTTAATAACTGCGACTCCTGTCACATTGAAAACGGCGCAGCGAAAGCCTACAAGCTACCGGGACACTTGACCACGACTGTACAGTGCGACGTATGTCATTCAACAAACGGCTGGGCACCCAGCATATTCAGTCACAAACCTAAATCTCAAGGAGGAAACTACCCGGGCAATCACAGAAGAGACCCAGGCTGTAACGGCTGCCACGGCAACAGTGTAGACCTTCCGTTCATTTATGACTTTAACCAGTACGCGCCCGATTGCGCTGCCTGTCATGCGAATGATTTCAAACGAAAAGACAAACACATTGGCGGTGAAAATGGTACCGTCGCACAAAATAAGAATTGTGCCGGTAGTGGATGCCATAGAGTCACTAGTAGTGAATTCTGATTGATGCAGAATGAACCAGGCATCTGGTTAACAAAGACAATACCCGTCAGTATTTCCGCTGACAGGGGTTTTGGTATCAAGCTTGAATGTTTAGAGCATGCGAGCCACTAACGATTTTTTCAAAGGTTTGAGCGAATTTAAAAGCGGTGATTATTCATCGCTTTTTTTAGGCTTAACAAACTCAAAAGCTATGTATCGCGGGAGGCACGGAAGTCACAGATAAAAATGGCCAATTTATTTATGCAAGCCTCACGCAGAAGTTCTATAGCCTCCACCCCCCTTTGTGGTAAGTTGTTTCTTCCTGTCATGAATACAGAGCATTAACTGCAAAATAAATTAGAACCAATCAACCTTAAAAATTGATATAGATCAATAATTTAATATTTATGCTCGAATATATTTTCTTTAACAAAATAACCTGCCAGTTATTTGAAAAATATGCCATATCGTCAGAAATAACACCTACAATTGACTGTGCAGAAGACAGTTTTACGGTTAGACTGGCTGAAGATTTAGATGAGGATCTTCTGCAAAAATTGGAAGATTACTACGACGAATTAATGGATATGGATAGAACACTTGCTGAACAGCAGCAAGAAAGTTGTACACAAGATATTCATGCTGCAGGCATAAACATACAGCTGAAAGATGGCCGTTATGTTTACGCCAGGGTATCACCCGAGTTATTAAACAAGGTGATGCAAAGCATCAGTACCGATGAGCTGAATACCTTAGTATGTGCAATCACGGAAGCAGTAGAAGACCCTGACGAAAGTAGTTTATGTCAACGATGACAGCTAAACTCAGGAACGTACCACTTATTGCGGAGTTATTGATTGAATGAAGATTTGTGCTAACTGTAAAGAGAAAAAACATTGTGCTGAACTACCCGGAATATGCCTGAAACTGCCTTGCATTCTCGCGGCATCCGTTGCTGCTATGGTCGTTTATTTTATGTTAAACAGCACGCTATAAACTTCATGTTCTAAAAATAATAAACCGTTATTATCATCAGCGATGAAAACGTTCAAACCTGCGCTGATACCGATTACCACGATACCATCATAAGCATTGCTCACACAGCAATGCCGAAGATATCTGATCCGCTCCAAATAACGACAAAAGCAGAAGTTCGAACCGCCTTTTAGTCAGATCAAAAAAACAGTGTTGATGACAGTCCTGTGAACAGGTTTTGACGCAGCGCGAAAAAGTCGCAAGCGTCGTTGTGACAATAAAAATTCCAGGCTCGACATGCAATGGTCTCAATCTCACCCATCGATTACCAGGTCACCGCCTTTTAATAACAATTTCGATAGCCTTGGCAGCAGCAACAAAACCAAAAGTGGCTGTCACGATAACCACAGAACCGTAACCAGAACCACAGTCCAGTGACAGGCCGGCAACACCTGATTTTTGATAACCCACGTTACCATCCTTATCCGGATAACGCTGCTGCTCTGTCGAATACACACACGGCACACCAAAACTGCGTTTAAGGTTACGTGAGAAATTATGTACCTGGCGAAGCGCCAGTCGCACGGCAGAAGCTAAAGGGTCATTCCAGGTGCGTGATAAATCTTTTACTTCAATCTGTGTAGGATCTGTTAAACCACCCGCACCACCCGTCGTTATTATTTTTATTTTATGTTTTTTACAGAAGTGAATCATCAATGATTTGTACTTGATTCTATCAATAGCATCAATCACACAATCAAACTTGTGCGCAGCGTCTGGCATCAATAGATCAGAAATGTTTTCATCATTGATATATTGTTCGAAGCTGTAGCATTCACAGTCAGGATTGATATCCAGTAGCCGCTGCTTCATCGCCTCGATTTTCACCTGCCCTATTGTTGATTCCAGTGCGTGGCTCTGACGATTAATATTACTGCGTGAGATATCATCTCCATCAATCAAAGTGATTTTTTCCACGCCACTGCGTACCAGTGCTTCAGCCACCCACGAACCCACACCACCAACACCGACGATACAGATATGACTGCCACGTATCTTCCGCAATACGTCATCACCGTATACACGGGACAGGCTGCTAAATCTTTCCTCGAAATCACTCATCTTTAAAACACACTTTTATTCTCTTAATTAAACATATACACCGCTCCGTACAGTGTAGTAATAGCATTATGAATCAATTGAATTTACCATGCTCTGGCATCGCAGTTTTGCAAACCGTTCATGCAAAAGCCACCTGATCGTAGGAGCGGCTTGTAAACCGCGATTCTTCATATATCACCCCATGGCCAGAGCTAACAATGAACTAAACCGATAGACCACGGCAAACATCATTATCATGTAAAATGCTACATTTTCAAAAAACAGTCATAACATGAATCCAGTCACACCAAAGAAAACACCCCACCGCGTAGGTTTTGTTAGTCTGGGCTGCCCTAAGGCAACGGTAGACTCAGAACATATTCTCACACAACTTCGCGCCGAAGGTTACGATATCGTACCCAGTTATGACACCGCTGATTTAGTGGTGGTAAATACCTGTGGATTTATCGATGCTGCAGTGCAAGAGTCTCTGGATGCGATTGGCGAAGCATTAAACGAAAACGGTAAAGTTATCGTTACCGGTTGCCTGGGCGCGAAAGGTGACATAGTTAAACAAACACATCCTAACGTGCTTGCCGTCACCGGTCCCCATGCGACCGATGAGGTGATGAAAGCAATACACGAACACCTGCCTGCGGCACACGACCCCTTTATTGACCTGGTTCCACCACAGGGGATCCGGCTGACACCCAGGCACTACGCTTATTTGAAAATATCAGAAGGCTGCAACCACCGTTGCACCTTCTGCATTATTCCCTCTTTGCGTGGTGACCTGGTCAGCCGACCAGTCAATGATGTATTACTGGAGGCCGAACGACTAGCCGCGTCCGGCGTAAAAGAATTGCTCGTGGTGTCGCAGGACACCAGCGCTTATGGGGTAGACGTCAAATACAAAACTGAATTCTACAATGGCACACCTGTAAGAACTCGTATGACAGAACTGTGCAAAGCCTTAAGCCAGTTTGGCATCTGGGTACGGCTACATTATGTTTACCCATACCCGCACGTCGATGAGATTATTCCATTGATGGCTGAAGGCAAAATATTGCCCTATCTGGATATTCCTTTCCAGCATGCGAGCCCTAAAATTTTAAAGGCAATGAAGCGCCCGGCGTCATCTGAAAACACCCTACAGCGCATTAAACGATGGCGTGAAATCTGTCCTGAGATCACCATTCGCAGTACCTTTATAGCTGGCTTCCCCGGTGAGACTGAAGAAGACTTCGAGTTATTGCTCGACTTCCTTGATGAGGCACAACTCGATCGTGTTGGCTGCTTTGCCTATTCAGATGTCGAGGGTGCTAAAGCCAATGAGATGGCTGGCGCAGTACCTGAAGAAGTCAAACAGGAACG
>CAWBXM010000032.1:0-44753 GCA_963792545.1 uncultured Gammaproteobacteria bacterium | reverse complement strand
CCACGTATTGCTAAGCCGGTGCGAGTTTATTGCCCGCATTACTGACAGATCTATCCTCAGGGTCAGTGGCTCAAACGCCGCAACAACAGGATATGGCCAGTTATTATCCCTACCCGGAACAGAATGATTTTATTATTGATACCCAGCAAAGCGCGCGGCAGCTGTTTAACTTTATGTCTGCGACTCAGATATTTGCTCAGCCCTATCTCTGTGATCATGGCTTATACCGCTACACTCTGGAAAAAGTACTTGATTATGATAACAACGCCCGACTCGAAACGGTGGAAGTGCAGGCTGACAGTCTCTATATCCCCTGTAATGATGGTGTGTTAATTGCTTCATACACTGATAAAATACGACTCTAGTTATCACAAGGCCTGGAAAAATGTCAGATACCCCTTTAGAGCAATATCAGCTCATCGAAACCCGCTTGCAGGAAAAGCTTGAGAATGGCACCACGCGTTGTAATCTGTGTCTCTGGCGCTGCAAGATCGGACACGGTCAGCGTGGTTTTTGTCAGGCGCACGTAAATCGAAACGGCACCCTGTACAATCTGTCATACGGAATCCTGTCGTCAATCGATATCAGTTTCATCGAAGAAAAACCGGTCAAACATTACCGCCCCGGCAGCAAAGTGATGTCAGTCGGCAGTTATGGTTGTAGCTTCCGTTGCGGTGGTTGCCATAATCTGGACATCTCCTGGGGTGTCCAGGCACTCGATGATCTTGCCAAAGGGCAATCCACCGAAGTTTGGGTGCCACCACAAAAACTGGTCGATTCAGCAGTCAGAGCAGGGGTGCAGGGCATCGCGTTCACCTACTCTGAACCGGCCGTCTGGCTGGAATATGTACTTGATGTTTGCGAACTCGCGCATCAGGCAGATCTATATACCGTTTATGTTTCAAACAGCTTTGTTACCGATGAAGCGCTGGATCTGATCGCGGGCAAAGTCGATGTACTGTGTTCGGATATCAAGAGCATGTCGGATGATTTTTATAAAGATATCTGCAAAACCGCCACGGTTGATCAGGTGCTGGCTTCGATCAAAAAAGCCCATGATCTGGGAATCCATGTAGAAACAAGGACCAATATAATCCCTGGTAAAAATGATGACCCGGAAGAGCATTACCAGATCGCCTGCTGGATTCGCGATAACCTTGGCGCAGACAGTCCCTGGCATGTGACAAGATTCTTCCCCGCATACAAATTGAGTGATGTGCCAGCGACGCCGGAATATATGCTGTATGAGGCAGAGGCACAGGCAAAACGTGCAGGGTTAAACCGGGTTTACGTGTATAATGACAAAGGTTGTGACTGTGCTACCGAGAATAAACCGGTCGAGGTTTATCTGAATAGCACAGCCGATGAATTACATAAAATTAAACAGTGCGCTGCCAGTTGCTGCGGTGATGATGGCGTATTATTGAAAAAGTACGAAGAGAAAAGATAGAGGTTAATGATGGCAAATAAAGTCCAGTGTGTAGTGTTGAAAATAGAAGCCGAAGGTTTAGATGCTCCGCCGCATCCGGGGGAGTTAGGTATTCGTATTTATGAAAACGTGTCTAAAGAAGGCTGGAAGCAATGGCTTGAACGCCTGACTACCATTATTAATGAAAATGCTTTAAATACCGCGGATCCTAAAAATATCGAGCTCATCGAAAAACACATGCTCGGTTTCTTTTTCGATGAAGGTGATTACGGCCAGGCACCTGCCGGTTTTAAAGCTGGCGGTGGCGGTAAGAAATAAGAGACAGGTTCTTATTTTTGGGAAACCCTACTCGACATTCTGTCGAGTAGTTAAAAGATAGTAAAAAGGTTTTTATTTTAAGATCAGGACAAGAAATAAGCTTTTTATATTTCTACTTTAATCAAACTCTTTGACCCTATAAACGCACATAGTATTATTTACACTCTACGATTTTTTATCTAGTGTGTTGTTTGAGGTGCTATTACACCTTCTTCTGCGAGTATGCGTTGACGCTGTGCATGACATTCTCGTGCATCCTTTACCATATAATGTTCCCCTGAGTGGCGAAACCCCAGCTTGCTGTAAAAATGCTTGAGCTGTTTTTTAAGTTCAGGAGTGCGTTCCTCAGATTGTTCATCAATGATGGGATAAGCCTTCAATGCTACCAGCGTTTTGTTCATATCGACCACTTCACTCATGCGTTTTAGCATCTCAGTACCGATACTACGATTCCTGTAGTCTGGATCAACCACCAGCTCATCGATATAGACCAGACTGCCACAAGGTGTTTTTTCTGTTTCATCCTTGCTGAAAGATTCAACAAAACAGTTGTTGTTTGAAATGATATGAGAGCCAAGATCTGAAATTTCTGGAGTAATAGAGTCAAATAATTCCTGTAAAACATCAAATGATTTACGTGCAATGGCAAGATCCAGTCGGTGGCCTTTCAGTCTGGCGACAATTTTTTCTTCTCCATCATTATCATCCCAGATGACGGCTTTACCTTCAAAATCAATCAGCAAATGGCTTAATCCTTCTCTGTCCGAAGGTTTGAGTGAAAACTCAAATTCAAGCTCTGGTAAAGTATTTGTTTGCATGATCTTTATACTATATATTAGTCTTCACTAATGTATGGCAAAAAATTATTATTTTCAAGTAATATTTCATTATTTAGTGTAATGTTTTGATTTATATTAATATTTCTATTTATTTTTAATATGTCAGATTCATCAATTGCTATCATTGCTGGTGCTCAACTGGCGGATTATCACTTTGGGGAGGAGCATCCATTCGGTCCAGGCCGACATAAGGCTTTTCTGGACGGTATGGATAGCTTGAACCTGACATCCCGGGTTACATGGCTGGATCCTGTGCGATGTGATTTTCAAACTCTTCGAAGTTTTCATTCCACTGAATATATCGAAAAGATAAAACAGGGATCAGAGTCAGGCACTGGTTATCTGGATCAAGGTGATACGCCTGCCCGTAAAGGTATTTTTGAAGCAGCCTCAACTGTGGTGGGTTCTGTACTGCATATGGTTGATAAAATAATGGATAAGCAGTTTCGCCGAGGCTTTGTTCCTATTGCTGGTCTTCACCATGCCTACCGTGATCATTGTAGTGGTTTTTGTGTGTTTAATGATTGCGCTATTGCCATCGAACATTTACGCAACAAATATCAATTAAAGAAAATCCTATACGTTGATATCGATGCACATCATGGGGATGGCGTATTTTACAACTACGAGAGTGATAGCCAGGTGTTTGTTGTTGATTTTCATGAAGACGGGCACTTTCTTTTTCCCGGCACCGGGGATATCGATGAGACAGGTGCCGGTTCAGCCAGGGGTTCCATGATGAATTTCCCCATGCCAATACAAGCTGCAGATGAGGATTTCATACGCTTATGGCCTGAGGCTGAAGCCTTTATCCGAACCATAGAGCCGGAATTTATTATTTTGCAGTGTGGCGCTGACAGCATGAAAGGTGATCCGATTACGCATCTGGCGTATTCGCAACGATCCTATCAATTTGCTGCAGCAAGCTTATGCAAATTCGCAGATGAATTCTGCGATGGCAGAATTATTGCTCTGGGAGGCGGTGGTTACAATATGGAAAACATATCACTTGCCTGGCCAGAGGTTGTGCGGGCAATGCTTGAGTGAGGAGGAGGTCTTACATTTCACATCTGGTCAAATGGAAAGCTAGAGAAGCATGGAATGGTTAAATAAATCAATTATTTCTATGGGTGTCGATGAATGTCCTGAATGTCGATCACAGGACAGCACCGTTCCAGTCGCTAACGTTGCAACTGTACATATAGATTAAAATTAAAATTAAAACAGGCTAGTCGATATAATATATGAAACACCTCTCTTAATCTGTTAATCTTTTATTTAATTATTTTCAATAATTCAAAAGTAAATTATTCAGGTATATATGATGAAAAAAGTCATTCTCGGTTTTGTACTGGTTATTATTATCGCTATAACGGGCGGTGTTTATTATGTGTTGACGAATCTTGACTCGCTGGTCGAAGGCGCTATCGAGAAATATGGCAGTGAAGCAACACAGACTGCTGTGCTGGTCGACGGTGTAAAAATCAATCTTGCTGACGGAGCAGGTGGCATTACCGGCCTGACTGTTGCTAACCCCAGCGGTTTTACTATGCCGCATGCCTTTTCGTTGCGTGTAGTGCGCGTGGCTATTGATTTACAATCTCTACAGGAGGAGCCATATATCATCAATGAGATTACCGTGCTTGCGCCAGAGGTGTTCGTCGAGTTCAATGAGAGTAATAAAACTAACCTGAACGAGTTGAAGAAAAATCTGCTACCGAAGTCTGCAGCCAAAAAGACCCAGGCACCTGTTGAGGGTAGTGCGAAAGAACCTCGCCTGATCATTCGTCGTGTAACTTTTGCCGATGGTAGCATTCAGGCCAGAGTGGCAGCGCTGCAAAACAAAGAATATAAACTCAAGTTACCTGGTCTGGATATGACTAACCTGGGTGGAGCTAAGGGTGCTACAGCTTCACAACTTGCCAGTGAGATTTTGAAACGTTTAACCGATCGTGCTACCGAGGTAGTGAAAAATAGCGTCATCGATGTTGAGCTGAATAAACTTAAACAGAAAGCGCAGCAAAAAGTCGACGAAGAAAAAGCAAAGCTCCAGAAAAAAGCCGACAGCAAAGTAGATGAGCAAACAGATAAAGTAAAAGACAAGTTGAAGGATTTGTTCTAACAATAAATAATGCAATGCACAACGGTAGGGGCCCGGTTTTTTAAACAGGCCCCTATCATGACAGGCCCCTATTAAAATTACTGATCTCATCCAAATATCACAATTGAAGGCTCAGCATTCTTTAAATAACATGAGCCATTTACTAAATAAATAAAGTCGTAATCTATGATTCATAGCGTAGAAAAACTAAAACCATTATGTATCTACCATGGTAACTGCCTGGATGGTTTTGCTGCGGCGTGGTCTGTTCACCATGCATTGGGGGAAGAGGTTGAATTCCATAAAGGCATTCATCAGCAGCCGCCACCTGATGTCGAGAACCGTGATGTAATTCTGGTTGACTTCTCATATAAAAAACGGGTGCTGGAAAACATGCTGGCAACAGCTGCCAGTATCACCATACTCGATCACCATATTTCAGCCGAAGAAGATTTATCTGAATTATTGAAAAGCGGCGAGATAAAAGGGCTGTTTGATATGAACCAGTCTGGTGCGATGCTTGCATGGTTATGGTTTAATCCTGGATTGCCAGTCCCTGAACTAATCGCATATATTCAGGATCGTGACTTATGGTTGTTTAAGCTTGACGGTACACAAGAGATCAACGCTGCACTTTCATCTTATCCTTTTGATTTTAAGCTGTGGGACAGCTTGATGGACAGCCGCAGCACTACACTTGAAATACTGCGGCAGGAAGGCCAGGCAATAGAGCGTAAACTGCAAAAAGACATCAATACATTGATTGCATCTGGCGTAAGGCGGATGGTCATCGGTGGTTATGATGTGCCGGTACTGAATGCCTCTTCGGCTTATGTTTCAGATGCTGGTAACATTATGTCTGCTGGCGAACCATTTGCGGCCTGTTACTGGGACCACCCTGATGGCCGCTCTTTTAGTCTGCGTTCACGTGACGATGACGGTTTAGCTGGTGTTGATGTTGCTGAAATCGCAAAGAAATACGGTGGCGGTGGCCATAAACATGCGGCGGGATTTACAGTAGCCATCGGTTGGGAAGGCGAGTGATCCTGGCCCTGTTATTAGCTTAGGCGTTATGACCCAAAAATGGATGACCATAAAAAATTACTGCTTGTTATCACATCACTCATCCTGTATTCAGCAAACCTTTTTGCTGATGAAGAGATCCCCATCGGATATTCGTCAGCATTCGAGGCATTAGAGTATTTGAAAAAAGATCCTTCTGCTAAGATTAATCGACAGGATGGCTGGTCAATAGTCTCTCTTGTAGAAGACGGCAGTCATGTCGTCTGGTTTTTCGCTCCTGAAAAAAACGGGGTTTATCCGGCGGTTTTCAAAAAAACCATTTTAGGTGAGCAGACTAAAATACTCACGCTTTGTGAAGCGCCTAAAGCAGAATGTGACAGCCTTCGCAAACAATTTAAGAATATAAATAATAAAGACCATTAAACAGGTCTATTCAGAGAGACTGCGAGAAATAACATTTGATTTTGATAGTATCTGATTCTCCTGTCTCAGAAACCATGTATTAATCTCACAAAATAATATGCAAGATAAAGACCTAAGTATTGCCGGGAATTATCCGATTGAGGCCAGGTGGCTGATAGCCATTCTTGGGGTGACATCTCTATTCCTGCTTGCGGGGCTGGTTACACCCATCATCACCCTGAAGAAATTTATGTTAATCGAAAATACATTCTCTGTACTCAGCGGTGCTACTCAGTTATTAAAAGAAGATCAGTTTTTTCTATTCATCGTGATCACTGGCTTCAGTATCGTGATCCCGTTGTTGAAGATAGGCGTATTGTATAAATTACTTAGCGCTAAACAGGATAAAACAGCTAAACTTGATAAATATTTATATTGGATGCATCTGTACGGTAAATGGTCGATGTTAGATGTTTTTGTTGTGGCGGTGCTGGTAGTCGCTGTCAAGCTTGGCGCAGTCGCGAGTGTGGAGATGCGTTTTGGTTTGTATTCGTTTGCCGCAGCAGTGGTCCTGACGATGTATGTAACCGCCAGGGTAGTTAGTCTGGCGGATAGTTCGAAAGATGATACTAAAAAATAAGGCGCGCGATAACCGTGTCAGGCCGCCAAAACTCACCGATAAATATTACAAAAAATTACTTTTCAGGCACTATTTTTTTACAGTAGTGTACATCGAAGATATGAGATTATTATGAAAAAGACGTTTAAATTAACGCATGAAAAAATAAAGACACCGAGACTTGTCGATGCCATTAAACATGAAGTTAAAAAATATATAAAAAGAGAGCGAAGAAGAGAGCTGCCAGAAGATGCAGATTATTGGGATTTTGACTGTCGGTTTGGCGCTGATGAGGCAAGCAGTGACGTTATCCATATGTCAGAGATCAATAAATCGATCAGTTGGGCAGAGTCGGAACAGCTTGAGACCTTTTATCTTGAAATTTTAGCTAAACCCTGTCAACGAAATAAAACCCCTCAGGAAGAGTGAGATATCTAAGGTCAGAAGTTTTAGTTCAAAAACAACATCAAAGAATTTTCACCACAGAGGCACAGAGGACACAGAGAAAAACTTTCTATTGTTAACAGCGCCGTAGGCGCAGTTAACAAAATAAAACTCTGTGCCCTCTGTGCCTCTGTGGTGAATAGCTTTTAAAGTTTCTGACCGTTGCGACATTAATCATAAATGCGATCAGGCATTACGTCTCGTAATTCATTCGACCAGTTAATCATATGTTCGCCAGAAGCGAGCGTGGGTTGCACGATGGAGTCTGCCTGTGGCTGTAGATCTTTAGTGGATATCTTTGCCATTGCCGGCTTTTCTCCATAACTAACAATAAAATATTCTTTGTCCAGAGTCTGGCTGAGGCCGCGTGGTTTTTCGATACCAAAGGCTTTGATAATTTTTTTATCTTTTATCGACCAGAAGGTTATCAGGTTGGCTTCTGGGTGTGTGACTGCTGCAATAGACTGTATTTGATTGATCTCAATGCCAAGCGCTTCACCTGTCATGCGTTTGATTACTACCTCAGGTTCGCTCATCGTGATAAGGCTTCCATCATGTCTGCGAATGCTTACACCACCAGGAAGAGTTTTGTCCCTGGTATCGATGGGCGCAGAGACGATGACCAGGTCATTGTTACTGCTTATTCTAAAATGCCCGCAGTTTAGTTCATCATGGTTTAAATTCTCATGCTCTAAATTGTCACTCTCAAGTTTAATGCGTTCAATTAATTTTCCTGTATTTAAATCTATGCGCACCAGTGATGGCTGGTGAAACCCTGATTCTGATCTGCCTGTATTACTGACTGTCAAAATATTATCTTTGCTCAGCTGACTATCATGCGGCAACAGACCAAGTGTTGGTAGCCTCTGTGTAACTTCAAAGGTCTGTGTGTTACGAATGCTTATGCTGCCTTGATAGTTTTGATTATCGCTTTCTATGCAGTAGATGGTTTTTCCATCATGACTAAAACTGGCGTGACCTGAAAACAACTGATTCTCATCCGTCTGTAGCAAACGTGTAATGCTCTGTGTTTGCAGATCTATTTCGCATGCATTCGTACCGTTTTTTTCGAAACAGAAAAGTTGGTATTTGTTAGTTGGATTAATATGGATACTGTGTGGCAGAAAAGGTGTTTCGATGAGTCTCTTTTCTTTTTGTATGAGATTTATGATAACCAGTGCATTTTGTAATTTGCCATCGTCCATAGTACTACCACCGGAAAGCAGTATGTCTTCATCTGGATTTAAAATTTTTTTATGTGTGCAGGCGATTAAGTTATTGCTTATTAAACTGACTGAAAATAATTTTAGCAATGACCGGCGAGTGATAATACGGCGAGGGCTGATGTGGTCGGTGATCATTGGGTGTTCTCAATCGGCTAAAAAATCTAATATCCATCTAATATTATTATAATATCAACAAGGAAAATAGCTTAACAGATGTTTTGGGATTGAGTCATTTTCGTATATAGTGCTCACCTGTTTTTATATAGAATATTTCGGAGTATATCGTGCAGTCTGGTCCAAGAGAAATTGTTACCCCATTTCGTCCTATCCCACTGGATATCCCAGAAGGCATGGCAAATAACGAGTTTTTCAATAGTACAGAGAACTTGAATGATCTGGCCAATAACAATGGTCTGCTAAAAAATCCGGAGGACCTGCTGTTATATCGTAAGGCGCTGGGCCACAGTAATGAGTTTGATACTTCTATAATCTATAACACGTCTAACTCCATACTTGATCCTCTGGGGCGTCCGGTACGTCGAACACAGGTACCTGAAACAACAAAAAAATCCTGGAACCGGATGAACCAGATAATTATTGATTATATGGTGGAAAAATACCCTGATCCTGCGCAACATTTAATTTTAGCGGGTGAAGCCAGTCTTGATGCAACCTGGCCGTTAACTTCGCCTGGTGTGCCCAGCATCCGCATGTTGCATAATCACTTTATCGTGTTTGATAAAAAACAACTGAGTGAGGCCGATTTTGCTGATGCTAACAATCCAAACTTAACAGACGGTGGTCAAAACAGTCTGTTTCAGTCGTATATGCGCGATGTTTATAGTGATTTTTTCTCTTCTCTGAATTTCGATATCCTGAAGCAGACCAGCAAAGGTTCTTCTAAGATAGAACTCACGGGTTATCCGCAGGGATTGCCCAGCTGGAAAGTTCAGGGCGGTATAGAAGCACTCAAGGATATTCGATTCTGGCAGGAATATGATCAGATACTCATGGGTTTTATCGATTTCTATCGTACCTTTTTTACCCAGGTTTCGACACGTAATGCACCTGTGCCGGAGTCCTCATATTTTCCTGATCAGATCGAAAGTATCCTGCTATTTAATAATGATTTTTTGGCTTCGGCAAAAAAGGTTAGAGATCAGTGCATTACCGACGCGAAATACGCCAACGCTATTCGCTGGCAACCGGCTTTTAAACAGCTGATCTATAGAAATGACGAAGGCGATCTGATCGTTACTATTAGCCAGAATTCCATTGGTAATGCCATTACCGAGTTACTGGGTGTGGTAGTAAAAAGGGTGCCTGATGCTGCAGCCTATGAAAAAGTTGAACCGGCGTTGATCAAAAAATTGCTGGAAGTCCGCGAACGTCTGATAAAAGCTGACCTCGGTGAGGCAATCGAAACGCCTTATTGGCCGGCTTAGTTGAATACACACTTGTGTCTAAATATAAAATAAATTGTCCACCGAAAAGTGCAGGTGAACACAGATTAAAGATTTAGTATCCTAAGACGCTATCAAAAATAATACATGTTAGTGCAAGACTTCTTTAGTCAGCTGTCATTCCGACAGAGTATTGCTGTGTTTTTACAGCAATACGACGAGGAATCTTAAAGCGCTGATAGTGTCTGATATCTCTAAGATCTCTCCCTAATGGTCGAGATGACAGTTGATTTCATCTGTGGATTTGAGAAGTGTTTATTTGTTTTTATCTGTAGATAGCCGTTAATTTTTACCAACATACAAAAATCTTTTCAAGACAATCCACTATAATAAATAGACTATGAATAATTATAAACACACAGCGCTTGCCGGTTACGGTTGTGAGGATGTTGATCCACGCGGTTTTGTTAGCCTAATGGATTTATATGAGAACAACTACTTGCGTCTACGAAGGCTGATTCCTGATCTGGCTCATTTGCCTGA
Organism: uncultured Gammaproteobacteria bacterium; assembly: GCA_963792545.1. Taxonomy (GTDB): domain Bacteria; phylum Pseudomonadota; class Gammaproteobacteria; order SZUA-229; family SZUA-229. The sequence continues at coordinate 34,406 of CAWBXM010000032.1, read as the reverse complement.
ACATTCCGTGTCATGTTTGCCCGGTTGTTTGAATCTGCATCTAAATATTCTCGAGCAGACACGGTTCACTTCGACAGTATTTCTAAGTTATTACTTTAATGAAGATGAGCTTGCCGTTGCCGAGCCGGCATTAACGTTACGTATTTATCATGATGCACATCAGGTAGAAGTGCTGACCGGTCACCTGCAGCATGGTCGGCAACGCTATGATCATATCTCAAAAAAAGCATTAAAAACTAAATGGAAGTTAAACCGCTTTTTATTTAAATGGCTGGGTTATTGTCTTTATCTTGGCCATTCATTTCCACGATCGAATCATCCATTACCCGTCAATAGCACTGAAAGATTGCTGTCAAAGCTGTAGCTGGTAAACGCGGGTATACGGATTATTAGCCATAGCCCTGCACATTTTTAATTAATATTTGTTACGATGAGATTGAAATCTTTGATTCTAATACTATATTAGAATTATCTAATATAGTATGATTGCTAGCAATACTTTTTAAATATTAATTTAATTGTAATTTTTTGCAGGCGGGATGATGAATACCTTAAATAAATACCAGTCAAGCTTAATGGGTTCGGTAAATAATAGCATATCAGTTTTACTGTCGGTTTTGCTGCTATTGATGCCAGCTTATGCGGTATCTGCATCAGGTGTTGATAATAAACTGGAATCAGAAAAAGTCAGGCTGCAATCATTAAGCCGGGAGTTCCGTCTCGATGGCGTGGTCGAGGCTATCCATAAAGCCACTGTGTCCGCGCAGACGGCTGGCACAATTCAGGATATCGTGGTCGATGTTGATGACTATGTCGAAAAAGGCGTAATCATCATGTCGCTGAAAGACGTATCGCAACAGGCGCAATTAAAAAAGGCGCAGGCCGGTGAAAAAGAAGCTATATCCAACCTGGCTAAAGCTCAGGATGAGTATGATCGGATAAAAGATGTCTACGCTAAAAAAGTTGTGTCGAAAGCAGCAATGGATGAGGCAACCCATACCTTATCCGCAGCCAAAGCCCGGCTTGATTCTGCACGTGCCAGTCTTGATGAGGCCCGTGAACAGCTGTCCTATACCCAGGTGAAAGCGCCCTACAGTGGTATCGTTACCCAGCGGCATGTCGAGGTCGGGGAAACGGTGCAACCCGGTACGAAACTGATGACTGGTGTGTCACTGGACAAGCTCAGAGTCAACGTCGATGTGCCGCAGAATCTGATTAAAAAGATCCGCCAGTATGATAAGGCTTTTGTCTATACCGGGGCGGACGTGCCTGTTGCAGTAGAAAAAATTACCGTGTTTCCGATTGCTGATCATGCTTCCAATACTTTCATGGTGAGACTGGACCTGCCTGAAGGCATAAGCGGACTGTTCCCTGGCATGTTTGTTAAAGCCTCTTTTGTTACCGGCGAAAAACAGGTATTGCTGGTGCCGCGACAAAGTATTGCGCATCGCTCAGAAGTTACCGCCGTCTATGTGATCGATGAAACGGGTACAGTTAATTTCAGACATGTTCGTATCGGCACGACCAGTGACAATTTGCAGGTCGTGTTATCCGGTTTGAGTGAAGGCGAGTCAGTGGCGCTTGACCCAATCAAGGCTGGCATCGTCCTGATGCAGCAGCGACTGCAGCAATCGGCTAGTCCGAAGTAGGCCAAAGCAATGACTAAGCTAGGTATCTCAGGGCGTACTGCTAAACATTTCTTAACTACGCAGATCACACCACTACTGGCGTTGGTCGGTGTGCTTCTGGGTATCTTCGCGGTGATGGTTACCCCACGAGAAGAAGACCCTCAGATCAACGTGACCTTCGCTAATGTGTTCATCCCGTTTCCCGGCGCAACGGCCTCTGAGGTCGAAAGCCTGGTGGCGACACCGGCCGAGCAGGTGATCTCCGAGATCAGTGGTATTGATCATGTCTACTCGACATCGTCACCGGGTATGGCTGTGCTGACAGTGCAGTTTCTTGTCGGTGAGGATCGTACAGATGCCATCGTTCGTTTATATAACAAACTGTACTCGAATCAGGACTGGCTGCCTGCCAACCTCGGTGTCGGTCAGCCCATTATTAAACCCAAAGGCATCGATGATGTACCCATCATCGCCGTCACCCTGTGGTCAAAAGAGAACACCATGGGTGCGTATGAGCTCAGTCAGGTTTCGCATGCGCTGGAAACGGAGTTGAAACGGATTGACGGCACGCGTGACATCTATACCATTGGCGGTCCGACCCGTGTTATGCATGTGGTGCTCGATCCACAGGCTCTGTCTGGTTACAACATCGATATCAATGAATTAAGTCGTGCTCTGCAAGCGGCAAACAGTGCACATAGCGGTTTAACCGTAACTGCTGGTGATCGTGAGATCTTATTACAGGCTGGGTCTCTTTTAACCTCGGCAGAAGAGATCTCGGAGCTTATTGTCGGTGTGTTTGACGGTAAAGCAGTCTACCTTCAGGACGTGGCAAGGGTCGAGTATGGCGTGGACTCGCCCTCACAATATGTTTCAATCGCTGCCGGAAAAGCTGGATTAGCCGCAGCTAGATCGAACGATGAGGTGCCGCCGAAACTTGATGTTGAGGTGATAAACCAGGTGCAACCAGCGGTAACCCTGGCTATCGCTAAAAAACCCGGCAGCAATGCGGTAGATATCGCAGATCAGGTGATACACCGGCTGCAAGATTTAAAAGGTATTTTTATTCCAGATGATGTCGAGGTGACCATTACACGAAACTATGGCATCACTGCGCAGGATAAATCTGAAAAATTAATTCACAAGTTAATCATCGAAACAGTGGCCGTCATACTATTAGTGATGTGGGCGTTAGGCTGGCGTGAAGGATTGATCGTTGGGGCGGCAGTTGCGGTGACCTTGCTGATCACTTTGTTCGCTTCCTGGGCATATGGCTTTACCCTGAACCGGGTTTCACTGTTTGCACTGATCTTTTCTATCGGTATCCTGGTCGATGATGCCATCGTGGTGGTAGAGAACATCCATCGCCATATGGCATTGCAGGTGACCGGGGCCAGGAAAAAACTGGTTGATATCATTCCGCTAGCGGTGGATGAAGTCGGTGGTCCGACCATTCTGGCAACCTTCACCGTAATCGCCGCATTGCTGCCGATGGCATTTGTCTCCGGTTTGATGGGCCCTTATATGAGTCCTATACCGATCAATGCCAGCATGGGAATGCTGGCATCACTGGTGGTGGCTTTTGTATTTACGCCGTGGCTGACTAATGTGATGCTAGCTAAAGTCAAACATCACGAGGCCGCAGCAGAACATACAACTGCGAACAATAACCCGCAGCAGACGCCAGCCATCGAGCGCTTTTTTAGTCGTATCATGTCCCCGTTTCTGCATGCTGAAAAAGGCAGGCGTAACCGCTGGCTGCTGCTGGCTTCTATAATTACACTGATACTGGCTGCGATCTCGCTAATCCTGGTCAAGGTCGTGGTATTAAAGATGCTGCCCTCAGACAACAAGGCTGAGTTTCAGGTCGTGCTGGACATGCCGGAGGGTACCAGCCTGGAGATGACTAGCCGGGTATTACATGAGATGGGGCAAACTATCGGCCAGCTCGATGAGGTGACCGATTATGAGATCTATGCCGGCACGGCTGCACCGATCAGCTTCAATGGCCTGGTCCGACAGTACTATCTGCGCGAAGGCGCCAACGTAGGTGATATTCAGGTTAACCTGGTCGATAAGTATGATCGTGATCGAAAAAGTCACGACATCGCGCTGTCTGTGCGTGGTCCACTGCAGCAGATAGCGAAAAGATATGACGGTAATGTAAAAGTCGTAGAAGTGCCGCCGGGTCCGCCAGTGATGTCACCCATCGTTGCTGAAGTATACGGACTGGATTACGAAGGACAGATCCGGCGCGCAAAGCAGCTTCGTAAAATATTCGAAACTACGGACAATATCGTTGATGTCGATGATAGCGTGCAATACCCCGCAGAAAAATTAACTATCGCAGTCGATCGGCAACGGGCGAGCAGGCTGGGTGTGTCGCAACAGCTTATCGGTGAAGCGTTAACCACAGTGCTAAATGGTGCAGACGTAACTTATCTGCACGGTAAAAACCTCAAGTATGCAGTACCGATCCGCGTCGAATATGCCGATGCGGACAAGGCTGACCTGGAACAGGTGCTTGCACTACAGGTGCGCTCCGACAGTGGGACGCTGGTGCCGCTGATCGAACTGGTCGATATCCAGACCGGCAAACGTGAGACGCATATCAATCATAAAGATCTATTACCGGTGGTTTATGTTACCTCTGATGTTGCGGGTGAGGTTGATAGTCCGTTGTATGGCATGTTTGATATTGCCGCTAAACTTGATGCCACTGATAGTCTGAAGCAATGGTATACAAAGCAGCCGGATAACCCTTATGAATATAGTTTGAAATGGGATGGTGAGTGGCAGACAACCTTTGAGACTTTTCGGGATATGGGCGCAGCCTATGCCGTTGGCCTGTTGATGATCTACCTGCTGGTGGTGGCGCAGTTTCATTCCTACAAAGTGCCATTGATCATCATGGCGCCGATCCCGCTGACTATCATCGGTATCTTGCCGGGTCACGCATTGCTAGGTGCTCAGTTTACTGCCACCTCGATGATCGGCATGATCGCGCTGGCAGGGATCATCGTACGAAACTCGATCCTGCTGGTGGACTTTATCAACCAGCAGGTAGCTGCTGGTATGGCGTTTAAACAGGCGGTAATCAACTCTGCCGCAGTTCGGGCTAAACCCATTATTCTGACCGGTATCGCTGCCATGATCGGTGGTTTCTTTATCATCGATGATCCGATTTTCGGCGGACTGGCAATATCTCTGATCTTCGGTTTACTGGTTTCCACTGTTTTGACACTGCTGATTATCCCTGTGGTTTATTATGCGGTGATGCACAAAAAAATCGAGTCATTAGCTATTTCGTGAATGCTTCCCTGGGTGGTATTAAGAGCGCTCTCGCAGGTCGATAATTTCTAATCGGACTGTCTGTAGTATTAAGACGAATAGACTGTCCGTCTCTGACTAAAACGTGTTAATATTTGGCGCTTTATAAGACGCATTTTAGTGCGCTGATTATATACGCTGGATCATGTAAGAGCGGCGTACTACAGGAAATAGAAGTACACCCTAAATGGCAGAATTCGCGAAAGAAATATCCCCGATAAATCTCGAAGACGAAATGCGTCAATCCTATCTGGATTACGCCATGAGTGTTATTGTCGGGCGAGCTTTACCCGACGTTAGAGATGGTCTTAAACCCGTACATCGACGTGTTTTATATGCGATGAGTGTGCTCGGTAACGACTGGAACAAACCCTACAAAAAATCAGCGCGTGTGGTCGGAGATGTTATTGGTAAATATCACCCGCATGGTGATACTGCTGTCTACGACACCATCGTGCGCATGGCGCAACCTTTCTCACTGCGTTATATGCTGGTCGACGGCCAGGGTAACTTTGGCTCAGTCGATGGCGATGCGCCTGCTGCCATGCGTTACACCGAAGTACGTATGTCGAAGATTGCGCATGAGCTGCTCGCCGACCTGGACAAAGAAACCGTTGATTTTGCCGAAAACTATGATGGTTCTGAATCTGAACCCGTAGTTATGCCAACACGTGTGCCGAATATGCTGGTCAATGGCTCATCGGGCATCGCAGTAGGTATGGCGACCAATATGCCACCGCATAACCTGGGTGAAGTCATCAGCGCCTGTCTGGCGTTGATAGACAACACCGAGTTAACGATCGAAGAACTGATGCAATTTATACCGGCGCCTGATCTACCGACAGCAGCGTTTATCAACGGTGTTAGTGGTATTCGTCAGGCGTATAAAACAGGGCGTGGCCGCATGATAATGCGTTCTCGTGCAGAAGTTGTCGAAAATAATAAAGGCCGGCTGTCTATCATTGTCAGTGAGCTTCCTTATCAGGTGAACAAGGCGCGGTTGATAGAGCGTATTGCTGAACTGGTCAAGGAGAAACGCGTCGAAGGTATTTCTGCTCTACGTGACGAATCAGACAAAGATGGCATGCGCATCGTGGTCGAGCTGAAACGTGGTGAAGACGGTGATGTGATACTCAACAATCTATATTCACTGACATCGATGCAATGTTCTTTTGGCATCAATATGGTGGCGCTAGTCGATGGCCAGCCACAGTTGCTGAACCTGAAACAGATCCTGGAAGCATTTTTACGTCACCGCCGTGAAGTGGTTACGCGCCGTACTCTTTATGAACTGCGTAAAGCGCGGGCCCGTGCCCATGTATTGGAAGGTCTGGCTATCGCGCTGGCCAACATCGATGAAGTTATCGATATGATCAAAAAATCAGCCAATCCCGCACAAGCCAAAGCCGGGCTGATACAACGGATCTGGCCAGCAGGCATGGTCAGTGACATGGTGGCACGCGCCACCGCCGATGCTGCTGAAAGTGTTGATGGACAGAGTGGATTGAGTGCTTCTCGTCCCGATAATCTTGATCCAAGGTATGGTTTGAAAGACGATGGTTATCACCTTTCTGAAGTTCAGGCACAGGCTATTCTGGATCTGAAGCTACACCGTTTGACCGGCCTTGAACAAGACAAAATTGTCAATGAATTCCAGCAGATACTGGACATTATTAAGGAATTGATTGAAATACTTTCTAACCCGGAAAGATTGCTTGAAGTGATCCGCGAAGAACTTGAAGAAATCCGTGATAACTACGCAGACAAACGGCGTAGTGAGATCATGGAAGATGAGCTCGACTTCAATATGGAAGACCTGATCACAGAAGAAGATGTGGTAGTCACGTTCTCTCATGAAGGTTATGCCAAGTCGCAGCAACTGGATGTATACCATACACAACGTAGAGGTGGCCGTGGTAAGTCCGCCACTGCGATGAAAACAGAAGATTTCATCGACAAACTGTTTATTGCAAATACACACGATACGCTGCTGTGTTTCTCAAGCCGTGGCAAAGTTTACTGGTTGAAAGTCTATCAGCTACCGAGTGCGGGTCGCGGTTCACGTGGCAAACCAATCATTAATCTTTTACCTCTGGAAGAAGGTGAGCGCATCAATGCAGTAATGCCAGTGCGTGAGTATGACGAAAACCATTTCGTCTTTATGGCGACCAGCTCGGGTACGGTGAAGAAAACATCATTGTCTGATTTCTCTCGCCCTAGATCATCGGGTATAAAAGCCATTGAACTGCGCGATGAAGATCGCCTGGTTGATGTCGTTATTACCGATGGCTCTGATCACATCATGTTACTGGCTGATTCTGGTAAGTCGGTGCGCTTCTCAGAAACAGATGTCCGTTGCATGGGACGTACCGCCGGTGGTGTACGTGGCATGCGTATCGCTGAAGGCAATCACGTTATCAGCATGATCAAGGTTGAAGAAGGTGGTTCGATACTGACAGCAACTGAAAATGGTTACGGCAAGCGCACTAATGTAAATGACTATCCGATGAAAGGACGTGGTGGTCAGGGCGTGATATCGATCGTGACCAATGAACGTAACGGTAAGATTGTTGGCGCTGTGCAAGTACAGAATGATGACGAGATAATGTTGATTACTAATAATGGCACCTTAGTTAGAATCGCAGTGGCTGAGATCAGTGAGATGAGTCGTAATACACAGGGTGTCCGTCTGATCCGTTTGACCAACGATGAAAAGCTGGTCGAAGTCGAAAAAATTGAAGCATTGCCTGCAGATCAGGAAAATTTTGATGAAGCAGGTTCTGATGCGAATGATTCTGATGTGCAAGATTAATTAAATCAATGTGTTACATAGACTTATTAAATTAAATTATAACTAAATTCCGGTGTATAAGCAATGAGCAGAGTATTCAATTTTAGTGCAGGCCCGGCCGCGCTACCCGTCGAAGTATTAGAGCAGGCGCAGGCAGAAATGCTGGACTGGCATGGCTCAGGTATGTCTGTGATGGAGATGAGTCACCGTGGTAAAGACTATATGTCTATCGCGGCAAAAGCTGAGGCTGACTTACGTGAGCTGATGAATATTCCAGATAATTACAAAGTCCTGTTTATGCAGGGCGGCGCCAGTAGTCAGTTTTCCATGGCACCGATTAATTTACTGGGCGATAAAAAATCGGCTGATTATATCCTGACCGGCCAATGGTCTAAAAAAGCCGTCGCTGAAGCCAGACGTTTTGCTGATGTCAACGTGGTAGCTGACACCAGCGCCAGCAAATTTACTACTGTGCCGGAAGAGAGTGGCCTGAATTTTGATTCAAATGCTGCTTATATGCACTACACGCCGAATGAAACCATCGTCGGTGTAGAGTTTCCCTATATTCCGGATACTGGTGATGTGCCAATCGTTGCTGATATGTCATCGACTATATTATCCCGTCAGATCGATGTTTCTAAATTCGGCATTATCTATGCCGGCGCACAGAAAAATATAGGTCCAGCAGGTCTAACTATTGTTATCGTGCGTGATGACCTGATAGGTAATGCCAACCCGGCGATGCCAATCATGTTTGATTACAAAACCGTCGCCGATAATGAATCCATGTATAACACACCACCGACATATGGCTGGTACATCGCCGGTCTGGTATTTGACTGGCTTTTAAAGAAGGGCGGTCTTGCAGCCATCGAGGCTATCAATAAACGAAAAGCAGAAAAACTTTATGCGGCAATCGATAATTCTGCGTTTTATTCCAACCCGGTTGATGTCAACTGTCGCTCGTGGATGAATGTGCCATTTATTCTGGCCAATGCTGATCTGGATGCCGCATTCATTCAGCAGGCTGCTGCAAATGGCCTGGTATCATTAAAAGGTCATCGCTCTGTTGGCGGTATGCGTGCAAGTATTTACAATGCGATGCCTGAAGAGGGCGTTGATGCATTGATCACGTTTATGCAGGAATTCGAGCGCTCACAAGCTTAAAAGAAGTTGCTAGTTATCCGTAGGCAGTTAGCAGTAAGTAGTTGAAAGCTTTTTACTGCTGACTGCCAACTTTTTTAAAAGTGAAGGCTTACTAATAAAAAATCATAAGTAGCATAATAATATAAACCTCCTTGGAACAACTCATGTTTACCATAAAAACCATTAACAATATCTCTGAGAAAGGCTTAAGCCGTTTACCTGTAGACTCTTATTCGGTCAATCGAAGCTGAAAATCCTGATGCCATTATTTTGCGCTCACAGAATATTCATGAGATGGAAATTCCGTCTAATCTGAAAGCTGTAGGTCGTGCTGGTGCCGGTACTAATAATGTGCCAGTTGAAAAACTCGGCGAGAAAGGTATTCCTGTTTTTAATTCACCGGGTGCCAATGCTAATGCGGTAAAGGAACTGGTTATTTCAGGCATGTTACTGGCATGCCGTAATATCTGTCAGGCGTGGCAATATGCAGCTAATGTCGAAGGTACAGATGAAGAGCAAAATAAAGCGGTTGAAGCCGGCAAGAAAAAATATGTCGGTTATGAATTGCCCGGTCGTACCTTAGGTGTTGTTGGTCTGGGTGCTATCGGCGTAGAGATAGCCAATGTAGCTGTCGCACTGGGTATGCGAGTAGTGGGTTTTGATCCGACCATTACAGTGAAGAGCGCCTGGAAGATGTCATCTGTCGTCGAAAAGATGGAAAGCGTTGATGAATTACTCAAGCAGTCAGACTTTGTGACTTTTCATGTACCGCTGATCGATGAAACTGAAAACCTGTTAAACGCAGGCGTATCGCCATGATGAGAGATGGCGCAGTTATTTTAAACTTTGCACGAGAGGGCATAGTTGACGATGATGCGGTACTCGCGGCTATTGACTCCGGCAAACTAAACGCCTATGTATGTGACTTCCCATCACAGAAGTTGAAAGGGCGTGACCGTGTAATGACTTTACCGCACCTGGGTGCATCGACAGCTGAAGCAGAAGAAAACTGTGCCATGATGATTGCTGATCAATTAAAAGATTTTCTGGAGAACGGAAATATTCGAAATTCAGTGAACTTTCCAGCCGTTACCTTGCCTCGTGGTGGTAGATCCCGAGTTGCTATAACGCATAAAAATATGCCGGACATGATCGCAAAAATTTCCAGCACAGTCGGCGATAGTGGTTTTAACATTCATCATATGCGTAACGAATCAAAAGATGACCTGGCTTACACGTTGATGGACATCGAGTGTGAAATTGGTGAAGATATGATTGCAAAATTTGTCGACATCGAAGGCGTTTTAAAAGCTCGGCTGGTCTAAAAAGTCGGCAGCTAGCAGTAAAAAGTTTTTTACGGCAAACTGCCTGCTAATAACTGACAACTTTCCCTTATAAGATTAAGAAGAAACGTAAAATAAAAATACTAGTTCATGACAAGCCAAAACGACCCATTAGCAAAAATACGGCAACGCATCGACGAGATCGATAAGTCGATACAGTCGCTGGTATCCGAGCGCGCATCTTGTGCGGCTGAGGTGGCTAAGGTTAAACAGGCTCAGGGTGAAACCGGGCATTTTTATCGTCCAGAACGTGAAGCACAGGTTTTACGTGCGGTAATGGATCGTAATACTGGACCGCTGGCAAACGAGAGTATCGCTGGTATTTTTCGTGAGATTATGGCCGCCTGCCTGGCACATGAAAAGCCATTAAAGGTTGCGTTCTTAGGTCCTGAAGGTACTTACACCCACTCTGCAGCAATCAAGCACTTTGGTAGTCAGATCGTGAACCAGCCGGTAGATAGTATCGAAGAAGTTTTTCGTGTAGTTGAAGCCGATGGTGCAAACTTTGGCATTGTACCGGTAGAAAACTCGAGCGCTGGTGTCATCAATCATACGCTGGATCTGTTTATGAAATCATCGCTCAGTATCAGTGGTGAAGTGGCTTTACGCATTCGTCATAATCTACTCAGCGAAGAAAAAACACTCGACACTATCGAGCGTGTTTATGCGCATCAGCAATCATTGTCTCAATGTAATAAGTGGTTGGATAAGCATTTACCCAAAGCAGAACGTATTGCTATGAACAGCAATGCACAGGCTGTTTTGTATGCCAAAGATAACAAAGGCTCAGCTTCAATCGGTGGCAGTATGGCTGCCGGACTTTATGATGTACCGGTATTAGCAGCCGATATCGAGGATGAGCCTGACAATACCACGCGATTTGCGGTAATCGGTCGGCACCGATCGCCGCCAAGTGGAGATGACCGAACCAGTCTGCTGGTATTTGTACATAACAAACCCGGTTCGTTATACGATCTACTGAAACCACTTGCCGAGCGTAAGATAAGTATGAGTAACATAGAGTCACGTCCTTCACGTCGTGGTGTTTGGGATTATGTGTTTTTTATCGATATCGATGGTCATCGCGATGATGAGGTCATACGGCAAGCTATTGCTGATATCGAAAAAGCTTCAGCGATGGTGACCATACTTGGCTCTTATCCTAAAGCTGTGCTTTAGTGTAGAGCATTTCTAATGGCACAGTCATTTCTTGCAGGTTCTTATTTAAAGCTGGCGACTCCCGGTGTGCAGCAGCTAACAGCCTATCAGCCGGGTAAACCTGTTGAAGAGCTGGAGCGTGAACTGGGTATAAAAGATTCTATCAAACTGGCATCGAACGAAAATCCGTTAGGTCCTAGCCAGGCCGCACTAGATGCGATTGATAGAACTTCATCATCGATCAATTATTATCCCGATGGTGGTGGTTTTGCACTGACTGACCGCCTGGCACAAAAGTACCAGCTGGATCCTTCCAGTATAACTTTAGGAAATGGCTCTAATGATATCCTGGAGCTAGTAACTCGCGCCTTTTTAACCACTAAACATTCGGCAGTTTTTTCAGAATATTCATTTGCGGTTTATCCCATCGTTGTTCAGGCGGTAGGTGCAAAAGCAAATGTGGCAAAAGCTTTTGCTGAGAATCATGCGTCTATGCCATTAGGCCACGATCCTGATGCACTGTTTGCGCAGATCGAAAAAAATACCCGTATCGTTTTTATTGCAAACCCGAATAATCCGACAGGCACCTGGTTGACGCCATCGATGTTGCAGGATCTGTTTAGCAAGATTCCACAAGACGTTATTATCGTGCTTGATCTGGCTTATACCGAATACATGGATGAAGCGATTAAACCGCCGATAAAACAGTGGCTGGAAAAATTTCCTAACTTGATCGTGACGCAGACCTTTTCAAAAGTTTATGCATTGGCTGGATTACGTATCGGGTATTCAATTTCTAATGCTGAAATCGCTGATATCTTAAATCGTGTTCGGCAGCCATTCAATACTAACAGTCTCGCACAGGCAGCAGCTGTAGCGTCATTAGATGATGAGGATCATGTGATCAAAAGTGTTGCGATGAATAGCGCAGGAAAAACATTTTTACAAAATGCATTTGAAGAGATGGGTCTGAGTTATCTACCAACCATGGGTAATTTTATTTCGGTTAATGTAAAACAGGATGGTTTAACCGTGTACCAGAAATTACTGCAACGGGGAGTTATTGTCAGGCCGGTAGCTAACTATCATATGCCAGAGTATTTAAGAATTACCATAGGCACACAGCCACAGAATGAACGTTTTATCGAAACACTTAAACAGTGCTTATGATAATAAATATTAGTTTAAAACCTATCACTAATGACAGCATTAATTAACAATCTATGTGTTATCGGCACCGGCTTAATCGGTGGTTCATTATGTCTTGCTTTAAAGAAGACAGGTGCCTGCAATAAAATCATCGGTGCGGGCCGCAGTGAAGAAACGCTAAAAAAAGCATTGCAGTTAAATATTATTGATGCTTATGACACTGATATCAGCAATGCTGTCAGAGATGCTGATGTGATATTTGTTTCTGTACCATTAGGTGCAACGCAGGCAGTTTTTGAAAAAATCGCAGCCGGACTAGAACAGGCTGGCAATCAGAAAGCGATCATAACGGATGCTGGCAGTTCTAAGTTGAAGGTACAGCAACTGGCTGAAAAAGTATTTGCAGATACACTCGCAGGTGGCGCAAATCGATTTGTTGCCGGTCATCCGATCGCTGGCACTGAAAATAGCGGCCCCGAAGCCGCGTTTGCCGGTCTGTATAAAGATCGTCGAGTCATCCTTACACCCACAGATAATACTGACAGTGATGCGATACAACTTGTGACTAAACTTTGGCAGAGTGTCGGTGCCGAAGTCGAAACCATGGATGCAGAGCATCACGATAAAGTCCTGGCCGCAACCAGTCATCTACCACATCTGATCGCTTTTGGCCTGGTGCATTGTCTCGAAAACATCGACGATATCGAAGACGTATTTCGTTTTGCAGCGGGTGGCTTTCGTGATGTGACACGTATCGCTTCCAGTGATCCGACCATGTGGCGTGATGTATGTCTTAATAATCGGCAGCCGATATTAGATATGATGAAGCGTTATAAAGATGAGATGGATATGTTATATAATGCGCTGCAATCGGGTGATGGTGAAAAACTAATGGAAGTTTTTGAACATGCCAAGAAAACCCGAGATAAATTCACACATTAATTTTGTCGTTATCTTGAGCGAATATCAACACTCTCCGTATAAAGATGACAGCACAACATGTCAGTAAAACATTATCACTAATAACTTATGAAATTCATCGTACAAGGCGGCCAGAATAAAACCGCGCTGCAGGGTAAAATCCGTGTTCCTGGCGACAAGTCTATCTCGCATCGTTCTATCATGTTCGGCTCGTTAGCAGAAGGCGTCAGTCATATCAGTGGTTTTCTCGAAGGCGAAGACAGTTTGAATACACTGCGCGCATTTCAGGCAATGGGTGTTGAGATCAAAGGCCCGGATAAAGGTAATATAACCATTCATGGTGTCGGTATGTCTGGTCTTAAGGCGCCAGCTGAAACACTGGATCTTGGCAATTCAGGTACCTCGATGCGTCTGCTCGCTGGTCTACTTGCTGGGCAGCGTTTCGATGTTGAACTCAGCGGTGATGCTTCTCTATCTAAACGTCCGATGAAACGAGTCACTGATCCATTAGCTGCTATGGGCGCAAAAGTTAGCACGGCTGATGGCGGCAAACCGCCGTTAAAAATCTCCGGCAATCAAACACTCAAAAGCATCAGTTATCAGATGCCGATGGCGAGCGCCCAGGTGAAATCCTGTTGTTTGCTGGCTGGCATGTATGCACAGGGTAAAACCTGCGTCACTGAGCCTGCAGTTACACGTGATCACACCGAACGTATGTTAAAAGCATTTGGTTGTGATGTTACTGTGCAGGGTTCAACTGCCTGTGTTACCGGTCCAGCGAAATTGATTGCCAGCGACATCGATGTACCTGCAGATATCTCCTCAGCAGCTTTTTTTATGGTGGCAGCCAGTATTGCCAAAGATTCTGATCTGCTACTGCAGCATGTTGGTATCAATCCGACGCGAACGGGTGTTATCGATATTTTAAAATTGATGGGTGCGGATATCACACTTAGCAATCAGCAGGAAGTCGGCGGTGAGCCGGTGGCTGATATTCGCGTTAAGAGTGCGGCTTTACACGGCGTTCATATTCCTGAAGCACTGGTGCCATTGGCGATCGATGAATTCCCCGTGTTATTTGTCGCGGCTGCCTGTGCGAGCGGTCAGACGGTGGTGACAGGTGCAGAGGAATTACGCGTCAAAGAAAGTGACCGCATCCAGGTGATGGCCGTCGGTTTGCAGGCTTTAGGTGTTGATGCACGCGCAACGGATGATGGCATGATTATCCAGGGTAGTTTGGAAGATGCTGCATTGTCTGCAGGCACGGTAAATAGTCATGACGACCATCGCATAGCCATGGCCTTTGCTATGGCTTCACTGCGTGCCAGTGGCGATATACATATAGAAGACTGTGATAACGTGAATACTTCTTTTCCTGGTTTTGCTGAATTAGCGACTTCCTGCGGCCTTTCTATACAGGTGATAAATGAATAAAATTGTACCCCCTGTAATCTGTCTCGATGGGCCCAGCGGCGTCGGTAAGGGCACCATCTGTCTCGCCATTGCGAAAAAGCTTGGCTGGCATATTCTGGATAGCGGTTCTTTGTACCGTATCACCGCTCTACAGGTTTCAAGAGCTTTTCCTGATATAGACGTTACTTCGCTGGATGTTTTGCAGCTTGCCGAAATTGCTGAAAATCTATCGGTATCTTATCTCGAAAAAAATAATGAGCTGGTGATTTTTCTTGGTGACGAGGATATTACCGACTTGATTCGAAATGAGGAAATGGGCTCCAAAGCCTCACAGATCGCGGCTATTCCTGCAGTTCGTGAAGCTTTATTGGCGCGCCAGCGAGCATTTTTGATGATGCCGGGACTGGTCGCTGATGGTCGTGATATGGGCACGGTGGTGTTCCCAGATGCCGTGTTGAAGATTTATTTGACCGCAAGTCCCGAAGAAAGGGCGCAGAGGCGTTATAAGCAGTTGAAAGACAAGGAAATAGATGCTAATCTCTCTTGCCTTGTTGAAGAGCTGCGTTTACGTGATGATCGCGACATGAACCGGAAGACAGCCCCGCTGAAACCCGCTTCAGATGCGATTACGATTGACACAACACCACTGAGTATCGAACAGGTGACCGATAAGGTCATGTACCTGGTGGAACAACGGGTAGGCTGACATAAAAATCGCCACTTTACTGTTCATTAAGCGGTCTGTCGCATGGCAGACTATTTTATAAACTAACCGTGTCCTGTTTTTCTAAATCATTGAGAAACAAACACATACAATCAAGAAAATATTATTATGTCTGAAAGTTTTGCAGAATTATTTGAAGAAAGCCTGAATCAAACCGATATGAGTGCGGGCAACGTTGTTCTAGGTGTCGTTGCTGATATATCTGATGGTTACGTAATTGTCTCAGCCGGTTTGAAATCAGAAGGTGTTATCCCTATTAGCCAGTTCACTAATTTATCCGGTGAACTCGAAGTAGCTATTGGTGACGAAGTCGAGGTGGTTTTAGAAGCCGTTGAAGATGGTTACGGTGAAACACGTCTATCTCGTGAAAAAGCGAAACGTGCAAAAGCATGGATTACATTAGAAAAATCATTTGAGAACGAAGAAATTATTACCGGAGTCATCACCGGAAAAGTCAAAGGTGGCTTTACTGTTGAATTGGGTGATATTCGTGCCTTCCTGCCAGGTTCACTGGTTGATGTTCGCCCGGTACGCGACACTGCCTACCTGGAAAATAAAGAACTTGAATTTAAAGTTATTAAACTTGACCAGAAGCGTAACAACGTTGTCGTATCTCGTCGTGCTGTGGTTGAAAACGAGTACAGTGAAGAACGTGAAACATTGCTTGAGAGCATCGAAGAAGGCAAACCAATCAAAGGTGTGGTTAAAAATCTTACTGATTACGGCGCTTTCCTTGATCTTGGCGGTATCGACGGTCTGTTACATATCACTGATATGGCATGGAAACGTGTACGTCATCCTTCAGAAATTGTTGAAGTGGGCCAGGAAATTGAAGTCATGGTTCTTAAGTTTGACAAAGAGAAGACTCGTGTCTCTCTCGGTCTGAAACAACTTGGCGATGATCCATGGGCAGAAATCGCTCGCCGTTACCCAGAAGGCTCACGTCTGTTCGGTAAAGTCAGTAACATCACTGACTATGGTTGTTTTGTTGAAATCGAAGACGGCGTTGAAGGCTTAGTTCACGTATCTGAGATGGACTGGACGAATAAAAATGTTAATCCTGCGTCTGTAGTTACATTAGGCGAAGAAAAAGAAGTAGTTATCCTGGATATCGACGAAGATCGTCGCCGTATCTCACTGGGTATGAAACAGTGTCAGGCTAATCCATGGGATGAGTTCTTTGCAACACACAATAAGGGCGACAAGGTTACAGGTACTATTAAATCTATCACTGATTTCGGTATCTTTGTTGGTCTTAACGGTGAGATCGATGGTCTGATTCATATGTCTGACATTTCATGGGATGAAACTGGTGAAGATATTGCTCGTAACTACAAGAAAGGCGATCAGGTCGAAGCGGTTGTTCTTTCTATCGATGCTGAGCGTGAGCGTATTTCGCTGGGTATCAAACAGATGGAACAGGATCCAGTTTCTACCTATATTGCTGAGCACAAAAAAGGCTCTTTCGTTACAGGTACGGTCGTATCAGTTGATGCTAAAGCTGCCATCATCGATTTAGGTGAAGGTGTTGAAGGTACGCTACGTGCATCTGATCTGTCTCGCGACCGCGTTGAAGACGCCACTACTGTACTGAAAGTTGGTGACGAAGTTGAAGCAAAACTGATGGGTATCGATCGTAAGAACCGCGGTATCGCATTGTCGATCAAAGCGAAAGATTATGATGACGAATCTGAAGCATTGAAAGATTTCTCAGACAATCAGGATGCGTCAGTAGGTGCGGCTCCAACATTAGGTGATCTATTGAAAGAGCAAATGAAATCAAAAGATTAATATCTATTTGATTTTAGTGGATTAGAAAGGCTTTAATTGTCAGTTAGTTTATTGTGAATTTACAATTGTGGGTTTACAAAAGAGGAAGGTATTGAGTATGGCTGAAGAAATGAAAACAGATGCAATGATGAAATCAGAACTGATTGAACGCATTGCTCGTAAGCAAAGTCATCTCGCCTACAAGGATGTAGAACTGGCGGTTAAAAGCATTATGGAACAAATGAGTAATTCATTGTCCAGCGGTGAACGTATCGAGATACGTGGTTTTGGTAGTTTTTCATTGCACTACCGACCACCACGGTCGGGGCGTAATCCTAAAACTGGTGGATCTGTTATCCTGCCGGGTAAACATGTGCCTCATTTCAAGCCAGGTAAAGAACTGCGTGAAAGAGTTAATCAGTCATATAAAAACTAATACTTGTAATCAATACCTATCGGAAAAATTCATAACGTGGCATTAGTAGTCTTATCAGTGTCATCCATATCGTTAAATAAATTTTTTTCAAATAAATTCCGTGCTTATATAAAGCAGACAGGATCTGATACACATCGTGTTTGAGTTCTCACAAATGCCTGCCTGGACATTGGTAATAATTCCTATTGCTATTGTCTTTTTATGGCTGCTTTTTCTGTCATCGAAAACTAATAAAAAACAGCAGTCCACGCTATCTTCAGAATATTTCAAAGGTCTGAATTATCTGTTGAATGATGAGCAGGGAAAAGCCCTGGATATCTTTGTCAAACTGGTTGAGTCCAACTGGGATACGATCGATACTCATTTTGCACTGGGAAAAATCTATCTTAAAAATGGTGAGATGGACAAAGCCATAAAAATACATCAGGGTTTGATTGCAAGACCTTCATTACCTGATAGCTACCGCAGCAAAATATTACTAGAATTAGGTTACGACTATCTTGCCGCAGGCTGGTTTGATCGCGCGGAGGGGCTTTTTAAAGAAGTATTGATACAGGATAAAAAGTCCAAAGTTGCCAGGCATAATCTGATCCTTATCTATCAGCGGGAAAAAGACTGGTTTAAAGCCATCGATATAGCCGTTGATCTATTTTCTGAAAATCCTTCTGTGATCGGGCCGATGATCGCTCAGTACTACTGTGAACTGGCCGATATATCCAAAGCAAAAGGTGATCCCAGTCAACTGGACTCATATGCCAATAAAGCACTGCGTTATGATTCTACATGTGTGCGCGCAACCATTCTATTGGCCGATCAGATAAAGATGTCTGGTGATGATAAAAAAGCGATAAAATTATATGAGAGTATTGAGAAACAGGATGCAGAGTCAATTATTCTGGTTATCGACTCGCTGCTTGAATGCCATGCTAACCTGTCATCTCAGAACACGCTGTATGAATATCTACTACAGCTGCAGGAACGTCACAAAAGTCTTTTCTTGCAAAATGTTATCGCTACAGTTTTAGAAAAGGCTAAGGGTAAGCCGGCCGCAATTGAATATTTATCAGAAAAAATAAAGCTGCAACCTAGCATCGCCGGTATGCAAAAACTTGTCGAATATAAAGCAAAAGAACTCAATTCAGATAAAGTTTTTACAGGTTTAAGTATCGCAATCTCTGCAATACAAAAAGACATTATGGAATACCGTTGCCAGAAATGCGGTTTTAATACTAATACACATTACTGGTTATGCCCAAGCTGTAATAACTGGGGTAGTGTAAAACCCAGTGTCTTAGGACAAAGCATTAACACAGTAGTCGATGCAGGTTAACTAATGTTTGGACACAGATACTGTCAACTCGAATGTTTTTTATGAGAAATCTTCTGCATGTATTCAGAAGCTATATGATCCAGCTAACTTTCTTACACTTACACTAGCACTAAATCTAAATTAAATAAGATATGACAAGCACATCACCCATCATCGTCGCCCTGGACTTCCCCTCAGAAGACGAAACCATGCAACTGGTCGATCAGCTGGAGCCTTCTCTATGCCGTCTCAAAGTCGGCAAAGAACTATTTACCCGATGCGGTCCAGCATTGGTAAAACGGCTAGTCGATAAAAACTTTGACGTATTTCTTGACCTAAAATATCACGATATACCCAACACCGTGGCTAAAGCCTGTGCTGCCGCTGCCGATCTTGGTGTGTGGATGTTAAATGTACATGCACTGGGTGGTGAAAAAATGATGTTGGCGGCCAAACAGGCATTGAACTCTGAAGCTTCTCCACTATTGATTGCTGTCACCTGGTTGACCAGTAGTGGGCAGCCCGAACTCGATGCACTAGGTATTAAAAGTACGTCACAGGAAATGGTTATACGGTTAGCCTCAATGACACAAAATGCTGGACTTGATGGCGTGGTCTGTTCTGCGCAGGAAGCGCCACTGTTAAGAAAAGATATGCCGGCAGACTTTTTACTGGTGACGCCCGGTATTCGCCTGGCTACAGCGCAATTCTCCGGAGCAGAGCAGGATGACCAATGCCGTGTAGTAACGCCAGAAAAAGCACTGCATGACGGTGCATCATACCTGGTTATTGGTAGACCCATCACTCAGGCGGAAGATCCTTGTAAGGTTTTACGTACAATCAATAGCGACATTAGCTGATAGATTAACCTTACTGTTTCATTTATCCTCTTTACTCCAATCAAGCAAATATCCAGGGAGGATACTCATGAAATTATTTCATACACTTTTTTTCACACTATTTTTACTTTTCTCATCATCAGCCATGTCAGCTCAAGCCACGGTTGAAAAGCTAAACATCAATACCGCCAGCGCAGAACAGATTGCCGCCGCCATGTCGGGTATCGGTGATAACAAAGCAAAGGCAATCGTGGAATACCGAAGCACAAAAGGTAAATTCAAATCCATCAATGATCTGGAGAATGTCGATGGAGTCGGCAGTAAAACAGTCGAAAAAAACAAAGAAAAAATTAGTTTGTAGTAGCTAAGCAGGGACAGGTCTTTGGTATATATGTATTCGCATAAAAATAGTTCTGTCTCTGCTTGCACTTAGATCTTTTGTTTAGCATAGTTATGCAAGTTATTGAATTTATATTAACAATGGATAACCTGTTGTATTAAAGCTTGGGATTAAAGCATTTTCACACCTTAAGATTTGTCGAATTTTTTGACGTTACATTTATCTAAAAAACAATAGCTTACGTTTAATAATCACAGATTCTATTGAAGACGCTGATTAATAGACAAACATATGCTGTTTATTTATGTCGATTATTGTTACACATCGCTTACTCAAAAAAACCACCTTTTCAATAAGTGATTGTTTATATGAATGTTTTTTACATTGGCATTAAGTATGCATATATAACTGTGTGTTTAAAGCATAAATTACGCAGCATTACTAAATGAATGTGTGCTGTTTCTTGCATTAAAACCATCTGTCGGTGAATCCACTTCTGATTTTTTGACAATAAATGCTACCAATATAACTGAGTGCCTGGTCCTGTAAAAAGGACGGTTTAGCAGTCATCGCCACGAACATAATAGAACCGTTTTATTAAGAAAAGTGTTTTTTGTGTTTGTCATCTTACGATTAATTTTTTTTGTAAGGTAGTTGTATATGTTCAAGTTAAGGAAAATACGACCTGAATCGATGCCAGTGATTGGCAGTGTACTCTCTTGTCTATTCTGGTTTATAGACTCCGCAATCGATACTTTTGTATTCGAATCACACAGGTTATACCTGGAAGATCTACTCGATCCCGGTATGGCTGAACTGTGGATGCGTTTACAGATTGTATTACTACTGATGGCATTTTCATTGTTTATCATGTTTATGATGAAGCGACAGAAAAAGATAAGAAAAAAATTAAAAGAATATAAATGTGAATTAGAAAATATTGTTGATCAGCGCACGAATGATATGAATCTAACAAATTCCTTGCTGAGAGAAGAAATTACGGAGCGGAAAAAAATTGAGCAGAAGCTGGTTCAGCTAGCCACCCTTGATCCGCTGACATCGATTTTTAACCGGAGAAAATTCGATGAAGTACTTCAGTATGAGTTGAATCGTGACACACGTTATAAAAATGATTTATCACTAATCTTTTGCGACCTGGATCATTTCAAAAAGATTAATGATAAGTTTGGTCATAAAGTGGGTGACGATGCACTAAAAAAATTCACCCAACTCGTTTCAAAAAACATCAGAAAAACAGATGTTATCGCACGCTGGGGCGGTGAAGAATTTGCGTTGTTGCTACCAGAAACCAATATTATGATAGCCACCCGTACAGCCGAGAAGTTGCGCAAAGAAATAGAAAAATACGATTTCCCTCACGCTGGTAAGATCACAGCCAGTTTTGGCGTCACCCAGTTTATAGATGGCGATAACGAAACTAGCTTAATCAATCGAGCAGATGAAGCGCTATATATAGCAAAGAAAAATGGTCGTAACAGGGTTGATGTGATGCCGCCAACGTTGATCATCAAACCAGTTTTGTCTGGCATGGAATCATGATCAAGGACACCAATAGTAGTGATTAAGTATTAAAATAGCCCAGTTTTTTTAGACGTTTATTGTCCAGCGGGTACGGCTTCAATTCATCGATTACTTGTAAAACATATCACGATACATGCCTTCCGCCCACGCCAGGCTAGCTTGACCACCTTCGACATTCCAGTCTTCCATCATGTGGGTGCTGTCAAATTCAAACTCCTTGTTGTGTTTGTTGAATTTATAGAAAGTGATGATGCTCATCGCTTGCAGTGGGTTTATATCGACAGCAGAAAAACACATGGTCTGCGGACTGCGCCACCTGACTTCTTTACCCAGTGCATGAGCAGCGATGACTTCTGCGACGTATTGCGCTTCTGAGTTCGCAGTGTGGCCGCCTTTGGAAAATGGCTGTGACCTCGCATCTCCGGTGACATAAACATGCTCATCACCGATGATGTGGTATTTATAAGGATCGGTATTTGCAACTTTTTGCGGAGTTTTCAGGTTGGCGACACCGGCATCTTCTAATAAAGAGGAGGCGCGTACCGGTGGGTATATGATGGCGTCATCAAACTGGTAATCATCGAAATCGGTACTGATCGTTTTATTATCGATATCAACCCCAGAAATTTCAGAGCTGGGCAGGTAACTGATATAGTCACCGTACAGGCTGGAAAATGCTTTTTCAAAGCCCCGTTTTTTAATGCGGATTTCAGCGTTCATATCGAGCAGTAAAATCTTTGCCTTGATTCTTCGTTTCTTAAAGATAGCGGCTGCCATGCAGGCGCGCTCATAAGGCGCAGCGGTGCAACGGTATTCTCCGTTTGGTACGTTTAGAACAAAAGTGCCGCCTTTAAATGTGTTTAACTTTCTTTTGATAGTTATGATTTCTGAACTATTGACGAAACCACCGGGGTAATCGTTATACAGCCGTATCTGGGATTCAGGGTCATCAACGCCTATTCGGCTATAGTCATATTCGATACCGGGTGCCAGCACCATGTAGTCATAGCTTATATAACCGTTGCTAGTAAAAACTTTTTTTGATTCACGATCAAAGCCCAGCACCGTGGTATTTAAAAACTGGTAGTCGTGGTTTTTAGCGGCATCGATGTAACTATGTGTTAAAAAATCAAGATTGATCTGATCAGCAAGCCATGAATTGCTGGCAGGAAAAGAAATGAACTCGGGACGTTTATCGATGAGCACCACATCAAAAGCTGGGTTGTGGATCTTGAGATATTTGGCCATGGTCAGCCCCGACCAGCCGCCACCGACAACGACTATACGTGCACCTTTTGCTGCTGGCAGCGTTGCTTCTTTAAGTAATTTTCTGATAGAGAAGGGCAGTGCATCGCTGCTGTCTGCAGCTGGGGCTTGTTTAGCCGCAACGGCAGCCTGCAGAGGTGATGAGATACCGGAGAGTGTCCCTGCCGCTAAACCTGCTTTAAGGATTTGCCGTCTGGATAATCGGCTCTTATCTTTGTTTTTATCTTTATTTCCCATGCTTGTCTCTTAATTAAAGTGGGTCTTATTTAAAGTCAGGATTGCGCCATGATCTCGACGCTGCCACATCTTTTTTTGGTACTGAAAAATGGCTGGCATAGTTAACCGCTCTATCGAGCTGTTGAAGGTCAAGACTTTGTATAACTGCCTGCATAGCAGTATGCACTACACGCTGGCCGCTTTTTATTCGCCCCAGTTGCCGGCTCATGTATTGAAAATTCTGTCCCTGCAATCTCGGGTAGGCCAATGTATTATTTCCTTCACCATTGTCGCCATGGCAGCTGCTGCAATTTTTCTGATAGATCTTTTTGCCCTGTTTATATTCTTTACTGCCTTTGTGCCATGGGCCTTTAGCATGTGCCGGGTTCATCGGCAGGGTGGATATGTAGGCGACTACGTTGCTCAATTCCTGATAGCCGCCGATAGTACGTTGCTGAACAAAGGGATACATTAATGATGACTGGCGGGTGCCGTTGCGGATATCCAGCAGCTGTTTCATCAGTACATTGACATGCTGCCCCGCCAGTTGTGGATAAGTTCCGTCTGAGTTTCCCCAGGCTTCAGGCAGATGGCATCTGGCGCAGACGCTGAATGTGGTTTTACCCGCTTCGATATCGGGAGTGAAGTCCAGCTGGATAGTGATTTTTTCTATTGCCTGAACATTGGATATAAGCAGACACAAAAATCCTAGTAGCACAAAATGAATAGCTGCTCTCATAAAAGTTAACACCTTGCAATGAAGTTAATTAACATTGTACAGTCATAAATCAAGGTGTAAATTGCTATAAGTCAATTGTTGTGTCTGTAATAGGCAGTAAGTGACAGGGCGCAGGCGAAAAATAATAAGGTACTTGCTGAGAAGTATTGAGCGAGTTCTTCAGATAAACGATATGTTTACATCTTGCCCTCATCGATGCAGTGCATATCTGTTCTAGTGTTCAATGTCTTGCGCTTATATCGTTATCTTAAATCGTTAAACTCAGATAGTCACCGGCTCAAAATCAATCAACGTATCCACGTCGGTATCATAATCAATACCTTCGATACCAAAGCCAAACAGTTTTAAAAACTCATCTTTGTAACCCTGATAGTCAGATAATTCAAAAATGTTTTCATTGGTTATCTGAGGCCATAACTGTTTGACTTTGTTTTGCACATCGTCACGTAGCTCCCAGTCGTCCATACGGATACGTGCGTTTTCATCCAGATCTGCGCCACTGTCTTTATATAACTGGGTACGGAACATGCGATTGATCTGTTCGATGCAACCTTCGTGAATATTCAACTCTTTCATTACCTTAAAGCCGATGGCGATATATAAAGGCATTACCGGTATGGCAGCAGAGGCCTGTGTGACCACGCTCTTAAGTACTGCAACATTCGCTGTGCCATTAATATCGGCCAGTGACTGCCGTATTGCGGCCGCGGCTCGGTCCATATCTTCTTTGGCTTTGCCCAATGCACCGTGCCAGTAGATCGGCCAGGTAATATCCGTGCCGATATAGCTGTATGATACTGTTTTTACGCCATCGGCTAATACGCCTGCAGCTTTCAATGCACTCATCCATAATTCCCAGTCTTCACCGCCCATCACGGTAACGGTGTTCTCTATCTCTTCTTCTGTTGCTGGCTCAATCTCAGCATCGATGAGGACGTCTTTACTGGTGTCGACAGCAGTCGCTCTGTAAGTGCTGCCAATCGGCTTCAATACCGAGCGAATGACTTCACCTGTGTCTGGCAGTTTACGCACAGGCGAGGCGAGCGAGTAAACCACTAGGTCAACTTGCCCTAAATCTTGTTTAATTATTTCGATGGCTTTATCGCGCATCTCATTAGAGAAAGCATCGCCATTGATGCTTTTTGCATAAAGGCCTTCTGCGTGGGCGGCTTTTTCAAAAGCGCCTGAGTTATACCAGCCTGCAGAGCCGGGTTTTGTCTCAGTGGCTGGCTTTTCTAAAAATACGCCCAGAGTTGCTGCGCCTGAGCCAAAGGCAGCAGTAATGCGTGATGCCAGACCATATCCGGTTGAGGCACCGATCACTAAAACCTTTTTAGGGCCGTTTGTCATAACACCATCGGCTTTTACGCGCGCTATCTGCTCTTTGATATTAGCTGCGCAGCCCGTTGGATGCGTTGTTGTACAGATGAAACCACGAGTTTTTGGTTTGATAATCACGTTTGAATTTTCCGCTTTAGTTTTAGTGAGAAGGCCTGTTATTTTCAGTTTGATTTGAGGCAGGCGGCAAGGGGCGACTACGAGCCAGTTCCTGTTTGCCAGACATTACCAGCGGGTAATACTAATCCTTTTGGACTTAAAAGCAAAAATAATTTACTAAAATGTGAGGTGTGAGTAACATTTGGTATCGAAAAACAGGTGGCAGGATGTTGAGCAGGTTATAGAAATCTATTTTTTTATATATCATTTGTAGACAAACTTGATTTTCATCAATACGAACTTATGGATTTTGGTTATATTTTAAGCGTAATAAGTGAGGGAAACGAGTTGTAAATTTTTTTAGTTATTAGCGAGGCCGTTAAAATGAAAGCGCACAAAAGTTCAGAGCTTCCAGTCATTCATAAAAGTAATAATTTTTTCACGACCTTTGATCATATACAGAAGATGATTCGGGATCGCGCATATCATATCTTTCATAACCGCGCTCCGGATCAAGGTGACGAAATATCTGATTGGTTAAATGCTGAATCAGAACTATTAACCGATATTGACCTGACGTTACAGGATGATAAAGATCAAGTGGTTATCAGAGGTAACTTAAAAGGATTCCGGCCGAAGGAAATTGAAGTCAGGGTGAAGGATGGTCTGTTTCAAATTACTGGAGTGCATGCGGAAGAAAACAGTAGCACGAAAAAAGGAGAGACTAAAATAACAACACAACAGGTGAACTTTTGCAGATTGTTTAACTTACCTGACTCAGTTGATGCGGATAAAATGGAAGTAAAAATAAAAAGTGGGAAATTTACAGCCAGGATTCCTAAAACATCTCACTAAGTAAGGGCCTAATTTTTATGTATACGATTATATTGTTCATGATATAAAGGTCTCTGTGAATCAGGCTTGATTTTATAAGTGTAAATATCCATCCGCTGCCAGACTGGTAGCCAGCATGACCTTATTAATATCTGCATGTTCTTGCCAGGTTTTAACCGATTGATGATCGGGCTCTACCCAGAAGCTCTCGATGAGTTCATGGATACGATGAAAATGAGATAGCTTTGTCATCAGGGTCAGTATTAGCTTAGCATCGGAAAAATGCTCAGGCTGTTGCTCAATTTGCTTTTGCATTCTGCTTATTGTCTGCAGGCCGATAGCCAGCCCCAGTTCGCGAAATGCCAGGCGATATTCTGCGGGTAGATTCAACTGATTGTGAGTGAGAAAAACTTGTAGACTATACTCAATATCACGCAATAATGCTTCCAGTCTGGCTGTTTCATTCAGCGCATGGATGCCGATGAGTTGAACCAGCTTGTAAGCATCGGTTAGCAGGCCGCCGATGCCCAATGCGTCCTGGCTAGCCCAGTTGTGACCCGCACACATAGCAACCATGTCTTCGATTTCTGTTTTCAGGCCGAGTTCTACGGGTGTTTCGGGAAACTGTTTTGCAGTGGCTTGTAGTTGCTGATAGGTGATCAGACCATCCAGTGGGTCGTGCTGTCCCATCGAATCAACCAGGGGATGGGAGAGATCAATGCTCATTTTCCAGACCATGCGTTTTGTAGCGCCAGCTGAGGGCGTGTAGGTAAATGCGGCATGTGCCACTTTGGCAAGCTCCAGTGCCCATTGGTTATAAATGCTTTTATCCGTTACCTGACTAACGCGATTAAGCGCATGCATCCATTTCGTCAGGTAATGAAAATATTGACCATCCTGCTCCCACTCGAGAGTCTCATTAACTGGTTCGTGCACCTGTCGTTCATTAAGTTTCTTGCCAATTCTTAAACCTCCGCGGGTAGGGTGTAGCTGAGCCTGTTCATCATCAAGATCACTGAGCCATCCACTATGCCCGCTGTCTTTACGCTGTTGCCCCAGAATCTGATGGACTTGATCAACCAGTGTTAAGGCCAGTCGCAAAAAGCTTTGTTCGCCGGTTTGACTATACAGCTGCAGATAATTACATACCGCAAAGGCATCGGTCCACAGGTATCGGCGCGGTTCATGCGAGAGCTCGGAGAGTCCGGTAGCGGCTGCAAACTCAAGCATAATAGATTGGCTACTGATGCTCTGTTGCATAATGCTTATCCTGAACGCTGATAAGTGCCCATCAATACCGTTTCTGCCAGCACATAGCCTTGCATTGATTCCAGCAGTGCATCTTTATCTGGAAGATGTAAATCTGGCAGGGCGCAATTTAATGCATACAACTTAAAAAAGTAACGATGCGACCCTATCGGTGGACAGGGGCCACCATAACCAGTGCGATTCCAGCTATTGATCCCTTGCAAGGTTCCCGGAGGGAGGTCACGGTCCTGCACAGCCTCTGGCAATCGATCTGAATCTGTTGGCAGGTTATACAAAACCCAGTGAACCCAGGTCATTTTCGGCGCTTCCGGATCGGGCGCATCGGGGTCATCCATTATCAAAACCAGACTCTGTGTGCCTTCTGGTTGACCAGACCAGTGTAATGCAGGGGAGATGTCCTTGTTATCACAGGTGTATCGCTCTGGAATTTTCTGCTCTGCTTCAAAGGCATCTGATGTGATTGAAAAACTCATGGTGTCAACACCTAAAGACTAAAGGGAAAAGTATCGGGCATACCGCTCATTGTTTGCTTACTCAATGGATTAACTGCTCGGGTTTCATAGAACCAGATATATTCATCTAGAACGCCTGTAAGGTTCCAAACATATGCTGGTCACGCTGATTCCAGAAGCTATTTTCCGCATGATACATGGTGCGATAATAGCGTCCTGCATTGACCACCAGACGAGCATTTTGCTCGGCTCTGAAACGTTTAGAGGGCTGGTAAGCGTTCGGGTAAATGCTCTCGAATCTCTACCGGATTAAGATGAGATAGATTTTTCGCCAGTTCAAAAGATACCATCTTGCGTGTTTGTTCATTCATCTGTTCACGCAGTTTCCCCAAAAATTCCGGTGCCGCAACCAGTACAAGTTGTTTAAACTCATTTTCTTTACGTGCTTTATTGAGTTCAGCGGCGATTTCACGTGCGAAGTTTATATTTTCCTGTTCTTTAGGGCTTATTTTACTCTGATAGTTATGCGTACCCTCGCCATCTTTACCACTATCACGTCCGGGTAAGTCACTCGTCATATTTTGCTCATGTAATCGTGCTTCCGTATGAACAACACTTTTAGTCTCTTCAATAGGTCCGGTACGAGACTCCATCGAAAAAAAACGTGCTTTACTATTATCTGCAACAATTAATAATGTCGAATTCATCATGTTACCTCCTTCTTATAAGAATTATTTATTATTAAACCTCATGTTTGAAGCCGTCAAGTTGATATTAGTCAAGTAAGATATCGGTATCGAAGATAATTTGTATAATTAAGTTTAGTGTCAACAAAGTTTAAAAAATATAGATTGTTGTCACGATTATTTTACAGAGATTCAATGGTTGATGAGTTCACTATCTTTGAAATAGTGACGCTTGAACTCGCATACAAAGTTCAACCGTGTCACTTACCAGAAATGTTAAATTATTCATATCAAAATCCTTGCGATTAATAAAAGATTTTGCAGTAACAACAATATCGGCGACGCTTTGAGAATTTTGGTTTGGCACGGTTGTTATTTGCACACGAAAATATACCGGCTTCGTTACGCCATGCATAGTTAACATACCTTCGAGGATGGCTTTGTCATGGCCTAGCCACCAAAGTTTTGTGCTAACGAATAATATTTTTGAATATGTGTAAGTGTCCAGAAAGTACTCGCCTTTGATCATGTCTTTAAGGTAGTCACCTTCCATCTCCAGTGAATTGGTATCAAGCATTACCAACATCTGTGATTTATCGCCCCAGACTTCTTTTCGCAAAGCGAAACCGCCCTCGATTCCCTGGAAGCGAGCTTCGACTCGACCAATGGCACTGTTGACGCAAAAACCAACTTTTGAATTTTTTGGCTGAATCCGGAAGAGACGACCTTCTTCACTTGCCTGTAACATTGAATTGATTATTGCTGGATCTACAATTCCACCACGAAAGGGAGCACAGATTCTGCTGTTATCTGCTGCTTGTGATGAAAATGCAGGAAATGAAAAGATTACCAACGATAGCAAAATAAGAACGCGCATAATTGCAATCCGATATTACCCATTTGTATATTAAATATTATAAACACTAAAATGCAGTGAAAACTTGATCTAAGTCTTTTTTATATCTAATCGTTTTTGTTTTATTCCTATAAGTCCTGCCACTGCTCTATATTGTTAAATAAAAAGAATGTATAAGTCCTGAGTGCTCGTTCATGGTCGCTAACAGACGTCCGTCGTCGAACCTTATGGTAAAAACTTTAATAGCGATAGTCCGCGAATACCGCAAAAGACGCAAATAAAAGCTTTTATATTTTCATAGCATTACTATTTTGTTTTTTCGTGTCTCTTGCGTTGTTCGCGGACGACATTTTGATTTTTTGTGAGTGAGCAGTGATTGCCTTTAACCGGCGCTTGCAGCAGTCGGATAATCAGTATATCCGGTTTCATCACCACCATAAAAGGTTGCCTGGTCAGCTTCATTCAGGGGTAGGTTATCCTTAAAACGTTGTAACAGGTCCGGGTTAGCAATAAACGGTATACCAAAAGCTACTGCGTTGCAGTCACCATTTTGCAGGGCGCTTTGTGCCCGGCTTTTATCGTAACCATTGTTTGCTATGTACATGCCATTGTAAGCATCGCGCAGGGCACGGTAATTTACTTTGCTTGCAGCACCCATCATGTCACCTTCGAGTAAATGAATGTATGCCAGCTGTCTTACATTCAGCTGGCTGATAAAATAGTTGAAGTGCGCCTGCGGGTCTGAATCGGACATGCTGTTAAAGCTGTTCTCTGGTGTCAAACGTATGCCTACACTCTGGCTGTCCCATACCTGAAGTACGGCATCGATTACCTGGTTTAAAAAACGCATGCGATTTTCTCGATTGCCGCCATATTCATCATTGCGTTTATTGCTGCCATCACGCAGAAACTGGTCGATTAGATAGCCATTGGCAGCATGGATTTCGACGCCGTCAAAACCGGCCTGTCTGGCTTTTTCTGCTGCATTTTTATACTGTGAAACGATGTTATTTATCTCGGCGATTTCCAGTGCGTGAGGCTCGACAAAAGGTTTCATGCCTTCGAAAGTGAAGGCTTCACCCTCGGGTTTTATCGCCGATGGGGCAACGGGTGTTTGATTGTCAGGTAATAAATCCGGGTGTGAGATTCGACCGCAGTACCAGAGTTGAAGAATGATCAAACCGCCTTCTTTATGTACCGCGTCGGTTATTTTCTGCCAGCCGGCAACCTGTTCGTCATTATAGATGCCAGGCGTGCCAGGGTATCCCACGCCTTCAGGTGAGACCTGTGAAGCTTCGCTAATGATTAATCCGGCAGTAGCACGCTGGCGGTAGTATTCAACATTCATTGCCTGAGGGATATTTCCACTGGCGGCACGATTCCTTGTCATTGGGGCCATTATGATGCGGTTTTTTAATTTAAGGTTACCGAGTGTAACTGGCGAAAACAGGTCTGTTGTGCTCATTATTTTGATCCTATTTATTATTGTCGTTATTATTTAATTAGACAGTTTTCTAAAATACATCAGTAAAGTAATGCGATCGTCTAATTGTGTCAAGTGCATCAGCTAAGTCACAGCCTGCTTATGGTGATAGGTATGCGGTTACTTCCAAAATCACCGGCTTTATCATCAAATTTTCCGGCGATGACTGCACCACAATCGGGGCACTTGCCTTCTTTGTTTAGATGGTAGCTGTTGATCTGGTACCAGTCGCGTTCGATTAACGCAGTGTGACAGTTCGGGCAGAAGGTAGTATCACCTTCTTTATTGTGTACGTTGCCTGTGTAGACGTAGTGCAGGCCTTCTTTAAGCGCGATGTTCCTCGCACGAATCAACGTGGCTGGAGGGGTTGCCGGAATATCTGCCATCTTATAATCAGGGTGGAAGGCAGAAAAATGCAATGGCACATCAGGCCCCAGTTCTTTTTTGATCCACTGGCACATCGCAGTAATCTCTTCTGTGGAATCATTTTCTCCGGGGATGAGCAGGGTGGTAATTTCCAACCAGACATCGGTCTCTTTTTTGAGATAGATTAATGTGTCCAGTACCGGTTGCAGGTGTGAGCCGGTTAGTTTGTAATAAAACTCTTCGGTGAAAGCTTTCAGATCAACATTAGCCGCATCAATCTTGGCAAAGAAATCACGACGTGCTTCTGCGTGGATGTAACCGGCTGTGACCGCCACGGTTTTAATGCCAAGCGCATGGCAGGCATCAGCGGTATCCATGGCATACTCAGTAAAGATGACTGGATCATTGTAGGTAAAAGCAACGCTCTTGCAGCCGTGTTGATGTGCTGCTTTGGCAATGGCTTCGGGTGAGGCCTGATCCATCAACCGGTCCATGTCTCTGGATTTACTGATATCCCAGTTCTGGCAGAATTTACAGGCCAGATTGCAGCCCGCAGTACCGAAAGACAATACGCTGCTGCCGGGGTAAAAATGATTTAGCGGTTTTTTCTCGATAGGGTCAATACAGAAGCCGGATGAGCGACCATAAGTGGTTAGCACTATCTGATCATTCTCACGCATGCGTACAAAACACGCACCGCGCTGGCCCTCATGAAGTTTACAGTCGCGTGGACACAGGTCGCACTGGATGCGGCCATCGTCAATTACGTGCCAGTACCGACCTGGATATGAAGTAGCTTGTGTCATGCTTGCGTTGCCTCAGGTGTAAAATCACTTTCTTTCCATTTGGTTACAGTGTAGCGAGAAAGTTTGACTTCATCATCCCAGAAGTCTGTGGGTAATCCTGCTTTCTGTTTCAGGTGTGCCATAAATTGTTGGCTGTCGGGCAGCTGCTGCCAGACTTGCGGCAGGAAAGTACTACGATATGAGCCGTATTCGAAAACTATACCATCGATGTCAGGCTGTAACTGCGCCAGCGCTTCCTGTTCAGATGAAAATTGCATATTCTGTGTCGTTGATAATAATGAGACTTCGACCTGTGTTTCGTTGAATTCTTCAATGCTTAGTGGTTTAAAACGCGGATCGTTAAATGCGGCGGCTTTAGCGTTGGCCTGTACATCATCAAACAGGCTGCGGGTTGCCTGCAGTGTACCGATGCAGCCGCGGAGCTGACCATGTTGGGTCAGGGTAATAAAACATGCGCCTTTTTCTTGAAGCCAGGGTTTTTTCTGTATCAGTGTTTTATTCGTAGAAAGCGTCATACCTAAGGCCTGTGCGATGGAATCACGCGCAATACGCAGTAATATCTCACCTTTATTTTCTAGTGGTTTATCCGACATGGTGAGCTCGTCAGCATCGGCGTTATCTTCGAATGCAAATGAGGCATAACCGACAACCCGATCTTTATCTCCAGCTGTATCACCTGAATTACGCAGATCCAGCAGCTGCGGTTGCAGGTGGTGCTCTCTGGCAGCAAGCAACAGGCCATTGACGGGTGTGCCGCCACAGGCCTGTTGATGATTTAATGTGCTGCTCAAATTTATGATGGAGTGTACCGTTTCGCTATCGACCGCTGCGCCGTCTGATAAGGCAAAAAATGCGACAGGTCAGAACTGATTACGATTAACGTTTCCTGTCCGCCCCATAAGATATTCAGCACATCGGCAACGTCTTCGGCGCTAGCATCACCAACAGCTAACGGCACGAGTTTGAAATCTGCCAGTACAGTTTGCAGAAAAGGCAGCTGAACTTCCAGTGAATGCTCCTGCTCATGTGCCGCTGCGCTGACCACAACCTGTGGTTTGTCTATTATGGCCGCAACGGCAGGCTGATCGATTTCGATGTCACCCAGAGGGGTAGCAAAGATATCGGCATCCGGAAGCGCCAGACCACGAACCGGCACACGATGTACCGGACCGAGTAATACCACGCGCTTGATAGACTCTCGAAAAGGGGCTAAACGGATATAGGCGGCTGCAGCCGTCTCACCTGAATAGATATAACCTGCATGCGGAACGATAATCGCTTTCGGCGGAGACTGTGGTGTATGTTTAGACTGTTCATTATCTAACAGGGCAGTGCGCAACAGGGCATTGACATCATGTTGTAATGTCTGTTTTTGTCCTGGATAAAAGGCTCCAGCCACCGCTGCCTGACGAATTTTTGTGATGTTCCTACTCTTGCATAAATTACTATTGATACTTAATATATTAGGGTGAATTGAAATATTCAAGGTTATTGACTGAGGAAATAAGTTACAAATTAACGGATTTAGTGTAGGCTTTTTGTATGACGTTGATTGGTTTGATAAGTGATGTTCACGCCAGCCCCGAACCGGTGGCAGAAGCACTGCAAATTTTTGAAAAAGCCGGTGTAGAGCAGGTGTTGTGCGCTGGTGATATCGCCGGTTATATGGATCAGTTAGGTGAGACCATAGCCTTGCTGAGAAGAGTCATTGCCAGACGATTATAGGCAATCATGATCTGAAGTATATTGATCACCATGATGATGATCAACGTGAGACGGACCAACAATAAGTCCGATAAACAGCATTGTCTTTTCTCAAACGACTACCGACGTCATACCAGGCCAACATCGAAGGGAAACATTTATACATGGTACATGCACAGCCACCTGACGGCTGTCATGGCGGCATAAAATTACTGGATAAACACGGCAAGATATTGCCAGAACGTGTCGCGCAGTGGACTCAGACATTGCAATCTTTTGATCATGATGTTCTCGTCGTCGGCCATACGCATCAGGTTTTTGCCGAATACTTGGGCGACACCTTGGTCATTAATCCGGGTAGTTCAGTATTCAATCATAGTTGCGCAATCTTGCGGCTACCGGAAATGACGGTGGAAATGTTGCCCTTATCGGGTAAAAAAATTGAGCACACAT
>CAWBXM010000031.1:0-12194 GCA_963792545.1 uncultured Gammaproteobacteria bacterium | reverse complement strand
CGAAATTAAATGAGAGTAACGTTTATAAAACCATTTCATGGCAATTGGCGGAATGATTGTAGTGAGCACAATCACTATGACCATACCGGCATGAACTTCATTGTTAAAAATTCCACTGAAACGACCCAGTTCCGCAAAGATAAGTCCGACTTCACCTCTTGGAACCATCGCCATACCAATCATCAAACGTGAAGCCCAACTTTCACGAATTAATAATGAACCTAGCATTTTTCCAAGGATTGCTGCCAGCAGCAGTATCAGTGAAAAAACCCAGACATGGGATGAACCCCAGTCAATTTCTCTAAGATTGATCGACAAGCCCACTACCACAAAAAAGATAGGGGTAAATAAACGGATGATGGGTTGCATCTGATGTTCAATATCTTTGGCGAAGTCTTCATCCTTACGCAAATTTACACCCAGCGGTAGAAAGAATCGTCGTGACAGTGCAAGACCTGCAGCAAAACCGCCAAGCAGCTCTGGTGCACCGACTGCGTGTGCCAACCATGCAAAAAACAGAACCAGAGAAACAATAGTGGTAGGAAGAAGTCCTGGTATTTCACTGACCTCACAAAAACGTTTAATAATGACAGACATGAATTTTGCAAGCATCGGTGCCAGTACAAAAAAAGCACTGATAAATACCAGTACCTTAGCTGCGTTGCCCCAGTTAACACCACCGCCTATAGAAAACTCATATAATAATGCCAGCAACACCACACCGAGCACATCATCGATCACTGCTGCACCCAGTACAATTTGCCCTTGATGAGAATTATTGAGCTTTAAATCACTCAGCACACGTATTGTTACACCAATACTAGTAGCGGTCAGTGTTCCGCCAATAAACAGTGACTCTAACAATGTCAGACCGAATAACCAGTGCCCGATAGAATAACCAAGTATCAGAGGTGTTATAAAACCGATGATGGCAACCAGGATAGATTTTGTTCCCGACCTGATCAGGCGCTTTATATCCGTACCCAGACCTACTTCGAACAACAAAAGGATGATGCCGATTTCGGCCATTAACTTGAGCGCTTCTACTGGCTCAATCCAGCCTAATATACTGGGACCGATGACAACACCTGCAAACAGTTCGCCGATGACAGATGGTGATTTAAGACGTACTGCAAGCTCAGCAAACAAGCGTGCCGAAAGTAAAATTATCAGCAGATATAAAAAAAAGTATGTGCTTGCATAGGAATCCTTTTGAGACCATCAGAGCATGATTGATTTACATTATGAAGTCAAAAAAACAACATGGATATAAAGCTGTTAACAACAGGAATTATGATCATGTTAGTGTTCACTACGCTTTCATATCATCAGCCACTGCTGACTGGTGATTAACAATAGTCATATACCTGCCATTTAAAAACCTCGGTATATGAATACTATCTACAGTGTTGCTATAATGGAGGCTGATTCTGGTCATATTAGAAGCAGAATAATGAACTACTCAGTTAAACATAATGTCAGCCTTGGCACTTTACTGTTTATGTTATGGCTTTCACTGTCAGGCCAACTCAACCTATTAATGTTGTCGCTGGGACTCGCTTCGACATTGCTCATAGTCTATATCGCGCACCGCATGGACACCGTCGACCGTGAGAAATATCCAGTACACATGACCCCTATGCTGCTACGCTTCTGGTTATTTCTGTCCCGCGAAGTAATCCTTGCCAATATCGACGTTCTGAAACGTATTTTTAAACCGGGTAAAAATATCAGTCCGCAATTATTCGAATTGCCACTAACGCAGAAAACAGATCTTTCCCGCGTCATCTACGCCAACGCCATCACGATGACACCGGGCACCGTCAGTGTAATAGTCAACAAGAAAACCATTACCGTACACTCATTAAGCATCGAGGCTGCTGAAGATCTCCGCAGTGGCCGCATGGCCAAAGCCGTACCTGAAGATTACGAGGACGAATAACCGTGATTTTTTCTGTAGCTGCTTTCGCCATCCTTATTACTATTTCACTTGCGCTGGCGCGCGCGTTTCTGGGGCCAACCGTCTATGACAGAATCCTTGCCGTTAATATGGTCGGCACTAAAACTGTTTTACTGATAGCAGTTTTTGCTGTTCTTTCAGAGCGTACAGACATGATCGATATCGCATTGACATACGCACTGATCAATTTCATCGGCGTCGTCGCTGTATTGAAATTTGTTGAACAGGGAAACTTTTACACCTCTGGAGAAGACGATTAGCTGAAGATGATTAACTCTGGTCAAAAAAATGATGGTCATTGACATCATCAGTTGGTCTTTTATTATTGCAGGCTCTTTGCTTGGTATTGCTGGCGGCATTGGTATTCACCGCTTCCCAGATTTTTATTCGAGACTTCATGCTGTTGGTATCACAGACACAGCGTGTGCAGCCGCTTTTCTTATTGGTCTTTGTATGCAGACTGGCGTAAGCATCGCCAGCCTGAAACTACTGCTAATTTTTATATTTTTACTTTTCAGCAACCCAACAGCCACTCATGCACTTGCCTATACTGCCACTACTAAGTGGCCTGAAACCAGAACTCGACAAAAAACAGTAGCGAGCTACTTTATGATAGACACGATCATCGACATAACGCTACTCACATTTCTCACCATCACAGCAATTGCCATCATTAAAATGCGCAATCTGTTCGTCGTCATCATGCTGTTTAGTATTTTTAGTTTACATTCTGCCGGTCTGTTTGTTGTTATGAATGCTGCTGATGTTGCTTTTACTGAAGCAGCCGTTGGTGCCGGCATATCGACAGTACTCATGCTTGCTACGCTGGCTCTGACAAAAAACCATAATGAAAAAAAACCTGCACACAACGCCAGGATTCCATTGCTCGTTGTTCTCATTACTGGTGGTGCCCTGATCTATGGCACCTATGACATCCCTTCTTTTGGTGACCCTCACTCTCCCGCTCAGGAACATGTAAAACCCTACTACATTGAACACGGCATAGAAGAAACAGGTGTTCCTAATATTGTTACCGCTGTTCTGGCAAGTTATCGCGGTTATGACACACTTGGTGAAGTAACCGTTATCTTTACTGCAGGTATAGGTGTAATGTTACTGATTGGCGGGCGAATTACACGAAGACCCAAACGGGAAGATGACTGATGAAAAACCACCTGTTACTCAGAGTTATCGCCAAGTACCTTTTCCCGGTCATTGCCCTGTTTGCTTTTTACGTTCAATTTCATGGTGACTATGGCCCTGGCGGTGGCTTTCAGGCAGGGGTGATTCTGAGTGTCGCATTTATTTTTTACGCCCTGGTGTTTGGCATGAAAGCAACAGAGCAGATTTTACCTCTTGGTGTATTACGTATACTCGCAAGCACAGGTGTCCTGATCTTTTCCGGCACCGGTGTTGTCACCATGCTGATGGGTGGAAACTTCCTCGACTACAATCTTCTTTCGCTTAATCCGATACAGGGTCAGCATATTGGCATCATGGTGATTGAGCTGGGTGTTGGCATTACAGTCAGCGCCGTAATGTTAATGATCTTCTACGCTTTCGCAAACAGAGAAAATCATGATTGATATTATCATCGGTCACTATAATTACTGGGTCGTTATCTTATTGATGATGGCCGGGTTTTATACCGTGATAAACCGCGGTAATCTGATAAAAAAAATTGCAGGACTCAACATATTCCAGACTTCCGTTTTTTTGCTGTACATCAGTATCGGTTATGTTGACGAAGGCACTACACCAATAATCGCTGATGGTTTCACAAGATATTCCAACCCCTTGCCGCATGTACTGATACTGACAGCAATAGTTGTTGGTGTCTCAACGACTGCGCTAGGTCTAGCTCTTGTCGTTCGCATTAAAGAAGCCTACGGCACCATCGAAGAAGATGAGATCCACGATCAGGATATGTCTCTGTGATCGAACAGAACCTGTGCCTGCTACTGGTTGTAATACCGTTGTTAGCCGCTCCCATAACAGCAATGCTGCCAAATGGGAAACTGCCCTGGTTAATGACACTGGCAGTCACCTGGTTATGCTTCACATTGGCCTGCTGGCAATTATCGGTTGTTATAGACGGTAGTGTAATCAGCTATGAACTAGGTGGCTGGACACCGCCATGGGGAATTGAGTACCGCATCGATGCGGTGAATGCATTTGTTTCACTTATCGTGGCAGCTATTGCAGCTATCACACTGCCCTATGCATTGCGCACTGTCGAAAAGGAAATCCCGCTGCAGCAGACCTCTCTTTTTTATTCAGCATTTCTTCTCTGCTTTGTCGGCCTGCTCGGTATTGCGCAAACGGGTGATGTGTTTAACCTGTTCGTATTTCTTGAAATCTCATCACTTTCTTCTTATGTGCTGATAGCAATGGGCACACAACGGCGGGCACTGACAGCCGCTTATCAGTACCTGATAATGGGCTCGATAGGCGCAACTTTTCTGTTGATAGGCATCGGTTTGATTTATGCTGAAACAGGCACACTGAACATGCAGGATCTTCACCAGCGCCTGCAGCCGATATTAGATCACCGCACGGTACATACCGGTTTTATATTTATCGTAGTAGGCATAGCCCTAAAACTCGCACTGTTTCCGCTACACCTGTGGCTGCCAAATGCATATACGTACTCGCCCTCGGTCATCAGTGTTTTTCTCTCAGCTACCGCAACAAAAGTTGCGGTATATATCATGCTGCGCATGGTATTTACCGTTTTCTCCAGTGATTTTCTCAAGTTTGAACCGACTAAATATATATTCCTGCTACTCGGCGTTTTCGGTGTAATCCTTGCATCGATTGCGGCCATTCAACAAAATGACATCAAGCGCATCCTTGCCTACTCCAGCATTGCACAGATCAGTTACATGGTATTAGGAATAGGATTTGCTTCAGCACTCGGTGTTACCGCCACCCTGGTTCATGTATTCAATCATGCTCTGATGAAAGGTGCGCTTTTCATGGCAGCCGGCGCTATCGTCTACCGCGTCGGTTCCAGCAATTTTAAGAACATTCATGGCATAGGCCGACAGATGCCATGGACTTTTGCCGCTATCTTTATCGCCGGTCTAAGTCTTATAGGGATACCCGGCACCGCCGGTTTTATCAGTAAATGGTATTTCGTGCTTGCCGCACTCGAACAGCAGTCATGGCTGATCGCGCTAGTGATCTTGCTGGGATCACTGCTCAGCGTGGTATATATGTGGAAGATAGTAGAAGTTCTGTTCTTCCGCCCTGCAACAGAAACAGGCGTGACGGTTACTGAAGCACCGCTGTCATTACTGCTACCGATGTGGACACTTGTTCTTGCCAACATTTATTTTGGTCTCAATACTGAACTCACTGTTAGCGTCGCTGAAACTGCGGTAGAACTGCTGGGTGTTACTTCCTACCATGAATGATCAGCAGCTGATTCTGCTTGCAGTCTTTCTGCCAATTGCCGGTGCCCTTGGCATCACGTTATGCGATCGCTGGCCCAATCTGCGAGAGGCAGTAACACTGGTAACGGCGACGGCGGTATGCGGCATTGTTTTATCGCTTTATACAAAGTTTGGAGATGGCACATTACTGGCTGTCGATATTGCCGAACCTCTTCCCGGCCTTGCCATTCGCTTTGAAATTGAACCACTGGGTATGCTGTTTGCACTGGTTGCCAGTTCGTTGTGGCTGGTTACATCGATTTATTCCATTGGTTACATGCGCAAACACAATGAACAAAACCAGACACGTTTTTATGCCATGTTCGCGATCGCCATCGGCTGCACACTTGGTGTCGCCTTCGCCGGAAACCTGTTCACCCTGTTCCTGTGGTATGAAATACTGACCATATCCACCTATCCGCTGGTTGCACATGCCGGCACAGATGAAGCGAAACGCGGCGCCCGTACCTATATTGGCATTCTTCTCGGTACTTCCATTGGTTTTCTGCTGCTCGCCATACTTATTACCTATACCATAACCGGCAGCCTGGACTTTCGTGAAGGCGGCATACTCGCTGGCAAACTGGATCCGGCCTGGGCGGGGCTGTTATATGCACTTTTTATATTTGGCATTGGCAAGGCGGCAGTAATGCCATTTCACCGCTGGCTGCCAGCGGCAATGGTTGCACCGACACCGGTAAGCGCTTTGCTGCATGCTGTTGCCGTTGTCAAAGCGGGGGTATTTACGGTACTGAAAGTTACCCTCTATATATTTGGCACTGACTTTATTACCAGCTCCGGAGCGAGTGATTGGCTTATCTGGTTTGCTGGCGCTACTATCCTGCTGGCATCGTTTATTGCCATGGTTCAGGACAACCTAAAAATACGCCTGGCCTATTCAACTATTAGCCAGTTGAGTTATATCGTTCTCGGTGCATTGCTGGCTACAAACATGAGCGTGCTTGGCGGCGCCCTGCATATATCGATGCATGCTTTTTCCAAGATCACTTTATTCTTTGCTGCCGGTGCTATTCTCATCGCTGCCGGTAAAAGTAATATCAGTGATATGGGCGGACTGGGCCGCGCTATGCCTGTTACCTTTGGCGCCTTTTTAATAGGCAGCCTGAGCATAATCGGCTTGCCGCCTTTCGCCGGCATGTGGAGTAAATGGTACCTCGGTATGAGCATGGTCGAAACCGGCCAGTGGCTGTTACTGACAGTGCTGCTGCTAAGTTCGCTGTTAAATACTATTTACCTGCTGCCCGTTGCAGTCAAAGGTTTTTTTGGTGAAGCAAAAGATGGCACAAAATACACTGAAATAAAAGAAGCGCCAGCAAGCTGCCTGTTCGCCATGATGATTACTTCACTTGCATGTTTATTGCTGTTTTTTTATCCGGATCCTTTTTATCAACTGGCGTTAAATGCGTCCGGTAGCAAATAATATGAAACAGCCAGATCAAAAACAACACCTGTTCGATAAGCCGCGTAATGTATCACGGCTGTTAACTGCGCTTTATATTATATGTGTACTGCTTTTCATAATGGATTTTATTTTGCACCGGCACGCAATGAACAAATGGGATGACATCACAGGGTTCTACGCGATATTTGGATTTGTTGCCTGCGTGGCTCTGGTGTTAATAGCCCAACAGATGCGCAAGATTCTTAAACGCAAAGAAGATTATTACCATGTGGATGACTGATCTTCCACCTTTTGTTCCGTTTTTTATTGCTGCCCTGCTGGCACTGGCAACACGCGGCATGCTGCGCAACATTGTGATACTAGCTACACCCGTTCTCGGTGGTCTGCACCTATGGCTTGACGTTTCACCCGGCATAATTTCGAGCATCTCAATGATGCAGTATGAACTGATATTAATGCGAACAGATCTGCTCAGCCTACTTTTCGGTTACCTGTTTCATATCGCTGCATTTATCGCTTTTATTTTTGCACTGCATGTCCGTGATACCATGCAGCATGTCGCCAGCCTGGTCTATGCCGGCAGTGCGCTGGGTGCCGTTTTTGCCGGTGACCTGATCACCCTGTTTATTTTCTGGGAACTGCTGGCAATCTCTTCTGTTTTTCTCATCTGGGCGCGACGCTCCGGGCGTGCGATCCGTGCCGGCATGCGTTACCTTGTTATCCAGGTTTCTTCAGGATTACTGCTGCTTGCCGGTGCGCTGATACATTATTATGAGACGGACTCATTAGCATTTGATTTTATTGGCCTTGAAGGTATTAGCGGGTGGCTTATCTTTTTAGCTTTCGGCATCAAGTGCGCTTTTCCCCTTCTGCATAACTGGCTCACAGACGCTTACCCCGAAGCAACACCGACAGGAACCGTTTTCCTTTCGATGTTTACCACCAAGGTTGCAGTATACGCATTAGCAAGGGGTTTTCCCGGTACTGAACTCCTGGTTTACATTGGTGCGGTGATGACCTGCTTCCCAATCTTTTTTGCTGTCATCGAAAATGATCTGCGGCGTGTGCTTGCTTACAGCATGATTAATCAGATTGGCTTTATGGTCTGCGGAGTTGGCATCGGGACCGCATTAGCGCTTAATGGCGCCGTGGCCCATGCTTTTAACGATGTGCTTTTTAAAGGCCTGTTATTCATGAGTATGGGCGCCGTACTTTACCGCGCAGGCAATACCAATGGTTCTGACCTCGGCGGTTTATACAAGTCGATGCCGAAAACAGCAACATTGTGTATTATTGGCGCCTGTTCTATCTCTGCTTTTCCTTTGTTCAGCGGATTCGTCAGCAAGTCGATGATTATGACTGCGATGATTCAGGAGGGTTATGATTACCTCTGGCTTATACTGCTGTTTGCATCTGCCGGCGTATTTCATCATGCCGGCATTAAGATTCCTTACTTTGCTTTCTTTGCACACGATTCCGGTATTCGTACCAAAGAAGCACCGCTCAATATGCTTATTGCTATGAGCATAGCCGCCGTATTATGCATCTTTATCGGCACTCAGCCACAATACCTCTATTCATTACTGCCGTGGCAAGTTGATTACTGGCCGTACGATACAACCCATGTATTATCTCAGTTACAGTTACTATTCTACTCGGCACTGGCATTTGTCTGGCTGAATAAACAGGGACTTTATCCTCCTG
Source organism: uncultured Gammaproteobacteria bacterium (assembly GCA_963792545.1). Taxonomy (GTDB): domain Bacteria; phylum Pseudomonadota; class Gammaproteobacteria; order SZUA-229; family SZUA-229. The sequence continues at coordinate 3,670 of CAWBXM010000031.1, read as the reverse complement.
AATTGCACGCGATAAATATTGATGCCGAATGGCTGTACCGTAAACTTATGCCCGTCACCACGACCAGAGCTTATGCTATGTCACAACGTATCGGCAGCTGCATTACTTATTCGACTAAGTCATCATTAAAAGAGATTGCTAAAACAATGAGCAGTACACGCATTGCCCAATTACATCTCGCTACAAGCTGGCCGACCGGAAGCATGGTATTTTGGATAGCTGTCATTCTTGGATTTTTTCTTCTTGCCGATGTTATACACTAAACATCATTTTCAGATAATTATTTATCATGATACAGGAAGCCTTTTATCCCAGCCTGTCATGTGAAAAAATTAAAAACCTAATATTGCCTTTCAGTTATTGACACCGTTTAAGGCAATGTTTAAACAACGGTGGAGACAACAATGTCGTCACCACCACCATCAAAACCACGGCAGAAAAAAGTGCATCATCAAGCACACCCAGACTTTTTCCGATAGCTGCAAAGATAAGTCCGACTTCACCACGAGGCATCATACCGATACCGATTGCCATATGATTTTTCACACCAAAGGCACCAAAACCCGCTAACACTTTACCGATGACAGCCGCAATCAGGAGCCCTGCCGCAAGCATCATGACATCTTGTTGCAGGAATGTTTCAAGTTTTACCTGAAGCCCCATCAGCACAAAGAATATGGGGACCAGTATAACTTCCAACGGCATGATCAGGTCTTTGATCGTTACCGGACATTTTCGATCGTCATCCCAACTCTCAAAATACGTGTCCTGTAGAATTAACCCTGCAGCAAATGCACCGACAATAGTTGCCAGACCGGATAAATTAGCCATCCACGCCATCATCATGACAAACAGATAGGAAACAAACATCTTGGCTTCAATAATATCCAGTCGGCAGAAAAGTTTAACAATAAAACGAATAAAATAAGGACCGACAAAAACCGTCGCAAACAAAAACATAGTTGCAGTAATAATTGTTATCGAAATATTAATAAGATCAAGGCTGCCGGTAATTACGATGCCACTGATAATTGTTAGCATTAACAACCCAAGTACGTCATCGATAACCGCAGCACCAAGAATAGTATGTGCTATTTCTGTTTTCTCCATTTTCATTTCCTGCAGCACCATCGCTGTTATACCAACACTGGTCGCTGTAAGTGTGGCCCCCAGGAACATGCTGGTATGAAGTTCAACGTTCTCGATCAGCAAGCTAGACGCGATCATGCCGAGGACAAAAGGCAGGAATACACCTATGATAGCAACACGGCCAGAATTCGGACCCACCTCGCGCATTTCGTCTACACTGGTTTCGATACCAACCAGGAACAGCAGAAAGATAATACCGTAACGCGAGAACACATCAACAGTGTGGGCGACCTGTAATATTTCATTACCATGCGGGCCACGCAGGATATCCAGGATATACCAGGTACCTTCGGCACCGATTGCGTTGAGACATGCAAGTTCAAGTTCTTCACCCTTGAGTAGATTTTCTACGGTTTCAAATATTGCCGGCCCTTCACGCAATACTGTGATGAGGTCAACCTGGTAATAAAAAGCAAGGTTGCCAACGATGATCCCCATTATCAATTCACCAATAACGGAAGGAAAACCAAGTTTACGTGCAGAGAAACGACCGACAAGCGCAACAAAAAGAATACCGGTAACACCGAGTATGACCGGAGCTATCGGATCATTGTGTGAGACATGAAATGCCACAGCAGCTACGACTGAAGGCAGCAGCAGCAAAGAAAAAAAAAGGAACAACTTGTGGGTACTTTGCATCATATTCATAGAATACATTTCTATGTGGTTTTCACCACATCACTTAAATATAATAGTGAAGCTAATAATAGAAACCCTGCTTAGCTGAAACGAGTGTCATGTATCATCTCGATCTTCATCTAACCGATGCTCTATTCGCTTCAGTGTTTTCTCCATAGCTTCGATCCGTCTTTCGATGACCTTCAGCTGGCTTATCTCCTCTTCTTCTTCCTCTTCGATCTCTACCTCACCGCGTGAAACAAAATAAGCGGAAAAACTGGCAGTTAGCAGAGAGAAGAAGCCAACACCAAACAAAATAACCACAGCGCCAAAAATCTTGCCCGCAACACTCTGCGGTACGATATCGCCGTACCCTATGGTAGCTACTGTAACCCAGGCCCACCAGATGCCTTGCCAGACATTTTCGATACTCGGATCGATACCTGCCATTAGAAGTCCTGACATCAAGGTGAATGTCAGTGCTACCAGCAAAACCGTACCGAGATAATTTCGCGCTAGAACTTTACGCACAGTAAGCGAAGCATGCAGCATGATCGGAAAAATCAGCAGTAGTCTAAGTGTCCGCAAGATAGCGGCATAGTTGCTGCCGACCAACAACAGAGGCACACCTACGCTTATAATAATAAGGTTCATCCAGTTGCTGCGCAGATAACGGTACTTGTGCTCCACCAGACTGGTAAGTACCACCGTTTCCAGTACAAAAAATGACCAGATGATCCAGTCGGTGACCTGATCAAACCTGGCAGTATAAATATTTTTTCCTCTTAAATACCACTCGATCAGTATCCAGAGAGCTAGAAGAATCATCGGCCATTCGAAACGGCGGGCCCAACGCTGAGCCGTCGGATGTTCATCGCTTGAAACGCCGGACAAGCCGGTCACTAGATTGAGAATTTTGTTGGACATAATTGATCAGTTTAATTTCTATTTGGTCGATATATCTGATACTAGTGAAGAACTATTATTTACCTCACGAACTGTCGTTCAACAGATACGCGGAAGCGGATCATCTTCGAGTTCTTCGAGTATACGTTCGCCACCGATTTCTGTTTGCATCAAAACATGTTTTATATCCGCATCGATCAAGCCGATGATCGCAGCACCTTTACCTTCATCAAGTTTTTGCCAGCTAGCCAACAAAGCCTGCGCCTGATTCTGATCGACAATAGCAACCACGCGACCTTCACAGGCAAGATACATCGGATCGTATCCCAGCATGTCGCACACTGACTGCACCGGGTCGCGCACAGGCAGTTTCTCCTGCATCAGGCGAACACCTAGACCCGTCGCTCGTTGAATCTCTGTACAGACCGTTGCAATGCCGCCACGAGTCGGGTCACGCATAAATCTAAGACCTGAAAAGTTCAGCGCGTCAGTCGTCAGCCTTAAAACGCTGGCTGCATCAGATTGTATATCGCCTCGCAGGCCAAATTCTTCTCGTGCCAACATCACTGCAATGCCATGGTCACCAACCGGGCCACTGACTAAGATAGCATCGCCACTTTGAATATTCTTCATCGACATGAGATGACCATGACGAACGCCAATACCCGTAGTCGCAAGATACAGGCCGCCACCCTCACCTCGTCGTAAAACTTTTGTGTCACCACAGACCACTTTTACGCCGATCTCAGCAGCCGTCTCTGCCAGTGTTTTTATAATACGATCCAGTGTAGTGATCTCCATGCCTTCTTCAATAAATGCATTAAGACTCAAATACCGGGGTATGGCACCAGCAACGGCGAGATCGTTGGTGGTCCCGTGTACAGCGAGTGAGCCGATATTGCCACCGGGAAACTCCAGTGGCTGCACAGTAAATCCATCAGTGGTGAACATGATGTCATTGCCATCGAGCGAGATCGGCACCAGCAATACGTATAGG
>CAWBXM010000030.1:0-7559 GCA_963792545.1 uncultured Gammaproteobacteria bacterium | reverse complement strand
TACAACAAATTAACTAATTGCTGTACTCGTGATTTAATTTCAAGTTCATCATGCAGTTCCATAATCTCTTTAACTTCAGGTTGCAGGTTTTTCAGCGTGCTATTGATGATGATGTGTTTAATCTCCAGTAAAGCATTCGCCTGCACGCTGAAATATTCCAGCCCCATGCCAAGTAGTAGGCGGGTGTATAAGGTGTCGCTCGCCATTTCACCGCACATCGAGACCGGTATATTGGCTTTTTTAGCGGCATCGATTGTCATCTGGATCAGCTTTAAAACAGCCGGATGTAATGGATTATACAGATAGTTTACTTCTTCATCGATGCGGTCGATTGCCAGGGTATACTGGATCAGGTCATTGGTACCGATGGAGAGAAAGTCCAGTTTTCTGGCAAAGGCGTCTGCGGAGAGAGCCGCTGCCGGGACTTCTATCATTGCGCCAAGCGGAATATTTTTGTCGTATTTGATGTTCTTTTCTTCTAGATGCTGTTTGGCTTGTTTGATAAGTGCTAATACCTGGTCAAGTTCGCCGGTGTTGGTTAACATCGGGATCATGATGCGTATCGGACCAAAGGCAGAGGCACGTAATATTGCGAGCAGTTGTGGCATAAATTCCTGCGGCTCTTTAAGGCAACGACGGATAGCGCGTAAACCCATCGCAGGATTATGCGCCATCGGACCGTGATCCATCGTATCCTGAATCTCTTTGTCAGCACCGAGATCCATGGTACGTATGGTCAGTGGTTTGCCATTAAGTTTTTTGATTGCCCGTTTATAGGTCCTGAAGTGCGTCTTCTCGTCGGGCCATTCATTGAGTTCGATGAAGAGCATTTCAGTTCGATATAAACCAACCCCGGTGTCATCATATTTTTGTATTTGTTGAATATCAGCAGGCCGATCGATGTTTCCATGCAGGGTTATCTGTTTTTTATCCAGTGTGACGGCAGGTTTTCCGCTTAAGTTATTTAACAGGTTGCGTTTGGCGCTTTCATCACGTTTGACAGCGCGGTAAAACTTAAGTGACCTGTTATCCGGTGCATTGATAACCGCACCGCTAAAACCATCCATTACCAGCATATTATCGCGATGGATCAGCTGGCGGGCATGAGGTACACCGACGATAGCAGGGATGCCCAGATTTCTGGCGAGGATTGCGGTATGTGATAGCGGGCCGCCGAACTCGGTAATAAAACCAGCAACTTTATGGTGTTGCATTACGATGGTGTCGGCGGGAGTTAAATCATCGGCAATGATTATTTTACCTTTGTATGAGTGTCCATCGTTGTTTTCTTCTGTGCCGGCGAGTGCTATCTGTATGCGCTTGACCACGTGTAGAACGTCATCTTTACGGGTACGTAAATAAGGGTCTTCCATCTCATCGAACACTTGCACTAAACGTTCACTCTGAAGCTGTAGCGCCCATTCGGCATTGCATGAATACTTTTTAATATTGGCAATTGTGCCTTCGTTAAATGCCGGGTCCTCGAGCATTAACAGGTGAGTGTCGATGAAGACAACGATATCGTCCGCAGTGTCTTTTGCGATTTTCTTTTTGATGGCGTGCAGCTGCGAGTTGGCCAGTTTTTGCGCTGCCTCGAAGCGTCTTATCTCGGCATTGATTTTAGATGCAGGTAGGACTTGTTGTGTGGCATCAATTTTTTCACGCGCGACAATGTAAGCCTTGCCTATTGCGATGCCTTTTGATACGCCGATACCACTAATGTAGATGCTCAAATTATCTTCCCAGATTGATTTTTGAAAGTTTTTCTACGAGATTTATTTTTACTCGCTTTCGTTGAAACGATTATTTATCAGTTGCTCCAGTTTATCTATACTCTCTTTTTCATCATCGCCATCTGCGTAGAGAGTTACTTCACTGCCTTTGCCTGCAGCAAGCATCATTACGCCCATGATGCTTTTGCCATTAACTCGACGTTTGTCTTTTTCTATTTCTATGTGTGAATTAAAGTTTGATGCCAGTTGCACGAACTGTGCTGCGGCTCTCGCATGCAAGCCTAATTTATTAATAATTTCAATGTTTTTGCTTAAGCTCATAATCTTTCTAATCAGTGTTTGGTTTTATATTCCTGGATGCTTTCTATCGCTCCATCCAGCGCTTTTTCTATTAAGGTTTGTTCATTTTTATCTCTGTAGTTTAATAAACGGATAATCATTGGCAGGTTGACGCCACTGATCAGAGTGGCGTTATGTTTATCGGCGATATTTTGTGCGATGTTGCTGGGTGTGCTGCCAAAAATATCGGTGATAAAGATAATGCCGTCACTTAAATTAAGTTGTTCCAGTTTTTTTTCTATGTCGTCACTGACGAGTTTCATGTTTGCATCCATGGTTACTTCGTAGTAAGACAAATTGCTGCCTGGTTTCTTGATTACTGCTTCACCAATGGCGATCAAGTTGTGTGCAATCCCTTTATGGGTAATAAAGAATAATGCAGTATTCATGTTAATTGCTATTGATCCTGGTAGCCTATTTCCCGATGATGAACGGATACGTGTTCAAGGCTGTCTCTGAAGATATCATGTAATGCTTCAGCCATAAATACCGAACGATGTTGTCCACCGGTACAGCCTATAGAAACGGTTAGATAATAACGGTTTTGTTTGATGAATTTCGGTATGACAAAGTCCAGATAATTTTTTATGTGTTCGAGCATCTGATGTACGTCTTCCTGTTTTTGCAGAAAAGCGATTACTTCGGGATCCTGGCCTGTTAGTGGACGTAAGTTGGGCTCCCAATGTGGGTTTGGCAGACAGCGTACGTCAAATACAAAGTCAGAGTCGGAAGGTGCGCCATTTTTAAAACCAAAGGAGTTAAACAGCAATGACAGTTTTGTTGCCTGGCGTCTGACTACACGCTCCTTGATCAGGCTTCGCAGTTCATGGATATTGGTATAGGTTGTATCTATGTACAGGTCAGCGGCGTTAGCGACGTCTTTTAACAGGTTGCTTTCAACCTCGATGGCCTCGGACAGTGGCAGCCCTTTTCGGGTGAGTGGGTGTCTTCGCCGAGTATCGCTGAAACGTTTTATCAGGGTGTCAGGTTTGGCCTGAATATATATGATTTCAATCTCTATACTGGTGTCGGTATCGCGCTGACGTATCCATTCAAGAATGGTGTTGAAGTCGCGCAGATCTTCAGCGTCACTTCGTGCATCGATACCAACGGCAATAAAATCATATAGTTGTAGCTGACGGCTTAAGATGCGGTCGATAAATTGTGGTAATAACCCAAGCGGCAGGTTATCAACGCAATAGTAGTCTTCATCTTCCAGGGTATGCAATGCCACCGTTTTGCCTGAGCCGGATAGACCACTGATGATAATTAGTTTCATACCAGTATTGAGCCGTTAGCTGCCGTTTTCAATGGCGGCTTGTTGCAGGTCGATGAGTTGCTGACTGGCGTCATAACCGTTATTTTTCAGGATGTAATTGCGCACGGCTGCTTCCACAATAACAGCAAGGTTTCGCCCGGGTGCAACAGGAATAACGGTAACTGGAATTTCGACGTCGAGTACTTTTCTAGTTTTTGTCTGGCCTTTGAGCCGGCTAAATTCGTTAAGGTTGTTATCGTTCATTTTTTCCAGATGGATGATCAAACGAAGGTATTTGTTGATTTTTATCGCATTATCACCGTACATCTCTCGGATATTCAATATGCCGAGGCCGCGTACTTCCATAAATCCTTGCAGAATACCCGGGCTGCGGCCATCGAGTATGTCGGGACCTATTTTAGTAAATTCCGGCGCGTCATCTGCGACCAGGCGATGACCACGAGTGAGGAGTTCGAGTGCCAGTTCACTTTTACCGACACTGCTTTCACCAGTAATCAATACGCCGTTGCCCAGTACTTCCAGGTATACGCCGTGCAGGATCTCTTTATTAGAAAATAATTTATGTAGATAATATCGCGCGGTGTCGACTACGTCGTTACTAAAGGCAGTGCTGCTTAAAACAGGTACGTTATATCTGTTGGCGAATTCACAGAGTATATCGGGTACTGGCAGGCCATCGCTTAATATGATGGCGACGGTTTTATTGGTAAATAATTGTGTCAGTGTGCTGTTTCTGAAGTCGGCATCAAGATTATGCAGGTACTCACATTCGGTCGTTCCGATAACCTGAATAATGTTGTTATGGATTAGATTGAGGTGACCGATCAGTGTGGCGTGTTCGCTGACATCAACCTCATGCAGTGGTCGTTTGGGGTCTTCTGCACCGGCCACCCATTTTAGATCGACCTTGCTGGCAAGGTTAACAATAATGGACTCAGCAGAAAGGACTTCTGTCATGACGCTTGTGAGGTTAAGTGCCAGTTGATCAGATGCTTATATATTTCTGTGTTGCTGGAGGTGTTGCGTATGCTCTTGCAAAAGCTTTCATCGCTGAACAGTGAGGCGAGGTAAGCCAGTATTTTAAGATGTTCGTCAGTATAATGTTCGGGCACGAGCAAGGCAAAAATCAGATCGGTCGGCTGGTTGTCAGGGCTGTCGAAATCGATACCTTTGTCGAGTTTGATAAAGACACCTATAGCGCACTCAGTCAGAGCTGTGCGAGCATGTGGCAGGGCAACGCCATGGCCCATGCTGGTGGAGCCTAACTTTTCTCTATCGAGGAGCAACTGGAAAATATCCAGAGCGTTGATATTTTTGATGTCCAGACTCTCAGTATCAGGATTCTCGCCATCCTCTATAGTCTCTGCAGTGATTTTATTTACACGAGCCGTTTCTTCTGCAAGTATTTCGGCAAGAAGTTCCAGTGCGCGTTTTTTACTTTTTATATCAGGGTTGCTAATGACAGCATTCGAGCTGATTAGAGTATCAAGGTTCATGTTGCTTTTGTTGCCTTTAAACTTGATGGATAGAAATTTTTTTCAAACTCGAATGCTGTTAACGATGAAAACGTTACTCAGCTTCCGGCTCTTCTTCCAAAATTAATTCGTTGTTGTGTTTGTTGTGCAGATGATTTTTTAGTTTCTCTTTATGCTTTTTCACCTGCCGGTCTAGTTTGTCGACCAGGCGATCAATCGCTGCGTACATATCATTTTCTATGCAGTCGGCAAAGATGTCATGGCCACTCATGTGAACGGTGGCTTCCGCTTTGTGTTTACCACCCTCTAAACCAAGGATGACGTGGGTGTTACTGACCTTGTCGAAGTGGCGTTCGAGCCGTGTTATTTTTTCATTTACGTAATTTCTTAATGAATCGGTAACTTCGATGTGATGACCTGTCAGTTCTATTTGCATGGGCATTTCTCCACTGTTGTTTGAGGAGTCTTCAACAGATACTCCTAGGTTAAGCGCTTGCGCTCGTTGGAAGGTGGTATCAACATAGACTCTCTATATTTTGCCACAGTTCGACGTGCAACATTAATACCTTCTTTGATTAATAATGAAGAAATTTTGTTGTCGCTCATCGGTTTTTTGGGATTTTCGTTCTCGATTAGCTTTTTCACCATAGAACGGATGGCGGTTGCAGAGCATTCACCGCCGTCAGCGGTGCCAACGTGGCTTGAAAAGAAAAATTTGAATTCGAATACGCCGCGCGGGGTGTGCATGAATTTATTGGTGGTCACGCGTGAAATAGTAGATTCGTGCATTTCCAGCTCTTCAGCAATATCGCGTAAAACCATGGGTTTCATGCCTTCGTCACCATAATCCAGGAACAGTCTTTGGCGGTCAACAATAGCTTTACCAACGCGTTGCAGGGTTTCGTTGCGGCTTTGCAGGCTTTTCAGAAACCAGCGGGCTTCTTGCAGGCTGTTGCGTAAATGACCGGTATCGCCGCCACGTCCGGCATTTTTTAGATGACCTTCATAGGTGGCATTAATACGCAGATTGGGTGATGCTTCTGGATTAAGGCTGATAGTCCACTTACCGTTTGTTTTTCGTACAAATATGTCGGGTATAACGTATTGAGCGTTATTTCCGGAAATGCTGGCACCGGGTTTTGGGTTGAGTGTCTGTATAAAGCTTATGAGTACTTTTAGCTGTTCTTCATCACGCCGGGTTTTTTTCTGTAAACGTGCATAATCATGTGCACCGAGCAGATCCAGATGGTGCTCGATAATGTTTTTAGCGTCAGCCAGTCCGGGTGTTTGTCTGTCGAACTGTTCCAGTTGCAACAATAAGCATTCTTTCAGGTCTCGCGCCGCAATGCCGACAGGATCGAAGTGCTGCACTCGGTGTAATACGGCTTCAACTTCATCCAGCTCGATATCTAGTTCATTTTTTAAACCATCAAAAATTTCTTCTGTGGTTTCAGTTAGATAACCATCATCGTTGATGGCGTCAATGATGGCGATGGCGATGATTAAGTCAGTATCAGTAAATTGTGAGTTATGCAGTTGCCAGAGTAGGTGCTCACTCAGGGTATCACCTTCTGCGCTCTGATTTTCCAGGAAGTCGTTTGAGGAGCTGCTGCTAGATTGGCTACTTGTCGCCGTGGCGGTGGTAATATCGTAGGTGTCTTCCCAGCTGGAATCAACCGCCAGCTCATCTGGTAGTTCCTGTTTATTTTCCATATCTAGATGCGGATCATCATTTTCAGCATTTTTTTCGTTAACGCTGCTTAGATTCTCAGTCTCCTGCCTCTCTGCCCGACTTTCCGCATCAACTGAGTTATATAAATTATCCTCCTCGCGCTCCAGCATGGGGTTTTCTTCTAGCGCTTGCTGAATCTCGCTCTGTAACTCAAGCGTAGACAGCTGCAACAGGCGAATGGCCTGCTGCAGCTGGGGTGTCATGGTGAGGTGTTGACCTAGTTTGAGCTGAAGGCTGGGTTTCATGGTGTATCTGTTGCCAAATTTATTCGATAGTTTTGTAATGTTGCCATACTTTTCAGCGGGTTAAGCTGGAGTGCCTGGTATTGTTGAATAAATGTGCGGTACAACTCTCCCTTACATCAAAAATTTAGTGATTATTACTTACTTTATAGTCGAAAATCACGACCAAGATAGATTTCCCGTACTTCTTCGTTAGAAAGAATTTCTTCAGGCCGACCATTAGCGATTATTTTACCACCACTTAGAATATAGGCTCTATCACAAATCCCCAGTGTTTCACGTACATTATGATCAGTTATCAGTACACCGATATTGCGCTCGATCAAGTGTTTGACGATTTTTTGAATTTCGATGACGGAAATCGGGTCGACGCCGGCAAAAGGTTCATCAAGCAGGACAAATGAGGGTTGTGAGGCTAGCGCACGGGCGATCTCAACGCGCCGGCGTTCACCGCCAGACAGGCTCATACCGATGTTTTCCCGGATATGGTCGATTTGCAGGTCATCGATCAGGGAATCGAGCTTTTTCTGGCGCTGTTCTTTGTTGAGTTCTTTTTTAGTTTCTAATACGGCTAGAATATTATCTTCGACGCTTAATTTTCTAAATACGGACGCTTCCTGCGGCAGGTAACCCAGCCCTCGCTGTGCTCTGGAGTGCATCGGTAGACGGGTTATATCCTGGTCATCCAGGCGAATGCTACCGCTGTCTGCCTTTATCAGGCCAACCACCATATAAAAACTGGTGGTTTTGCCTGCACCA
>CAWBXM010000029.1:0-8244 GCA_963792545.1 uncultured Gammaproteobacteria bacterium | reverse complement strand
GCCAGATGCAGCTGGCAAAATCTCGCGGAGAGCAACATATTGGCTCTGACGTAAATGAGATCAGCCGCCAGCGGAAACACAGAAAAGATGTTCTGCGCGAGAATAGTCGACGCTCAAACATGGTACACCGTTAAACAAACTCAACCGTGGATTTAAATATGCCTTTAGACGTTATATTTGGCTGGACGGCTTCATCGCTGTGCACATTTATTCTTGTACCGCAAATAATTAAAGCATTTAAAACACGTCATACCGATGATGTGTCGATGTATATGCTGGTTATTTCTGTTGTCGGCAATGCCTTCTGGGTGGCACATGCATCATTAACGCATAACATCCCATTGGTTGTAGGCGCAGGTCTGATAAGCGCTATGAGTGTTATATTAATTATCTTTAAATTCCTCTACGATTCTAAATAACTATTATAAATAAAATATGAGCCCCCCAGTTTTTTATAGCTTTCGTCGCTGTCCCTATTGTATACGTGCCCATATGGCATTGAAATATTGTGGCCTAAAAATAGAGCTACGTGAAGTTGACCTAAAAGACTATCCTGAGCAAGCATTACAGATATCGCCAAAAGCAACGGTTCCCGTGCTGCAGCTTAGCGATGGAACAGTTATGGATGAAAGCTGGGATATCGTAAAATGGGCACTACAACAAAATGATCCAGACCACTGGTCAGGTGATAGTAATTCATATCTGCAAGATGCTGAAATGCTGATAGAGACCAACGATTTTTCTTTTAAAGAAGATCTCGATCATTATAAGTACGCGGAGCGTTTTCCAGAGCACAGCGAAGAATATTATCGTCAAGCTTGCGAAGAGTTTATTGAAGAACTCGAAGCAATGCTTAATGAAAATGACTACCTTTTGGGCAAACATTTATCTCTTGCTGATATTGGCGTATTTCCTTTTGTACGACAGTTTTCATTGGTTGACAAAAACTGGTTTCAGCAATCACCATATCCAAAAGTGCATCACTGGTTAAATAACCTAACTAGATCCGCATTGTTTGAATCAGTTTTTCAAAAGCATGCAATCTGGAAACAGAGCGATAGTGCTATTTTTATTTAGCTTTTTTTATGACAGTATTTAAAATTGACCAGCCGTTTGAAAGTGAGCGAAAAATATCACAGTCGGTAATTCAGGTGATAGAACTGCTGAGCATGTACCATGCTGAGTTGGCCCGTATACTCGGTCAGCAGTGCGCAGATATCGGACAATTAAGTGCCGGTCAACATTGCATCGAGCAGGACTCATATGCCTGGAACCAAGCGGTGCTATTTATAGAAACATATCATCTGCTATTTGATTATTTTAAAGGTGACGGCGTGGCGATGTACCACTGGATGCGGGCAGATAACAAACACCTGGATGGCACGCCTCATATTCTTATCGTAGATGAAGGGGAGTTAAAGCGTGTTCATGACTACCTACAGAATGCGTCTAAATAATTGCTGCCAAGCAGCAAGTTAAAAATAGCTGATATGCTTGCATCCTGTCTAAAAACCCGACAACAATTTCGAAATACTTTACACAAAGCTACCGTTTGTCGGAAAGCGTTAGATTGCCTGTCAAATTTTCATTAATAAGTGTTGAAATAATGTCACAAATGACTATATTATTAACCAAGGATCTAAAACTTTCTTTCTAAGTATCAAATGGCAAAACAAAATCAATAAGTTATAAATTTCATAAAATGTTACCTATCGCTAACCTCACGGCGATCTGCAGAGCCTCCGCTAATACTCTGCAGCCAAAATGTTTCTAAATAAATAGTTAAATAACAAAAGAATCGATGTTAAAGCACGCTTTAATTTGATGCTTTATTAACCAGTTATATTTATTTGGGTTCTCACAATGGAATTAAACCAACAATCTAGCGCTCAATACGAAAAAAAATCAGATGACCATTCTGTTCTGATCGATAAAATATTTACCTGCACCAACGATCACTTAATGCTGCTTATCAAGCAGATGCTGAGTACTGCGGATAACAAGTTATTCGATCTTGCTGAAAAATCAACATCTGATGAAGAGCAGATGAAATACATGGACTGCACCCGAATCTTCCGCACAGAAAAAAATGACATCAACGGTCATTTCTTCATCAACCTCAATAATTCCCTTAAACCCATAAGTAGTGAAACAGGCGAAACTGACAGTCAGGAACTGAGCCTCGTCAGCCAGGATGAAATGGAAGAGATGGTTGCAATTACTACCATGCATGCCAAAGCCATGAATATCTACGGGGAAGAGGTTACCAATATGGAAACCCGCCTTGAGTATCTGGAAATCTATTGCAGCGACATGTTCCACAAAGAAAAACTGGACCCAAGACATATCTGCGAAATATTTCAGCGGACTATAGAAAATGTCGAAATTGCAATTGAAGTTAAATTAGTTTTTTATAAGTTATTTGATCAGGAAGTTTGTTCAAAGCTCGGGGTTATGTATAAAGCAATTAATCAAATATTAATTGATAACGGCATCATGCCTGAGATTGTATTAAAAACCACCAAAAATGAAGCAGTTGAAAGTGAACAGTCCGAAGAGGAGGTGTCACCTCGCGTAGCCACCTATTATGACCCTAATGAAAATGTAGCAACCGATTTCATCCCAAGATCAAACAATGATATCAGTCATATCGTCAATCAGTTTATGCGTGGCGAGATGACCATTAGTGAAAATGAAATCGAATTACCCGAATCATTTTTACGTGTGCCGACACAACAGGATCTGGATGGTAAAAACTGTTATGAAAGAAAAGATGTATTGAAAGCCTTATCATCGCTGCAGCACAAATTAACCACTCTTGGTGATTTCACTGAATTACTGTCCAGCGAACAGATAAAAAATGAGCTCGTTGCAGATATAAGTAAAAACAATGGCGGCGTCGTTGACAAAAAAGTTAACTTACTCGATGAAAGAAGCATAGATTTTGTAGGAATGATGTTTGGTGCAATCTCTGACGATGAAACAGTTTCAGGGATCATGACCAACCTGATCTATCAATTACAGATTCCAGTAATGAAAATCGCAATGTCTGATGCCTCACTGTTTGAACTTGAGGAACATCCCGCAAGACTTACAGTCGATTTATTAACCTCAGCAGGTAAGGGTATAAACGTTAAAGAGGACCATCTTTATAATGAGTTAGAAAGTATCGTTGACGATGTCCTGGATAGATTCAATATCGATATTACGGTATTCGAAAATGCAGTTTTAGAACTTGAAGAAATTATTCGCAATGAAGAAAAATCAACTAATGAAACAGAGAAGAAACAACAAAAACAGATTCTACAGGCGCATGCACGTAATATTGTTATAACACAGTTAAAGATGACCACATGTGAGAAACAGATACCAGGCAACATAAGACCACTGGTTTTAAAACATTGGTCAACATTAATGCTAAACCGTTATATTCGTCACGGTAGAGATAGTTCACAATGGGTTCAATCTGTCTTACTACTTAAACTATTGCTCAAATGCATGCAGCCTATTAAGTATCAGTCACAATATGATCTGGTAAAAAACAACAAGGACGCACTTCTTGAAGCAGTAAATGATGAGCTTTATGAAACGAAACAGGATAAAGAAGATATAGCATCTCAGATAAATGAACTTAAATCTCATTTCCTGAACATGATTGAAGAATACGGGTTAACAATTGTCGACGCAGATAATAATGAAATCAAGGGTGAGGATTTGCTCGCCGAGTCAACAGAAAATACTGAAGAAGAACTTAAGAAAATACAACAACAGACAGATATCGCAAAACAAAAAATAGCTCAATTAGCTAGTTCAACCAAACCAGGTGTATGGTATGAACTTTATAATGGCGAAGATAAACCGATAAGACGTTTAAAACTTTCAGTTATATTGACAGATGCGGCACAGTTAATTTTCGTCGATCGTAAAGGTTTAAAAGTAATCGAAAAAGATGCTGAAGAGTTTGCTAAGGAGTTAGAAGAAAATCGCTCACGCATATTGGCAGATCACTCAACTTTTAACTACGCTTTAGGCAATGTGATCAATGCGCTGGCAGCTTAAAAAAAGTTAGCAGTTTACAATAAAAGTGAAAGCAGCTGTGTAAAGTTGTTGTAGAAAACTGTAGGGCTCAGACATGAAAAGAGGCAAGGGATTTAAACTTGATAATCTGATCTAGAATATTGCGAAAATTATTATAGTCAAGCTCAAGTAATAGATGTGATTTTTCTTGTTTTAAGACCAGGCTGGGGAAGCTGTGAACATCGATATTGCGGCTAAAAGTAATTTCTTTCAGCAAATCATTCATGCATAATTCTGAAGTAATATCAGCAGTAAATACTGTTGTATTCAAACCAATATCGCCTGCAAGACAGATCAAAATATCGATGTCGGATGGATTTTTCGCCTGTAGATAATAAGCTTGCTGTATTGCCAGTAACATTTTATGCGCTAACTCGGGCTGCTGCTTTCTTGCAGCGACAATCGCCCGACAAGCAGGATAGGTAGATCTTTTTGGCTCGTTAAGTTTCCAGAAATCAAAATTAAAATGAGTCCCTGGAATTTCATGCTGAATTCTTCGCCAGGTATTTTCGATAGTCTGTTGCATCTCAATCGGCATCACCTGATTATTGTCCGGCGCTAATCCACCGAGTATATATTCGATATTTACTTTACCTGTCAGCTCGGTCTGTAGTTTTTTCCAGACATTACGAAAGCCCCAGCACCATGAGCACATGGGGTCGTGTATGTAATACAAGGTCGGTAAGGTTGCTTTCATTCTGTATTTTATGATTGCTGTTTAGAATAAGGCCAGTGCCGGGCAGTACACATTAAACAAATCAGTTAATACGGATGTGAGATTATTTTTCAACTAGAAATTAGCCATACACACATAGATAAGCACAATCTGCCGGCACGGTAACATTAAATGAGCTATTTTCAGCGACATCAAAAGACTCTCCAGCAGTGTATTTGATTGTTTCTTCACTACCCGTTAATTGAATAGCCATCTCGCCAGAAATGACGCTCATTTTTTCTTTATCGGCTGTGTTAAAAACATATTCACCGGCTGCCATTACTCCCACTGTCGCAGGTTTTTCATGCCCTTTAAATGCAATTGATTTAACTTTTCCGTCAAAATATTCATTAGTTTCAAACATTTTCATACCTTTATATAAATTACATTTAAGAATGCTGACTTATTTATCACGAATCGACAAACCATATCGATACATTGTTCAGCTTGTTATAACATATTGATATTGCTTTAATTATCTAAATATAATATAATGTTAATGTTGTTACGCTATATAATTTTATAATGATTCAAGAATACAGTTGCAGTTTTTTACAAAAAATTATCAGCGAAGGCGGTCAATTAATTGATGTGCGATCACCTGTCGAATTCAGTCAGGGCGCACTTGAAGGTGCCATTAATATGCCCATCAACAGCTTTCAGTATCTAAAAGACAGTATTGATTGCTCTAAACCTGTAGTATTGTACTGTCGCACCGGTGCTCGTTCAGGCATGGTAAAAAAATATCTGGAACAACTTGGATTCGACCAGGTTCATAATATCGGCGGCATCCGGCAGTTTATGGGTTGTTGAATACACGGTTTTTCACTAGATCAGTATTGGCTAATGACTACTCTTCAGTATTAACAGGCTGGAAAGACGATGACTTACAGTATCAAAGTAGAAAATATCAAATGTGGTGGTTGTGCCAGCACTATCAGTAATCGTTTGAATTCACTGGATGGTGTAAGCGACTGTCAGGTTGACATCGAAAATGGTGTTGTCAGTGTTACCGGCGATGAAACAAGAAAATCAGACGTCGCCCAGCTACTACTGAAGCTGGGTTACCCTGAAAGCGGCACTGCAGAAGGTTTTAAAGCTGCCAAAGCCAAAGCTAAATCTTTTGTTAGCTGCGCTGTTGGGAAAATGAGTGCAGACTGAACAGGTGGTTATGGTTTGTTTTTTTAGTCTTTTATTAATCACTAAAGTGCAAAGACAAGTGACTACCATATAAGTTATCATTCGCCGCCAATGAAAACGCGCGAATTCTATTATAACCTTCCCGAGCAACTGATCGCACAGGCACCCTGTGAAGTACGGTCAGAAAGCCGTTTACTACATTACTCTCGTGCTAACAGGCGCATTGAACACCTCCAATTTTCTGAAATAATCGACTTGATCAATGCGGGTGATTTACTGGTATTCAACAATACTCGCGTTATTCCAGCACGAATGTATGGCTACAAGGATACCGGCGGCAAAGTCGAAGTTCTGGTAGAGCGGTTGATCTCTGAGCATCGTTGCCTCGCCCACATCAGGGCCAGTAAGACACCCAGGACCGGCTGTAAGATCAACCTCAGTAATGCTGACGATGTATCGCTGCAGTTTTCAGTTACAGTAGAGGGTCGTGATGGTGACCTGTTTGTGCTTCGCTCAACGGCAGGCCATACTATGGCAGAAATAATGGAATGCATCGGACATATGCCATTACCACCGTACATCAGTCGTAACGACACTGCTGCTGATTTTTCTCGATACCAGACTGTTTATGCTGATAATCCCGGTGCAGTTGCCGCACCAACTGCCGGTTTGCATTTTGACGAACCGCTACTCGGAAAACTGCGCAGCAAAGGTATCGACTTTGCCTTTGTTACTTTGCATGTCGGTGCGGGCACTTTTCAACCGGTTCGCAGTGAAAGCATAGAAGACCATAAAATGCACTTTGAATACCTGGAAGTGCCACAGGATACTGTCGATAAATGCCAACAGGCACGTGAAAATGGTGGCCGTATTATTGCCGTTGGAACTACCACAGTACGTTCACTGGAAACCGCTTCACAGAGTGGCCAATTGACCGCTTATGCGGGCGAAACCGACATTTTCATTTTTCCCGGTTACCAGTTCAAAAGCATTGATGCACTAATAACCAATTTTCATTTGCCGGAATCGACGCTACTCATGTTAATAAGTGCTTTTGCAGGGCAAGACGAAATGATGGCGTGTTATAGCGAGGCGGTTGCTGAGAAATATCGGTTCTTTAGTTATGGCGATGCCATGTTTATTGACTAATGTTCAATCAATAATAGACTTTAACAATATTATGTAAATAACTGATGTTATTCAAATTATACAAAAAAAATATAGCTGCTCGGCGCGGCCAACTAAGCTTTAATCGCGGCACTATTGAAACACCCGCATTTATGCCGGTGGGCACCTACGGTACCGTTAAAGCAATGACGCCGGAAGAGTTAACCAGTACCGGTGCTGAAATCATACTGGGTAATACTTTTCATTTAATGCTTCGCCCCGGTACAGACATTATCCAGAAGCACGGTGATCTGCATGATTTTATGCATTGGGATAAACCCATTTTGACCGATTCCGGTGGCTTTCAAGTATATAGTCTGGCAAAGATGCGAAAAATTACCGAGCAGGGTGTATTATTCCAGTCGCCAATAGACGGTCGAAAAATTGAATTAACCCCCGAATACTCCATGCAGATTCAAAAGGCATTGGGTTCTGACATAGTCATGATTTTTGACGAGTGCACACCGTATCCTGCTACAGAAAAAGAAGCCATGGAATCCATGCAGCTTTCGTTACGCTGGGCGGAACGTTGCAAAACAGAACACCTAAATAATAACTCGGCCCTGTTTGGCATCGTCCAGGGCGGAATGTATGAAGCATTGCGCCACGAATCTTCATCGGGATTAACAACTTTGGGCTTTGACGGTTACGCCATTGGAGGACTTTCTGTTGGTGAGCCAATGGAGGAGCGTAATCTGGTGCTTGATTTCACGGTACCTAAACTGCCTGCCGACAAACCCCGCTACCTGATGGGTGTGGGCCGGCCGGAGGATATTATCGAAGCCGTGCGTCGGGGTATCGATATGTTTGACTGCGTGATACCAACACGTCATGCCCGTACTGGTTTTTTGTATACCTCAAAAGGTATTTTGAAAATTAGAAACAGTCGTTATCAAGATGATGTTCGTCCGGTCGATGAAAACTGCCAGTGTTACACCTGTCTGAATTATTCTCGTGCCTACCTTCGTCACCTGGATAAATGCGGCGAGATTCTCGGGGCACGATTGAACACCATTCATAATCTGTATTACTATCAGCAATTAATGCGCGATATCAGAGCCGCTATTGAAAATGATCGTTTTGATGAATTTGCTGATGAATTCTATGCCGGCATTTCTACAGGCCAGTTAGATGATATCAGCGGC
>CAWBXM010000028.1:0-16921 GCA_963792545.1 uncultured Gammaproteobacteria bacterium | reverse complement strand
GAATATGCAGAAGGAAGTAGCGTATGCGCCGCCGGTCGTCCCGAGCTTTAAAGTTTCTTAGCTGTTGCGCGAGGTAATCGGCATCCAGACCAGCCAGGCGCGGATATTCGCCGTCGCTTGTACCTTCACCAAATTCACCGTGACAACCGGCGCAGGTCGCATTTATCTCCTCTGCATATTCTATATCCAGATCCTGCCCGTCAGCCATTGACAGACTCTCACCCTGCGGCAGATTATGCGTAATACCCTTGTGGCAGTCGATACAAGTTTGCCCTTTGGCGGGTGCATCACCATGTATGCGCGCAGCGAAACGTGCCTGATCTTCCAATGCCATTACAGAAAACTGATGGCAGTTGCGGCATTCTCGAGAATCGCTTGCCTTCATCGAGTCCCAGACACGTCTCGCCAGCTCATGGCGTTTGGCCTCGAATTTTTCCGGCGTGTCGATACTGCCTTTTATCCAGTGATACAGCTCTTTTGAGGCGTGAATCTTACGGATCACTTTCGGTAGCCATTCTCTCGGTACGTGACAGTCAGAACAGATAGCAGACACACCGGAGCGATTAGTAAAGTGCACCGAGTGTTTGTATTCCTGGTAGACCGTCGATTCCATCTCATGGCAGGAAATACAAAAGGGTAAAGTATTAGTAACTTCCATGGCAGTGTTAAAACCGCCCCACATAACAATACCAGCAATAAAAAAGAACAGCATCGCCAGTAATGATGTATTTTTAGGTATTCCTATTCTGGATAATATTTTTCGCATTATTAATAGTCATCATCCATATCGATCATCTTGCGAGTATCTCATCGAATTATTGCAGCCAGCTCATCGGCCAGCACATCCGGTGATATGCCATGCGCAAATTTAGTTATAAAACTTCCGTCAGGCGCCATCAGGTACAAGCTGGCAGTGTGATCCATGGTATACAACAACGGATCCTGTTCACTTTCGCTTTCTTCTTTCTGGTATTTAGCCCTAAACTGATCAACGACACGCTTGATCATTGGCTCCGAACCAGTAAGGCCCACGATCCTTTTATCAAAATATTCTAAATAATCATTCAGAACCTTTGCTGTATCTCTTTGCGGGTCTACCGTTATAAAGTATGGAACAATTTTATCGGCCTGCTCGTTATCAGCACGCTCTTTATCAGTCTGTTCAGCAAGGCGCTTTAATGCCTGTGTTAATACAGCTAAACTGGTGGGACAAACATCAGGGCAATTTGTGTAACCAAAAAAGATCAAGGCATATTTTCCCTGCATGTCCTGTTCGGTAAAATTCTTACCGTTGTGATCAGTTAAAATAAATCGCCCTCTAAGTCCATCCGGCATATTGTCCAGTTCATTGGCCGCAACTAGCCTTGCTGTAGCTGCATCATCCATATCAGCATTCAAACACTGTTTGATAACATCCGTATTGTATTGCATCATTTTCAGGTATAGATCAGCACCTGCTAAAAACCCCCTGCCCAGCACATCCAGTTTACCGATGTTTATCTGCTGATCTTTTACTATCAGTGCCAGGTTCCCGGCGTGCATACTTACATCCAGGAACAGGCAGGCAGCTTCTTTTTGCTGAATATGGTTTCTTACTTTAAGCACATTAGCAGCAGTTTCTGTGTCCCATGGTGTGCCGGTTACTCTGTCGAGGATACCCAGCGCGTAAGCCTGCTCAAAATATTGCAGGGTATCAAAATACGTTACGCCTATGCCCGCCTTGAGGCCACGATAGCCATATTCGTATTCTTTATCGATACGACGAAGTGGTACCAGCATTTCCCGGCGGTTACGTGCATAAACATGTGACCTGGCGGGATCTAACTGGATAAGTAATTCAGTCAATTCGTCCACTAGTATTATGATATTTCTATCATCCATCCAGAAGAACGGATCACGTAAAGATGGATCTGATCGTGACGGGAGGATTTTTAAATGAGAATTCGCAAGCAGTTCAACCACAGTAGTGGATGAAGGTAATTGCGCGATTACCGGTGCCAGATTTTTTTCTAATTCAGGGCCTACCCAGATAACCAGTTTAGCGGTTTTTAATTGAGCGGTTTCAGCTGCTGTTATAGTAAAGTCATATGGCGTTTGTGGATCTTTGATCAATAGTTCCGGGGTGCCTATATCCTTCATTAGACCGGTAACAATCGAATGTATAGGTTTTATGCTAACAACAATGCCAGACGGATTGCTCTCCGCCGAGGAAATCGAACTGACTACCAGTAATAAAAATGTAATGAGTACTTTCATGTGACAGTACCCTTATAACAGTACCCGTAATAATCGAGTTCCAGGGTACTCATTTCTTAAATTCAGATTCCAGGGTAATAATCGCCATATTTACCTGCTGCATAAATTCAACAGCAGACGGGCAACTGGCATTTGTAGCCATGAATGACATAAAAGAATCGTTAGTTTTATTCTCAAACCATTCTCCGAGTGCGCGTTGTTTTGGCAGGTTTAATACCAGTGCCTGCTTGATCTGCTGCATCTGGGTCGTATAGTTGCATTGCAAAGCCACACCATTCAACCTGCCTAGCTCAGCAATTGAATTTAACTGTGAATCGGTTGCTGCCCGCGCAGCAAAAGCGCCAGGCGAAATTGACATTAAAATAATAAGAGGTAAAAGTATTAATATTTTGTAATTCATAATTGGTAGACACTTCATGTTCATTGTTACGGTAAATCGCTTCTTTTAAAGAAGAAATAACCAAGGCCGGCACACAGAGTTCCAAAGACCATCGGGTAAATGATCGCATAAGCGATATAACCTGCCTGAGAAAAATTATCCAGAATGACATAAGCTGTCGGTCCCAGTAATACCAGTTGTGGATCAAATAACATCATGGTTGCGGTACGAAAGACCTGCATAGGGTTTGCCAGTGCAATAGCGACTGCGGTTTCCGGTGGTAGATGCTCCTGGATCATGATGCCCAGTAGAATCAGATCAAGAAATAATAACAATATTAACCAGATAATAAACGCAGCTCCCTGAGCCACATCCGATGATCTGGCAAGTGTTGATATGAGCATGCCTATACCAAGAAAACACCAGGCTAAAGACATCAACAGCCCGGTATAAAAAATGAATAGATTCCAGGGGATTTCAGAACCTTTCATTACTCCCCATATTACTGCACCCAGCATGGCAACAAATACGGGCAAAAACACGACAATAAATCGTCCGAAAAATCTGCCCCAAAACCATGCTGCTAAGGATACGGGCAACGATAGCATGTACTCAAAAATACCCGCCTCCCTGTCCCCTGCTACCGAGCGCACTGTCGTTATCAATACAAATATCGGTAATATCGCCATCGAGAGCTGGATATAAGTTACCAGCAGGCGTGATAATCCAGTAAAGCCCATGATCCTTGATTCAGATAAACCAAAAGCAAACAGGATAACTACAATGCCACCAAATACCATGGCGTACACCATAAACCAGCGTGCACGTAATGATTCGATGATATCGCTATAGGCGGTTAACCAGAGATGATTCATTGCTTACTAACTTCCCGAGCCAGACCCTGTTGCGTTAATTCCTGCGGATGCTGCATACCATGTCTATTGAATTTATTTTCGACTTCTTCGATGTGCTGTTTAGCCTCGGCAAAATCCAGGCCATCAGGTTTAGCTTCTGCTTGTGCTCCCAGATCATATCCCATGGGTGAATTATTTTTGTGTATATAAGTGGCTTTTCTGGCATCTATCCACTCGCCACTGCGAAAATCAGTCACCCATATTTCTGTTTTAGGGTCAGCTTTCCATTGTTGATCTTTTAACCAGAGGGTGGCGCAACCGATATCATCAAATTTCACAACTCTGGATCTTTTCGCTTCGGGAAAATAACGTATCTGTGCAGCGAAGTAGCGGTCACTTAGCATCATTCGACAACGCTCACAGTTATTCTGATCCCACTTTACTTCCACTGAACCGGTTTCCGGTTCACCTGAACAGCCGGATAAGACCAGGACAAATATTGTATAAAGCAAAAAAATAGAATATCTATGCAACATTGTTTATCTCATCTTTTGTAGGGTCGTCTTTTGCATGGGTATCCACCCGGTTTGGTTTAGCTTCATGCATTTCGATGCTGGCTAATAATGCCGCATAACGTGACAACATGCCTAGAAAACGTAGCCTGTCAGGCCCTGCAATAATACCGCTCCAGTTAACATCATCCGATTGTTGACTAAAGCCCCATTCTGACAAAGCTTTTGCAAAAGCCTGTTCTGGTTTTATCATACGAACACTGCAGCGTAACTGGCTTGACATATCGACCAGGTCGGCGACTTTATCATCCAGTACAATTTTACCCTGATCCATTTCTACAACTCGGTTAACCAGGGAGGCAACTTCATCAAGTCGATGACTGGAAATCAACATGGCTGCAGAGTCCTGTTTTTCCGACAGGAGCTTGAATAGTATATGCCGGGCTTCAGGATCAAGATTTGCTGCCGGTTCATCCATCACCAGCAATTCACACTCTCGCCCCAGAGCCACGGAGATCAATAGCTTTTGCTTTTGCCCACCGGATAACTTAACAAAAGGCTGGTTCCTGAACTGACGCGCATCAAATCCAAGCATGTCTGCCACATCATGCATGTCTTCCGGATCGGAATGACACAGACTGGAGGCAAACTGGATTAACTGTCCGACGGGCATCCGAAGAGGCGGTGGTAATTGTGGTACAAAACCCACCTTTGATAATACTATCTGACGAAACTCCCTGGGATCCAGATCATCAATGGTAACCTTTCCCTTGCAGTTATATTCGCCTAACAGGCATCGTATCAATGTTGTTTTGCCTGCACCGTTAGAGCCCACCAGTGCGACACGCTGACCACGCTCAATTTTCAGGTTGATGTCTTTAAGCACAGCAGTGCGGCGAAAGGTTTTTTCTACATTTGAAAAATTAATCATTGCCAGACTCGGTAATACAATACAAGGAATTAAAGGCCACAAAAATCAAAGACCATAAAGTCACAGAAATTTATCCAGCCCTTTGATTTTAAAATTTAACGAATCTGTCGGGCAAACATCCACGCACATTCCGCAACGGGTACAGTCAGCGATGACATCCTGATCCAGCGTGTGAGCGCGCCCTCTGATCGTCAGATCAAGCACATGCGGCACCAGACATACTTTTCGACAATCACCTTCATGATGACAAGCCTCGGCATTATATACGACACGTATCGGCGACAGTGTACCCACCGCAGCGTAGGTAACACCAATAGGGCAAATATAACGGCACCATGCACGGCGTGAATAAAACACTTCAAATAACAACAACGCGCCTACCCACAACAGAGCCACACCCGGCCCATAAATAATGGCACGGCTTACTATGCCTGTAGGAGAGATGGTTTCAAAAACCGTGTAACCGGAAAGCAAAGCCAATAAGGCAAAAATAACATAGAGCACACTGCGGGTTTTACGATGAAAAGTGTGGTTTTTAATTATTTTTTTCTTCACTAACCAGAGGTGCAGAAACTCAGCCCATTCAGATAATAAATGATATGGGCATACCCAGGAGCAAAATGTTCTGCCGCCCAGCAGCAACCACATTATAAAAACGGTAGTGGTACCAATGACCAGGTTTAGTACAACATGCTTATAGGCCAGCATGACCTGTATAGCAGAGTTCAGATCAGCAAAGTGAAAACCGACAAATCGTGATGCCGTCATCGCACCTTCAAGTAACTGTACATCATATTTATAAGACACCAGGAACAGTACGTTCACCAGGATCAATGTGAGCCAGCGGCGTCTTTGCCACTTTCCGAAAAAATGGCCATGGTGCTCTAAGTGTGCAGCCTCAAGATCTGCTTTACTAAACTTGCCTCTCTTGTCCGCATAGATTTTTTTTAATTCTTCAGACTGTTTTTCTTTGTCCGGACGGGTCGGATCATTACCGAATACCTGGGATAAAGATTCTAAAATATAATTCATATCAATGACCTATCATACCCCGGCGACTATACCCAATCTGTAACTTTATCAATATCAACGACTATCGAAGGACTTTCTTCAACTGGGCATATCATTTCACAGACTCCACAGCCAACGCAGCCGTCCAGTATCACCGGTAACATTCTGTTCAGACCATCATCCGATTTAATTGCCTGCAACTCAATCGCATGTTTTGGCGGACATTCGTTACCATGTTGTTCTGCCACACGTTCAATTTTTCCAGATTTTTTAGCTGTAGCACGTTCCTCTTCCGCTGCAGCACATTGACTTATGCGTATCTCAATCGGACACTGGCGGACACAGAGATCACAGAGTTCAAGATCATAGGGATGATCGGCAACAGGAATCGGTGACCAACGGTCAACTTCATCGTACCTCAGCAAACCTTTAAAGTCCGGACCGCGAACCTGCCCCTTAAAGCCCTGCCCCTTAGCTGCGAGACAGGTTTTCGGGTTATCCAGTCGGGCAAAGCCCATGCGTGTATCTGCCGGGTAATCCAGGTCGTGCGTTAATGCGCCAGTTGGACATGCCAATACACATTGCAGGCCATCACAGGAAAAGTCGCAGGCTTGTTCTCGTGCATCGATATAAGGCACGCCAATACCGACACCTTCATCAAGATCTGCCAGCTTTATCGCATTGACCGGACATACCTGCACACATTGGCCACATTTTATACATGCAGCGAAGAACTTCTGTTCATCGAGTGTGGTTTTCAATGCGCCAGGTGGCCGCAACCTCGCTGAACTGCCTCGAACAACAGGCAAAAGACCTGTCAAAGATAATGATACAAATCCAACAGCCAACAGGGATGAACGAATAAATTCGCGTCTTTGGTTCTGGCGTTTTTTCTGGCTTAATACCGGCTTGTTCTTTTTCGTAAAAAATTTTTTCGAGTCACTCATATAACAACCCTCATAACCCAACTATGGCACTGAGTTCTGGACTGGCGGCATATTCTGGCGCTGTCATCAGAGGTGATCTATCTCTTACCAGCATATCAGGTGTAGTAAAAGGCGCCAGACGTTCGAGAAAATCCAGCACTGCCATTACCGGAGTCCCCTGCAAAAATCTGGCGACAGGTACATCCATCCAGATCCGGTCAGCATAACCATATAGCTCGTATGGCTTGTCACCGATACCATCACCGTCTAAATCAAAGCCTTCATAATCATCCCAATAATTACCTTGCCAGATATTTCTATTGGCGGTATCTCCACCTGCTACAGATATCTGTGTCTGGTTTCCTTTGAAGGCATTATTTTTAAAAATATTTCCTTTCCAGTCATTCAGAAAATCTATCGCTATATTGGTAAAAGCAATGACATTATCATGTATTCGATTAGTCGAATCAGGATCATAGGGAGAAACATCTATATACAGACCGGTAGCACAATAAAGAATTTTATTATTTGAGATTTCAACATCGGAAGTTTCTTTAAAACCTATGCCCATGCCAGTTGGACCATTCGCGTAAGCGATGTAGTTATTGTGCACCACCACGCTATCGCTATACATCAGAAAAATGCCAACAGAATTGTTTTCATAATGATTAGAGTCGACCTCATTAAAACGTGAATACATGAAGTGTAATGAGTAACGGCCATTACGCGAGTCATTCCTGGCGATCGTATTATTCGCCGAATACCAGACGACCATATCACGACTATCACGAATTACATTATCGGTAATCTTATTATTGAAACTATACCAGAGACGTACAGAGTCTCCTCTTACGCCTAACTCTACCGGTTTTGATGAGATATGATTACGGCGTACGATATTGTTCTCGGATTGCTGCAAGTCGATGCCAAACAGGCAGTTATCGATTACATTATCCTTGATGACATTAAAATTACCACGTACCTGTATAGCTGAATCAATATCATTATGAGAGCTTCCAGAATTGGTCAGGTGCAAGTTCCTTATAACTGTACCATCAGTATCGATATAGATAACCGAGCCTTCGCCACCCGCATCGATGGTCACCTCACCCTTACCATCTATAGTGATAGGAAAATCAAGAATAACCGGACCTGAATAAATACCTGGAGGCGGAACTAAAGTGCCATTTGGCTCTATCTCATCAACCAGTGCCTGAAATGATGGATAGTCAGCTGCATTTACATTAAGGCTAACAAGTAAAAGGACCCAGAATCGTATTAATGCCCACATTACTGATTTTTAAATTGTTTACGACGTATCAATGCAGCAGCTGCCAGCACAAAAAATACCAACATCATGAGACCAAAGCCGGTATCGGGATAGGAGTGTGTAGTAAACTGCGCCACCTTGCCATCACCGAAGACTGTTGGCATAAATGGCTTTACTGAAAACGCTCCCATGTCATTCAAGGTATGCCCATACCACCACAGCCAGGACGAATAATCAATGATGAAAAACAGTGGCAATGCCATCGGCACTAATACTAACAACCAGTACAATAGTCCGCCATTTTTACGCGCACCGAATACCAGTAATACCATGGCACCAAGCAGACCCCAGAATGCCACATGTAATGCCATCTCCAGGGTTTTCACCATGGGCTTAATCTCTTCAGGGTTATTAAAATAACGCGCCAGACTTTTAGCATAATGCCAGGATATTACCTGGAAAGAACTACCGTTCCATTCATCAAAAGCACTACCTGATTTTGCCTGATCAATATCATAGGTAATCTTTAGCTGTTCGATCATATTCTCCTTGCCGCTGATCTTGTTGAGGTTTTTATTCTTTTGGTTTCCTACTTCAGACGGCAATATGACCTCAACACCAGAGTCTTCCAGAGATTTTTTTAAAACGCCAGCGATGCCGCCGATAACTATTTCTGGCTCATCATTTGATGTATCCGATAATGTATCTGAGGCATCCTGGTCGAGCGATGTGACTAGTGATTCTACAAAACCTTCACTTTGTAGAGAAAAACCATCATCACTGAACATCGCGAGGTACATCCATACCGCTATGATGGCAAAACCAACTGTCATCAAAAGCATACGTATTTTAGGTTTGGTACACATGAAACCGACCAGCATCACCATCATGAAAACCACCAGAAACTGCCCGAAGCTTCTTTCTAGCGGCCCCCCGGCTGCGATAGGATACATACCTACGTAGTGGTTTATAGTATCCATTTCATGTACACAATCGAGAGCTTCTACTTCCATGATCTCAACCTTTTTCTGTAAGGTACAGCCGTTGAATACACCATTGATATGGAACTCTATGCGTACACCATCAGGAAAAGATTCTTCTGGATAATTGGGTGCCGTCAGAGAAACCCACCAGATAGAGGTATAGAAGATAACAGCCAATAAACCTATACCGATAAGAGAGAGAATTCCAACAGTTAAGGTCTGCTTGTTAAAAGACGCTGCACTCATGAATATTGCCTTGTTGAATTAAGCTGAAATAAATAATAGACGACCAGTATTTATCAACCAGTATAACCGGCTAGTCGTGGTCAAAACTCAGGACTCCCATATAGACGGGAGCCCTGGCAAATACTTGATGAATCAATCGTAATCCGGATTAATATAGTCAACCGAAGGCGCGAGATCTTTCTTTGGCACCTTAATACGTGAAACATAGTTGATCACCATCTGCATGTCCTTATCGGAAAAGTTTTTGATCTGTTCCACCATGTCAGGGTTCGCGTTGCGGCGTTTACCATCCCTGATCCACTCAAACTGGCGCATCATATAAGCATAATGCTGACCCTGGATCTTGGGATAAAACTTATCATCCATGCCTTCGCCATTTTCACCATGGCATTCTACACAGTTGTCTTCATATAACTTTTTACCCTGTGCGAACTCCGGAAAAAGTGAGTTCCATGTTCCCTTACCATTATCCGGATTCATCGGCAGTGATGCTGAATAAGCCGTAACGTCAGCCACCAGCTGGGCAGGATTAATTTCACCGTGTTTAAAACCAGAGACAGCCAGGATTTGCTCATCCAGTGCAAACGGGTACATGGTCGGATTGTCCCGGTTCTTCGCACGAATATCTGCCAGCTGTTTGATCAGCACATTTTTATGCTGCCCGGCAATCTGCGGGAAGGTACCATCCTTGTTTCCCCAGCCTTCGAGCAGGTGACAGGCAGAACAGACTTCATACACGATAATGCCGCGTTCCCGGTCAGGTGTTAGCATCATCGCTTCGGTCTTTTCACCACCTGCTTTGTTCCAGTCTTTAACATCTTTTACCTGACCGGACTCAGCCGATTGGGCGGTATTGGCCATAAACAGAGCAAGAGCGAGGCAGCTGCTTAGTGATAGTAATTTTAATTTCATAACTTCTTCTCTATATATCCCTGGCTCAGTATACCCCTGAGCACAGGGGTTGATTTATTATGCATGGACGATTGTCTATAAAAATCTATAAATGAACAATGTCATGCATACCGTGTATCTAACAACTATAAATCTAATTAGAACACGGATAGGTGACAGTTGTGTTTGACCTTAATCAAAGCCAAACACAAAGAGATTAATTAATAATGTTATTTATTAAAAATCATTTCAATGTTGCCAGCCAGTCAGCAATTTCACGCATTTCAGCATCATCCACCAGACCCATAACACCTTTCATGGCAGCTGTCTGCCCATTATTGCGAGCACCGGATTTGATATCTACCATCTGGTTGTAGGCATAATCCGCATTTTGACCAGCCAGTTTAGGGTACATTGGCATGATCGGACTTTTGGCATCTTTACCATGACATGACCAGCATGTTTTTTTCTTGTACAGCTCAGCGCCATCGGCCAGCGCATTTGCTGACACAGTCAATGACAGAGCAGCAAATACTGCAGTAACTAATAATTTGGATGCTTTCATAATTTCACCTTAAATTGTGAGGGGTTTTCTTTTTTAAACTAAACAGGGGGAACATAAATGCTCCCCCTCCAACTTCTAATTAAATAGTTTTGTAACTATTTTTTAACCTTAACCGCACCATGCTCTTCCAGGAAGGTTTTGGCACGCAGACCCATATCAGCGGTCTTGACCTGATACTGCCAATGCTGACCAGCCCACAGTGTGGCATTCTGGTAGTCACCTTTCGCAGCGAAATCATCAGCTTTCTTCTTGGCTTCAGCCGCAAAACCCAGCTGATCGGTAGCATCTTCAACCAATGCGACTACTTCAGGGAAGTCCTTGTAATTATGGCTGGTGATGAAACCAACCACCGAATCGATAACTGCCTGGGTATCAACATTGGTTTTCACCTGTTTGTCATAATCAGCTTTGGTATAAACCTGACCTTCTTCCATCTTAGCGTCTTTGGCTTTATAACCTTTCGGTGTTACCAGCAGATAACCCTGCATTTCAAGATGAAGCGCAGAACAGAACTCTGTGCAGTAGTAAGGATAAACACCCGCTTTTTCAGCCTTGAATGTCGCTGTTACCGTTTTACCCGGTTCGATAGATAACTGTACGTTTTCATTATAAACCGCGAAACCATGTGTTTCATCTTCGGCACGTTCCAGGTTAGTCAGATGGATAGAAACCGTTTCACCTTCTTCAACCTGGATAATCTCCGGGGTGATGTGTGAACGAATCACTGTTCCATAAACATGTACTACACCATCTTTACGTACGACCTTTTCACGACCTGCACGTGTTTTATATTCAGATCGACTGTCTGTACGGCTATTCCAGCCAGACTTGTAACGCACAGCAGGTTTCAACTTATCTGCTTTGATCGCTACCACATAATGTGGTTCGCCTAATGGAAGCGGCATATCGTATAGCAGTTCCATCTTGTCACCGCTGATATCGATCAGCTGATGATTCTGCGGATGCAACGGCCCTACAGGATTAAAACGGTCAATCGCCAGCTTGTTTAATGCAACCAGGTACTTACCATCAGGAGTAACTGAATCACCTTCCATAGTCATCAGGTGACCCACGTTGTAATGGATATGAATCTGATCCAGTACTTTACCGGTACAGTAATTCCACTTAGTTACCATTGAATCTACATAGATAGAGGTATAAACCACACATTCTTTGGCATCATACTGAGTGTGAAGCGGTCCCAAACCAACCTGAACCTGCCTGGCTAAGGCATCTTTCATGGAAATGATTGGAATACCATATTCATCTTTACCTTCGAATTTTTTGTCATCGATAGCTTTCTTGATCTTCTCCCAGCTATAAACCCAGGCATGACTATCAAGTTTACCGGAAACAATAATGTGAGTTCCGTCTGGGTTAACATCAACTCCATGAGGACTCTTAGGCTCAGGTATAAGATACAATAGACCTTCTTTAACCGCCTGATCAATGCTGATCAGGTAAGAACCATTAACTTTTTTAACTTTGCCTGCAGCAACCAGTTCAGCGGCTTTCTTCCAGTTTGTTACATGCATGAAGTCGGTGTCTTTAGCAGAACAGCCCGCTTCGTATGGAGGACGGTTTTCACCACCTACATAACGCTCAGAACAAAAGGAGTTAGTGAAACCCCAACCATTACTGGCACCTTTACCTGCGTCAGAGAGATCCTGACTATACGGCGGCAATTCAAAGGTAAATGAGTTAGCTTCATCGATACGGCCTTTATCCATATCGAATTTCCAGTAAGTCACACCACCACGATACTTATCATTGAACTCTTCCAGAGGCACAAAATCATTACTGATAGGTGCTGCATACTGCGCAGCTTCCATAACATATTCTGAATTTGGTGTTACAAATGCGCCGCCATGCGATGACTTGAAGAAAGGATTGGATACAATCTGCTTGGTTTCAAAGTCATGCAGGTCGATGACTGCGATACGCGGGTTGGCTTTATCGTTTATAAAAAGGTACTTACCATTGTATTCACCTTTTGTTTCAGAAAAACTCGGATGGTGGGCATCTCCCCATTTGATTTCGCCATCGGTCTTGCCCTGATATAACACCCTTTTTGATTCATCATCAAAACCATAACCCTGCCATGGCTCCGGGGTAAATACTCCAATGTATTTCAAAATACGCATGGATGGAATACCATACACAATCACCTGACCACTTTGACCACCTGAAGCGAATGCCAGGTATTCATCACGACCACCTGTCGGTGTATAGGTTTTTGCGGCAGCAAGAATATCTTTCTGCGTCAGACCGCGATCTTTCATGACGTCTTCAAGTGATTTAGCTGACCATGCTGCTGTCGATACTGACAGACCAAGCAATAGCCCGGTACCCACTGAGAGCGCGCGCTTAGTAAAGGTGGTATTCATAACATCCTCCGATAGATGTGCCACACATCTAACGTTAGATGTGCCGTGATTTTTATTAATTAACAATTTTTATTATGTAAATTCCCCACTGTCGTGCGACGATACGCCACAAACTCAGCAAAAGAATTGATGTACATCAAGTAAAATTAGAAAAGTGTGTCATATCACACAACGTGTCACTCGATTTCTGGCAGGTAATAACGGGCTGTTTAAACATGTTGAAACACATAAATATGCTGGCAGCCAGATATCTCTTCAGGAAAAAACATACATAACTACTTAGGAATGTGATTATAATCACGCAACTATTGCAAGCGCTGAAGTTACAATTAAGACCACGCCAATAATAATCGTGAGGATTAAAAATGAAAAAACCAGAGATTACCGAAGATATGATTTTTGAATGTTTCGCTGCCGCACAGCCCTGTGCGGACAGTCGTAAAACTGCTGAATCATTTATTGATGTCGAGATGTATGAAAATCAGGTCATGTATCCTGAATTTGCGCGCTGGGCAGAAAAATCCGGTTATCCAGAATTAGCCAGCCTGTTCAGAAAGGTTGCCGGTGAAGAAAAACTGCATGCCGTCTGGTTGAAAGAACTGTACGATGATATCGGCACACCTGTACGCGGTGAAGATACCCAACGCGCAATCACTGCACTGGAAACCATTCAGGCTAATTGCGACGCACTGATCAAGATGAATCCGGATGCCGTGATTGAAAAAGCACTCAAAGTGGCTATCATGGTCGAGCAACGTGAAGCACTGGACATCTATCCCGAATTTCGTGACCGTGAGCTAAAAAATGGAAACCAGGCAGCAGCCGATATCTACCAGCGCGTGGTTGACTCTGAAAGCCAGCACATGAACTGGTTCAAATCTGCACTGAGTGAATTTACCACTATCAAGATGCAGGCAGTACCCGCATAAAACTGATACCCGATATTCATCAGAGCAACCTAAAATGGTGGCAGATATTTAATCCTGCCATCTACCTTATCTCTATCCTTCCTGCTATAACCGTTTTTATATTGGCGGGTGAAAACCCTGTGTGGGAACCAGGCCTGATATTTTCCACCTTAGCCGTTGTCTTATTACAACACGCAATCAATCTGTTTAACGACGCCAGTGACTGGAAGCTTGGCGCAGATACAGAAAAAATGGACTCATGGGTTCGATTACATAATGGCAACACGTCACCCGTCACACTTCATGCATTGATCAGTTTTTTTATCGGCGGTTTGATCGGATTGTCTGTCCTGATCGTTGGCGACAAATTATGGATAGTTTTTATTGCACTGCCTTTGATTGGCCTGGGTTATCTGTACAACGCAGGTGAGTCGCCGCTCTCATATAACTGGACGGGTGAATGGGTAACCGGTCTTTGTTATGGCCCTGGCGTTTTTGGCTGCCTGTGGTTTGTCGCAGGACTGCAGTTTAACCTTACTGCATTACTAGGCATGTTTGCATTTGCGGCATTGGCCATGTCACTGCTTTTGTCTCATCAACCACCACAGATTGAAACAGATCGACAGGCAGGTAAAAAATCTTTTTGTGTTCGTCATGGAACACAAAAAACATGTCAGGTCTCGGTAGGATTATTTACTGTTGCCCTGCTTCTCATCGGCACAGGTCTTTCTATTAACTACAGTGTTCCCTCTCTCCAATACACACTATTTCCACTGATATTAATCTTTAGCTTCTACCTTGTTAAAGCAGGCCCAAACCCCAAAAAAATACTGCTACTGAGTTCAACTATCTTGCTACTAAGCGTTATTGCTCTGCCATGGTCAACTCAAGCTAAACCGGTACTTATCTCAATGACACATCTCTCATGGAGCATTTCTAATGAAGCACCGCCTATCTAACACCTTTGGTCAAAACCGGGTCAGTCCTGAGGAACGTGAAAAATTAGTTCGCAGCGTGTTCAATCGGGTGGCCGGACGCTACGATCTGATGAACGATTTAATGAGCATGGGTGTGCACCGGTTCTGGAAATGGCGCTTTTGCAAAGAAATAAATAAAGCTAACGAGAAATCATCTATTGATCAGGTATTCGTAGATCTGGCTGGCGGTACTGGCGACATAAGCAAAGCGCTGATTGATGGAAAAAGAAAAGTCCTGCTGCTGGACCCCTCTGAAGAAATGATGTCCATTGCAGAAAAGCGCCTGGGAAAAGGTTGCAGATATATCACTGCTGCTGCAGAAGACATCCCGCTGGAAGAAAAAAGTGTTGATGTCTTAACCATCTCTTTTGGCATCAGAAATACCACCGATATAGCCAGGTCCCTGCAGGAAATAACACGCGTACTAAAACCTGGCGGTCACTTTTATTGCCTTGAATTTAGTACACCCTATGCATGGCTGCGTCCGTTCTATGACGCCTGGTCGCGAATCGTTATTCCACGCCTAGGTGCGGCCGTTGCAGGCCATCCAGACGCCTATACCTACCTGATCGAATCCATTCGAGAGTTCCCAGCACAGGAAGAAATGGCTGAGATGATACGTTCCGCCGGACTGGTCGATGTGTCCTACAGCAATATGACATTTGGCATCGCCTGCATTCATCGCGGTGAAAAACTACAGTAGAATTAAAATATCAGGATAGTCTACTAACGTCCAAAAACCGACTGTCAGACAAACAAAACCCCGCACGCTGGCGGGGTTGAATTGCATAATGATTGGTCAGTATTAAGCGCGAGTTTTTCTTCTTGCTACCCCGACCAAACCAATTAATCCAGGGACGATTAACCAAACTATTGCTGGTTCTGGTACAGGCATAACTTCAGTGTGCCAATTCAGCATGTCGTCATAGTAGTAATCCAGAGTATTGCCGTTTAACGTATGCATTAGACCTCCAGTGTTAATAAGTCCGGAGATTGGATCGATAGCTCCACCGGCATATTCATCCCATAACCCGAACATATGGCCTGCTTCATGGGCAATTATTTCCTCTTGATACGCATCTCCCCATCCGTTGGCATCTTCTGTGTACCAATTCAGCATATTGAAGTTGCTACCCGCACCATCATGAATAATTACAG
Source organism: uncultured Gammaproteobacteria bacterium (assembly GCA_963792545.1). Lineage (GTDB taxonomy): Bacteria > Pseudomonadota > Gammaproteobacteria > SZUA-229 > SZUA-229. The sequence continues at coordinate 667 of CAWBXM010000028.1, read as the reverse complement.
TTTGGTCATAATTTTCAGTAACCCAATCAACGTTAAATGAAATTGGTGTTTCAAACCGATCAGTTGACCATATATCTTCTATACCGCTCTCCCATCGATTTAGTAGCAATTGATCTACAGTATCACCTACAAGATTGATATCCAGATCAATCATAAGTGTGTCGTTATAGAATCCAATATCGTACGAATAGTTCCATGCGAAACCACTACTACTCCTAAATCCTGATATGGTTTCCCATGAAATGCTAAAAGCTAGGGCTTGGGTGCATATGCTCCAAAATACCAGCATGGTGAATAATTTTTTCACAATTATTTACTCCCTTTATTATCTAAGTTCTCAATCCCCTCTAAAAAATATTTACAAATTTAATTACTAACGTAACAAAGGTACTTAGAAACAAGATTGATATCAATGTTTACAATGTGCAAGCCATTCATTAATGTTATTTATGAGTGGCTGATAAGGGTCGACAACAGTCGCTCAGCCTATTAAATCCAGATCACATCACATCACATTACACGACTGACTGCCACGAACGGACTGTCGAGGCGTGGTCGTCAGTATTGTCCTGTATTCTAGCTCTTGCTAGCTCTTGCTATCTTTCGCATTTCTCCAACTCCATGCCGCTATTCCAGCCAGGCCTGAACCAAACAGGAGGAATATGGA
>CAWBXM010000027.1:0-14446 GCA_963792545.1 uncultured Gammaproteobacteria bacterium | reverse complement strand
AACGCCGTAATCATGGTTAACTTTTTCAAGCAGCATATCGAAATCTCCATCACCGGATAGCAATATGATGGTATCGACGTCTTTGGCGGCTTCCATTACATCGATAGTAATGCCGACGTCCCAGTCACCTTTGGCTGAACCGTCACTGCGTTGAATATAGGGTTTTAGTTTAATGTTAAAACCAAGGTGTTTGAGAGCATCCTGAAACTTTTTCTGTCTGTCATCACCACGATGGATAGCATAAGCGTTGGCGATAATGATTTCTCCCGTTTTACTGATCTGTCTCCAGAATTCGCGATAATTGAATTGACGTCCATACGCATCTCGGGTGGTGTAATAGATGTTTTGTACATCAACAAAAATGGCGATTTTTTTCACTGGAAATCCGGGGTTAGCAGCTGATCTTATAATGGGAATTATACAGAACCGGCTTTAAACTTATCGGATATTAATTTTTAAGAAACTCTATTTAAATGATATTCATCAATTAGTTTTTTTCGTTGCTTTGTTAAACTGTAGCTATCATGAAAAAGGAAATAACTTTTGTGAGCTATTGAGTTACGTACTTTAATAATAATTTATCATTTATCAAATAAAACATTAAATTAGGAGTTCTAAGCGATGAATTCAACAATTAAAAATACTATTGGTGTCGTATTCGTAACAGTTGCTGTAGCAATGTCGTCCAACGTCTTTGCTAAAGGTGGCGGTCAAGGTGGCGGCGGACAAGGTGGTGGTTACGGCAAGGGTGGTGGTCAGAGCGGCCAGAGTTATAATCGAGGACAGGGTGGCAATCAGGGCGGTGGCTACGGTAATAGCAATCGCAGCAGTTATGGTAAGGGTAGTTATAATCAGGGCGGCGGCCAGGGACAAGGTAATTACAGCCAGGGAGGCGGCCGGGGACAAGGTGGTTATGGACAAGGTCAAGGGGCTGGACAAAGTCAGAGCGATGGCATGGGTTCACAGGGTAACCCTAACCAATATCAATATCGGCATCAATATCGATATGGTAAAGGTGGCGGCCAAGGTCAGGGCGGTCAGTCACGCGATATGCAGGGTACTTATCAGACACCCCCAACGACTGAAGCCCCTTAGTATGCTGGTCTTGAAAATATAAGCCTGACTTATCTAAAAAGGCAAAAGCAAAACGGCAACCATATCGGTTGCCGTTTTTTATCGTGTTGGAAATGCGTTACGATGCTTTTCGTTTAGCCTGATCGTTCTGCTGATCGACCAGGTATTCTTCATAGCTTCCTCGGAAATCAACAAGTCCTTTTGGTGTCATTTCGATAATCCGTGTTGCTAGTGAAGATACGAATTCACGGTCATGGCTGACGAAGAAAAGGGTGCCAGGGAAGTTTTCCAATGCCAGGTTAAGTGACTCGATAGACTCCATATCCAGGTGATTAGTCGGTTCATCCATCAACAATATATTATTGCGTTGTAACATTAATTTACCGAATAACATACGGCCTTGTTCGCCACCAGAGATAACGCTGACTTTTTTATTGATATCATCAGTTGAAAATAACAGGCGCCCCAGGGTTCCGCGAATCGATTGCTCGTCATCATTTTCCTTTCCCCAGTAACTCATCCAGTCGTATAGTGTTTTATCTTCTGCAAAGTCAGCAGTATGATCCTGAGCATAATAACCAAGCTGTGAGTTTTCAGACCATTTGACTGTTCCGGCAGAAGGTTCAAGATCGCCATACAGGCATCTTAATAAAGTCGTTTTACCGATGCCATTAGGACCAATAATGGCAACACGCTCACCAACTTCAACCATGAGGTCGAGGTTGGCGAACAGATAATCATCATAACTTTTTGCTAATCCTTCAGCTTCTAGTGCCAGTCGATGTAATTTTTTATCTTCTTCAAAATAAATATAAGGACTCTTACGACTTGAAGGTTTTACTTCTGCCAGTTGAATCTTATCTATTTGTTTAGCGCGCGATGTTGCCTGTTTTGATTTAGATGCATTGGCAGAGAAACGGCTGACAAACGATTTAAGATCAGCGATCTGTGCTTTTTTCTTGGCATTTTCAGACTGTAGACGTTCAGTCACCTGTGTTGACGCGATCATGTAGTCGTCATAAGAGCCCGGGTATATGCGAATTTCACCGTAATCTAAATCCGCCATGTGTGTACAAACGCTGTTCAAAAAGTGGCGGTCATGCGAGATGATAACCATAGTGCATTTACGCTGGTTCAACACATCCTCTAACCAGCGAATGGTATTGATATCCAGGTTGTTGGTTGGCTCATCGAGTAACATGATATCAGGCTCAGCAAATAATGCCTGTGCCAGTAAAACACGTAATTTCCAGCCGGGTGCAACTTCACTCATCGGACCATAATGTTGCTCTGAAGGAATCTCCAGGCCTAATAATAATTCGCCTGCACGTGCCTCGGCAGAGTAACCGTCCATCTCTGCAAATTCTGCTTCGAGGTCACCGGCACGAATGCCATCGGCTTCTGTCATTTCAGGGTTGGCATAGATGGCATCTTTTTCGGATTTGATAGCCCACAGTTCTGCATGACCCATGATCACAGTATCGATTACGGTAAATTGCTCGTAAGCAAACTGGTCCTGCTTCAGTTTGCCTATGCGTTCGTTTTCATCTTTTGATACGTTTCCGGCAGACGGCTCAAGATCATTACCTAAGATTTTCATAAAGGTGGATTTGCCGCAGCCGTTGGCGCCGATAAGGCCATAACGGTTGCCATTACCAAATTTAACAGAAACGTTTTCAAAGAGTGGCTTAGCGCCAAATTGCATTGTTACATTTGCAGTTGCTAACATTGTTTTATTCCGAGTATTAAGTTGTATATATAAGTTCTAGTTCGTCATTCCGCAATGACGAGTCTTTAAGTTTAAGCGGCATCTCTTGTACTGTTTTGAGTGTTTGTACGTTGCTTGCCGGATGAGCGTTTTTTCCATGGTGATGACGCACTATCGGTATTGCCGTTTGCACTATTACCGGTGTTTCTACTTCTGGCATTTCTCCCTGGTCTTGATGATGCCTTGCTGCTTGATTGCTCGGGACGTTTTCTCTGTTGTTGCTGTTGACCTCGGCCTTTATTGATGGGTTCCGCCTTAATTGAAGGGTCAGGTTTGTAACCTTCGATGGCCACATTGGGTATTTCCATCTTAATAAGCTTTTCAATGTCTTTTAGCAGCTTAAGCTCATCGACACATACTAACGACATAGCTTCACCTTCGTTACCGGCACGACCGGTACGGCCTATACGGTGGACATAATCTTCAGCAACATTGGGGAGTTCAAAATTGACTACATGTGGCAGTTGGTCGATATCTATACCGCGGGCAGCAATATCTGTGGCGACCAGTACCCGCACATTACCGTTTTTAAAATCTGCTAGCGCTCGGGTGCGAGCTCCCTGGCTTTTGTTGCCATGAATAGCTGCTGCAGTAATTCCATCCTTGTTCAGTTGTTCAGCGAGACGGTTAGCGCCATGTTTGGTACGGTTAAAGACTAAAACCTGTTGCCAGTTATTTGAACCGATCAGGAATGACAATAATTCACGTTTACGGGCTTTATCAACAGAGTGAACGACCTGGGTAACAGTATCAGTCGAAGAATTTTGTCGCGAAACTTCGATCAGTGCAGGCTTTTTAAGTAAGCCATTCGCCAGTTTTTTTATATCGTTAGAAAAAGTTGCTGAAAATAACAGGGTCTGTTTATTTTTAGGAACCAGTGCCAGAACCTTTTTGATGTCGTGAATGAAACCCATGTCGAGCATACGATCAGCTTCATCCAGTACCAGAATGTCCACTTTAGAAAGATCTACTGATCGCTGACTAACATGATCAAGTAATCTACCGGGTGTAGCAATCAACACATCGACGCCCTTTATAAGCTTCATCTTTTGTGGATTGATACTGACACCACCAAAAACCACGGTTGATCGTAGCGGCAAATAACGCCCGTAGTCGCGTACACTTTCTGCAACTTGCGCTGCCAGTTCACGGGTTGGAGTTAAAACCAGTGCGCGAAGAGGGCGACGACCTTTATGCGGTACATCAGTCTCCATTAATCGTTGCAATAAAGGCAGGGTAAAACCAGCAGTTTTGCCGGTGCCGGTTTGCGCGCCACCCATCAGATCGCGGCCCTCAAGAATAACGGGAATTGCCTGTTTCTGGATAGGTGTTGGAGAACTGTAACCTTTTTCAGATACAGCACGGTTTAATTCGGCCAAAAGACCGAGGGATTCAAAAGACATTAATTTTTTTCTCTAGGAATCGGCCCGCCCAAAACAATATGCTTGGGTCGGTCCAGGCGGAAACGTTTATGTATTGGGTAAATTGTAAGTATTTACCGTTTAAAACAGGTGCAGACCGAAGTGCACCAGAAATTGAGTGCATATAGTACCTGAAGTCCGTCAGGAAATCTAACTAAATATTAATACTATCTAATATATAGGCTGAGTTAAATGCATCATCCATAAAAAATGGTTGACTGTAGCCTGGTTAGCAGATAGTTTTCATGGCGAAATAAAATCATATAAACCTTCAGCCTCCCAGGAAAATAACAATGAAATTCGCCGCTCGCATAATTATTGTTTTTACTACTCTGTTTTTAGTTATCACCAGTACGGTTCATGCTGCTGACAATTCTCCTGTTCTTTCTCGTATACAGAAATCAGGGAAATTGATACTTGGAACCTCAGGAACCATGCCGTTAATGTCTGAAAAAACCATGACGGGTGAGGTTATCGGCTACGATATTGATATGGCAAAAGCACTGGCTCAAAGCATGGGTGTCGAGCTGGTCACAAAAATAATTCCATTTGATGAGCTAATTCCTGCTCTTGAAAGTGGCAAAGTTGATATCGTACTTTCAAACATGACAATGACTGTTGAGCGAAACATGCGTGTTGCATTTGCAGGTCCATATTTCGTCTCTGGTAAATGCCTTGTTACCAAAGAAGAAGCTATGGCAACGACGGATAATGCCTATGACTTAAAAAAAGCCGATGTAACGATGGCAGTTGTTAAAGGTACGACCAGTGAAAACTTTGTTAAAGAACTCATGCCGGATGTTAAACGTATTGCTGTAGCCGATGCTGATGCAGGCACCGAACTTGTGGCCAGCGGTAAAGCTAATGCTATGCTTACTGATTTTCCTATCTGCCTGAGTGTGATGAAGCGTTATCCTGATAGTGGTTTCCAGTCAGTGGTTTCTCTGTTGACTTATGAGCCTATTAGTATTGCATTATCTGCAAATGATCCGTTATTCGTAAATCTTACAGAGAACTTTCTGGTACGTGCAGAAAATGTTGGACTGATGCTTGATCTAACAAAGAAGTGGTTTGGTAACGCCAAGCTTACTGCTATTGCAGAGCAGTAAAATATTCTTTATTAAGGCTGAGTCTTAAAAGTGATAGTCCGCGTGAATCATGTAATAAGACGCGCAAAAGATGCAATTATCTTTGTATTTTCGCGACTTTTGCGTTATTCGCGAGCAGCACTTTTGTTTTATGCAAGTCATAAACCGTCCAGATAGTCTTTCTGCCACTCCAGATATAAAGCATGTACATGTTTTGCATAGCTTTCCTTATCGGAAAATTCATCGGCTTGTATGGCGTCATGCACATAATAGTTAACCTGGTTATTATTTGATTTAAAAATCTGCCAGAGTTTTTTGATCAACGTTTGATTCGTCCACTCAAATGTTTCCTGATCGATATATTGCAGAAAGACAGGCAGTATCGGTATGCCAGTTTGCAGTGAGATATCAAACGCACCCGTGTGAAATTTTTTATATATACGTGAGCCCTTACAGCCACCTTCAGGAAATATCGCGATGTTCTTTCCTGATCGTACGGCGCTAAGCAATACTTCTAAGGCTGTATGTCTGGAATCGGCATTTTCTCGATCAACATAAACAGTGCCAGCATAATCACTGATACGACCCAATATGAACCAGTCACGAACTTCCACTTTTGCTAGCGGATAAACATCAAACAGGGCGGGTACACCAAAGTCTTCTAATGCCGAAGGGTGGTTGGCGATAAGTATGTATTGGCTGGGTAGAGGTCGAGTGTTCTTGTGAACGAGCTTTAGATTAACGTCTAATGCCCGGACGAAAACTCTGCACCAGTAGCGGGCAATATGATGATAATAATGTCTGGACGCGAAACGCGGCATGTACGATAGCACATGCAAGATGGTACTAAGGGCGATTAGAAATAACCAGATGAAAGGTAAAACGATTATGTTTGTTATGGATCTAACCATAAGCCGATGCTTGCGTTAGTCATATACTAAGAATAGTCGATTTTTTTAATCTTGCCTTCGACCTTTGTTTTTTCTTCGGTTACGTGAGACGTTTTCACCAAGGTGGGTAATTAACGGGAAGCTGACATCCTTGATTTTTCGCCAATCACCCCGGCGTGAAGTTAATACATTATTTTTTTCTGTTATGGCCTTACTGTCTTTTAGATCCTTCTGTAAATGCAGCAGACGTTCCATTTTTGCCAGGTCTTTTGAGCTTAGATCCATCGCTGATTCTATCCAGATATCGACGATGTCGTATAGCTCCTGGCGTGTGATCGGATGTACAATCTGACGAATTTTTTTAATCGAGCGAATAGTATTATGCGACTGATTGTGACTATTTAAATAACTCTCTGTGGCGTGTACACCCTCACCATCTTCAGCCAGCACATCGATGATCCCCATGTCATAAAGTTCTGTAGCTGTATATGTTTTCCCGCTAAGGATTATACGTTCGGCAAGTGCCGAACCAACTCTGCGCGTGAGTAAATTGTATGCACCCATCCCTGGAAAAAGGTTGAACAATATTTCAGGAAAACCCATTTGAGAGCTTCGCTCAGCGATGATGACATCACAGGAGAGCGCCGTTTCGAAACCACCGCCTAAAGCCTGTCCCTGTATTAAGGCTAGCGTAGTAATCGGCAGGTCAAGATTACCTATGTTGCGGTGCAGCAAATTAATGCATTTGTAGGCGTAATCTCTAAGTTTGCCGATCTTCTTTTCAACGATACAATGTTTAAATAGTTCCAGATCACCGCCAAGGTTGTAAATGCCAGGTGTCTTAGAGGCCAAAATAAGATGACGAAACGGCCAGATAGTATCAGGATGTTGTGTTTTGTAGGTCGTCGTCAGCTGTTGCTGAAACTGAACTAGTTCATCAATTATTGTTGCATTTAGACAGGGACGGGGTTCAGGTTGCATCCAGCACCAGATAGCGCTGGTTTCAGAATCGTATCTGGTACTAAACTGGGTAAAATTCTTTTGCTTTTTTATCTTGTTTTCTTTGCGTTTTTCGCACTGCTGTTCGGCAGTTACTATATGGTCAACCTTCATTGGATTCACCTTTATTATTATAATAATTATCATGATTGCGTATTGTATATTGGCAATATTCCATTAAATTCGCAAATTAATTTTTATTACAATATATTACAATATATTTTCAATTCTATTGAATTTAATGATATATTATGCTCTAACACAAGACTGAATAAATAACTCTTTATAGGGTGATTTTAGTAACTTAAGGCGACTGACAATGCCTGCTAAAAAACACTATAAATGCTAATGGAAAAGACAGGAATCATCTCCTGTGTATTATTCAATTATATGCTTAATAGCTATTGTATAACCATTATCTGAGATTTATTCATCATGGTATTAGAGAAAGTAACAGAAGTAATTGTTAAAACAGTTCACTGCAAATCTGAAGACGTTAAACCAGAAACCGAACTGATGGCATTAGGTGTAGATTCGCTAAAAGCATTGACCGTATTGTTTGAACTCGAAGAAGCGTTTGATATTGAAATCCCAAATGAATTAATTCCATCGATTGTGACTGTCGATGATATTGTCGTTCGGTTGAATAACACTAAATCAGCCGCTTAACATTAACAAGCATTAACTGTTTATAATGAATCGACGTATCGTCATTACCGGTGTGGGAGTTGTCTCTGCGTTTGGCCTGAGCACGGATGAATTCTGGCAGGGCATCAGCCATGGTCACTGTGCCATCAAACCACTACCTCCAGTAGAAGGCCTTAAAATCACCCTTGGTGCAACGGTGCCTGAGTATGATGCCGAAAAATTATTTTCGACAGAAGAGCTTCCATTACTCGACAGATTCTCACAGCTATCGGTATTAGCTGCAGAGCAAGCAGCTGTTGATGCCGGCTTTTTAAATAAAGACGCATTAACTGCTGCCGCTGCAATAATCGGCAACGGCGCAGGCAGCAAAAACACTGACGAAGAAGTTTATAAAAACATTTACAAGTATAATCGTAAACGCGTACATCCACTATCCATACCCAAGGGCATGCACAGTGCTGTCGCCAGCAGTGTCAGCAAACGACTGGGTATAAAAGGCCCTGTTTTCTCTGTCTCCAGTGCCTGCTCCTCCAGCGCACATGCCATTATTCAAGGGGCATTGATGATCCAGCAAGGGCTAGTTGATGTGGCTTTGGTTGGCGGCACTGATGCACCATTTCCTTATGTGTTACTAAAGGCCTGGGAGGCGATGCGCGTTGTTTCTAATGATGTGTGTCACCCATTCTGTAAGGATCGTAATGGCATTAGCCTGGGCGAAGGAGCAGGGGTTCTGGTGCTTGAATCAGAGGAACATGCAGAGCAACGTGGCGCTCATATCTATGCTGAACTCGCCGGTTATGGCATGTCGTCTGATGCTGGTCATATTACTCGACCCGATGTAGATGGTATATCTAGAGCTATGCAGAATGCTTTACAGAGTGCAGGCATAGCTGCTAGTGACGTCGATTATATCAATGCACATGGTACCGGAACACAGGCCAATGATCTGACAGAAACACAGGCTATCCATCAGGTGTTTGGTGAACACGCAAAAGATCTGGCAGTATCCTCCACTAAGTCCATGCATGGTCATGCATTGGGCGCATCAAGTGCGATGGAGCTGATTGCAACCGCACTATCAATTAAACACGGCATTGTACCGCCAACTGCAAATTTTACCGAAGCTGATGAAAATTGTGATCTTGATTATGTGCCTAATATTCCGCGCCAGAAAAAAATCCGAATCGCGATGTCTAATTCGTTTGCTTTCGGTGGATTGAATGTGGCACTTGTTCTGAAGTCACGATAGCGCTTAATTTTATAGTTAAGCTTAATGATTTACGTACAGATCTGCGATTCTGGATCTATCGACACTTAACCAGGTATGAACACTATGCATATCCAGGGGTTTACTGTAGAGATAACCCTGAACAACGGAACCTTTTAATCTCTTGATCACTTCCAGTTCAGCTTCAGTCTCAACGCCTTCAAAAATATTTTTTATTCCAAGACTTGCACTCATGTTCAAAATAGCTCTAACAATATTCTCAAGTGTCTTATTGCTATCGATATCCCTGACAAAACTTTGGTCGATTTTAATGCAATCGATTGGCAGGCGTGTGAGGTAGCTCATCGATGTGTATCCTGTGCCAAAATCGTCTAAAGCAATGGAGCATCCTGACTGGTGCAATTCACTAAGAAAAATTTCAGTTTTTTCAAAGTCATTGATCAACAGGGACTCTGTTATTTCAAATTCTATTTTGGCGGGATCAATGCCTGATTTATTAACTTCGTTGTTGATAAAGTCCACCAGCTTAATATCACCACATTGCAAGGTGGATAAATTTATTGCGATGCAGGATTCACCTGGTTGTCCAGAACGAATAAAATTGATGACTTCTTTGATAACCCATTTACCGACAGTATAGATCAGGCCAGTTTCTTCGAGTAACGGCACGAATTGATCTGGGCCTATGATACCCAGGGTTTTATTGTTCCAGCGGAGCAGTGCTTCGAAACCGGTTGTCTCACCCGTTATACAATTAATCTGTGGCTGATAAACCAGATAAAATTCATTCCTCTCGAGTGCAGTATGTAACTCATTCTCAAGTAACAGTCTCTCACGTAACTTGTTAGACATACTTTCATCGTAAAACTGTAAACGATTACCGCCATTTTTCTTTGCAGTAAACATTGCTGTATCGGCATTTCTAACCAGCTCTACGGCAGAATCACCATCGTTCGGATAGATGCTGATGCCAATGCTGGCGCCGATGTGTATTTTATGTGAGTCAATCTCGAAGATATTTGTCATGTGCTCAATAAGTTTCTGAGCAACAAAAACGGCTTCATCGCTGTTTTCCATATGTTTTAAAACTACGACAAACTCATCGCCACCATGACGTGAAATTGTATCCTCACTGCGTAGCGTTTGTAACATACGATTAGCGATTTCCTGGATTAACTTGTCACCAATGCCATGGCCAAGGCTGTCATTGATTGCCTTGAATCGGTCGATATCCAGAAACAAAATTCCCAGTTTCTGTCGATTTCTCTGTGCGGTTTTTATCGAGTCATTAATGCGGTCGATCAGTAGATTTCTGTTGGGCAGATCGGTGAGTTCATCATGGTAAGCGATATATTCAAGACTTTTCTCAGCTTTTTCTTTATCTGCGATTTCTTTTACCAGGTTCTGGTTAATGACTTGCAGTGCTTTTGTCCTGTCTTTTACTTTATCTTCCAGGTCACGCTTGCTTTCCTCCAGCAAAACCTGTGTACGAGTTCGATGCTGCACCTCATTATTAAGGTCTTCGATTAGATCTTTATTTTGCAGATTAAGTAATAATTCTTTTTTATGGCTGCGATTCACCTTCAGACTAGTCGAAAGCATTATCGTGATAAAAATGAAAAAAGCAGCTGCCATGTATGAACTGATATAGGTACCTTGAAGAGCAAATACAGTAAAAATACATACCGCCTGTGGTATTGCATAAGCAATGTAGGCGGGCAACCAGACTGAGAGTGTTGCGATGCTACCAGCAATCATTCCAAAATTAATCAGGAAAACCATGTTACGTATTGCTTCCTCTTCATGAGGAATCATCATCAGCGAAAACCAGCCCCAGGCCACGCCGATGATAAAGGTGAATAATAGATGTCCACCAAGGAATAATGCTAACTTTTCATGATTATGTGCTCGCAGATATTCATCTGAAATCAAGATCCGAATAACTGACAGAAAGGTAACTGAAACACTCAGGAGCAATGCTTCTGTATTATGGGGTGTATCAACAACTAGCGCGTAAACGATCCACACAGCAAAAATATTGGCAAGGCTACCAGGGCGTGTGGCTTCGAACAGAGGCTGTACCTGTTGTACTAGCGAGTTGCCTTGTGAGCCAATATTTATTTTAAAGAGTTTTTTAAACATATAATGCGAAATATTTTTTTATTCAATTTAGCTAATACAATTCATACATCCTCTAGTAACCCTAAGTGCGCAGTAAAACGCTTTTCCATCTGGAGCGAACAAACTCAGAAAGTGTCGATCCTGAAACATAAGAGTAGACTAATGTATTATGTATTGCTGCGATACGTTAAGACAAAAATATAATATATTTAGTCAGAATAATCATGCAATAAATCGGGTAACTTTCTGATTAACTTATATTTGTATATTTATAAAGAATCCTTTGGCGCTTTCTTTCCAGTTATTTTTCGTTTAAATGCCTCTGAGGCTTATCTTTTCTCAAAAAAAACCCTGCAGAGCAGGGCTTTGTAACAGATAAAAATAGGTTGGATCTAGTTATCGCCAACATCCATATCACGCACCTGGTCAGGCAGATCTTGAACGTTATCCTGCACTTGATCGCCAATATCGACTGGGTTAGGCACTGAAACTTCGGGTGCACTCCAGCCGCCTGGCATTTCACCCATACGGCTTGGCGCATTGATCATGTCATCCCAGCCGCTCTCCATGTTGTTTTTGTTTGGGTTCATCCATGTACGTGGTCCACTACGTCCCCAGAATTTATTGTTGTTCCATCCACTATTCGAACGATTTTTACGATAAGGATTATAGCCAGGGGTGTTGTATGCTGATGCGCCATTATCACGGTTCAGAACAGCACTATTATATGGCCCTGGTGGTGGTGGTGGGTAGCCTCTGTTGTTATTTTGCACCGGCGACGCCATATTTTGATTTGATGGCTGGTTTGATGGCCGATTAACATTTGGCGCAGGTTGATTATTAGGCCCTGGGTAATTTTGACCAGTATAATTTCGCCTCTGGTTATTCGGTGCCGGATAGTTATATGCAGGCTGAGACTGCCGATAACCTTGCTGCGTTGGACGATTATAGTTATATTGAGGTGGTGCAGGATTATAGCCAGGAGACATGTTAAAACCTGGCCCGCCTGGAGCTTGACGATAACCATCTGCTGGTTGGTTAGGTGTCCAGTTATTGTCATTTGCCTGTGCAGAAAAAACACATGTGCCCATGGCGATAGCGACTAGAGTAGTAGATAAGTTTTTAACTTGCATTATTCTTCATTCTCCAAATAAGGTAATGATTACATTAGTCTTTTTAAGGATCGATGTAACTGTGTAGCCTGACTAATGATAATACTGTATCTGTTCAAGTTCCAGCACTAATTTTAAATTACTGCTTAAAATTATCGCCTTATTATAATTTAAAGCTAAGGTTTCTTCGATGTTGAAGGCGACCTAAACCAATTTGAGAAGCTGAAATCGCTTTTATACTCAATTTCTTTGGCCCCGTTCAGTTTGGGTTTGATGTGGCTGATGTAGGTGGTCATATAGTGATTGTTTAAGTGCTGTTCACTCGGCACATCATTTAAAAAATCAGTAGCGCGCATCATACTTTTTGTCCCGCTGAGAACGGCGTACCGATTATTACCATACAGGATAATCTCAGTGCCCTGATGCCAGAATATACTTAGATTCATCATATCCATTGGGTCCGCTGGTGGGACTAACGGGACGACATCTTTGGGATTAACTAGTCGTTTGATATTCAAATGCTGGTATTTATTACTGCCACCAATATTCGTCACCTTAGGCTGACCAAATGTGATGACTTCATCGATGGTATAACCCTTTGCATCGAGCATCATAGCGAGTATTAGAGCATCCGCACCGCCCAGGCTATGGCCAATGGTTGTGATCTTATACCCGGGTTTGAGCTCTGGCAGAAGCTGTTGGTAGATATCTCTTGCTGATAGTAAAAAACCCTGATGGATGTCAATGCCTGTAAGTTTATCGGGCACAAGCACAAACGCAGCGTCAACAATAACGTTGTCAACATTAGAGGTGCCTCGCACTGCGATAATATATTGTTTTTTATCATCATTTACAGCAATGATATAACCCACTGAGTAACCGTCAAGTTGTTTGAATTGCTGCAGCTTATATCCCTGACTTTTTAATACCGCCTCAATTTCATCTTTTGATTTATAGGTGGCCTCGGCGATGTAGGCAGCGTCTAGCCAGTGTGAGAAGTCAGTATGATTAAATCTTTGTGTAGTGGACTCTGTATAGGTATTAGCCCGGTTAACAGCTGTGTTTTCATTTGATCCCGCGTACAGGTTTATGGGGGATGAAATTAGCTGGTAAGCAGTTAGGATAAAAATAAATTTTTTATGTTTAAAAATATTAATAAAGTTGTGAGTCATTTTGTTTAGATAGCTGTTTAGTTAATGAGAATTAGTTAAAAAGAAACGGTCAAGAATTTCGTCATGAAACAACTCAGGGACGGCTCATTTTTGAATTATCAGATTGTCGTAAAAGTGGATTACAATTTTTAATTATTACTTCGCCCTGTAACAGATTGCCACGTGAATATTCTCTGAAATGGCAGGCATTAGTTTGTGGGTTATAGTTTTCTATCCATAGATTATCGTCTTTCCATGTCGCTGCGAGATGAAGTTCACCCGCTGGTACTTTGACTGTCATGATGCCACCGTAACGTTTGACAAAAATCTGCTGAAAATGAAAAGTGTAAGCAACAAATCCTATCGCTAACACGGCAAAAGAGGCAATGGCAGCGATTTTCAATTCGTCGACTTTGTAACCGATAAAATAAAACAGGCCGAAAGCCAGAGCAATAACACCAATCCAGTATAGATAAGTAATCATGATAGAAGTTCCTCAGAATTAATGTAATACAGCTACGGTTGTAATCGCGCCGCACCTAGTTGCACACCTAATGGCCCCCTGGGCACTGAGAAACTAAAGATATCACCGTTTCTATAAATACTGATGGAGACATATTCGCCTAATTGTCCCTCAGTTGTGGCATCTTTGAGTTCCTGCCAGGTATACATTTTTTTATTGTCGTAACTTAAGACGATATCTTTTTTTTGTATGCCTGCCTGTTCTGCGGTTGAACCAAGCATTACAGACGATATGAGAATACGGTTATTCTGTTTACTATTAAATAAGTACTCATCATAACCTTGATCACCTAGCTCTTCTCTCAGGCTCATATCATTTCTATTAATATCTTCTAACTCATCAAAATAACGAGGTGTATTCAGATAATTTTCTCTCGTTGCCCGGTCCTGTAATTCCAGTCTCTTTAACTCAATACTATTTTTT
>CAWBXM010000026.1:0-20634 GCA_963792545.1 uncultured Gammaproteobacteria bacterium | reverse complement strand
TCGGCTTTAAAAATCCGACTAATGAACTACGCACTGCATTGCCATGACGTACTAGATACCCGGCCACATAGACCACAAGAAACAGTTTCACCAGCTCCGATACCTGCAGATTAAATACACCTAAAGGTAACCAACGCGTACTACCATTGACGGATTTTCCGATACCCGGAACCAATACCAGCATAAGTAAGAACAAGGAAAATATCAGCAAAGCCACTCCAGACTTTTCCCACTGCACCAGGCGAATTTTAAAAACACTTAATGCAGCAAGCAAACCAATGACAACAAATACCAGCTGGCGGTATAAATAATAAAATGGATTTGAAAAATTTCTATCTGCGACACTGATGGAAGATGACGCCACCATAATGACGCCGATGGTCAACAATGCAATAAACACGATCAATAAAACAGGATCAAAATCATCAAGACTTAAGTTGAACCATTGACGCAGTTGACTGCGGGAGGCTTTCAATGACGCAAGGCGGCCAAAGGTATCAGCAGCCATGTTTATAGACTGGCTCATGATTGCAGTGCCTGCACAGACTGTATGAAAACATCTCCACGATGTTCGAAATTATCAAACATATCAAAACTGGCACATGCTGGCGCCAGTAGAACATTATCACCTGGTAACGCCAGTTCTTTTGCTGAGAGCACTGCAGACTGCATATCAGCCACATGCTTAACTATTACATTTTTCGGCATAACCGATTGAATTTTGTCTGCATCCTCACCTATCAAAATAACAGCACGGCAATGCTGCTCAACAACCCCTGTTAAATCTGAAAAATCGGCACCCTTGCCCACACCACCTGCAATCAACACGTGTTTACCCGACAGGCCAAGCATTGCTGCGATAGCTGCACCTACGTTGGTTGCTTTAGAGTCATTGATCCAGTTAACGCCATCGATCTGTGCAACCAGTTGTGTCCGATGCGGCAGTCCTTTAAATTCTTTCAATGCCGTTATCATGGCATCAAAAGGAAGACCCGACGCATAACCCAGCGCAAGTGCCGCCAGCACATTTTGTATGTTGTGTTTCCCCTTTAGCTGTAGGTCATCAACCATCATCAACTTCTGCTGGCCGAAACATAAACTGCTTATCGCACTCTCATCTTCACAAAGACCAAACTCACCTTCTTCAGGCACAGCTAAAGTAAATCGGATCTGCTTACCTGACAGACCGTTAACCTGGCTGGCGATATCATCATCTTTATTTACAACCAAGACTTCAGCATTTTGGTAGATCGCCTGCTTACTCATGGCATAACTTGCCATACTCTCATAACGGTCCAGATGATCCGCGCTAATATTTAATACCACTGCCGCTTTCATCGGCAAATGCTGCAACGTCTCCAACTGAAAGCTGGACAATTCAAGTACATATAAATCTACGTCTGAATCCAGAGAATCAAGAACCGGCATTCCAATATTTCCACTGGCCACAGGTTTTAAACCCGCACGCTTTACCATTAATGCCAATAAGGTTGTAACAGTAGATTTTCCATTCGAACCGGTAATACCGATAACCGGCGCATTTACTTCATGAGAAAAAAGATCGATATCACCGATAATCTCAATATTGTTTTTTCTCGCTGCGATCAGCGCAGGTTCAGCCATAGCCACTCCGGGGCTAACTACAATGCGATGCGCCCCAGTAAACAAAGAAACATCAAACTCGCCAGTATATAACTCAACATCGCTATATTCGCTCTTTAAAACATCAAGACCTGGCGGCAGATCACGGCTATCGGCAACGATAACCGGCTCACCTATCGCACGCAGATAACGCACCGCAGACAAACCGGTTTTACCCAGTCCGACGACCAGTGTATAGACAGCCTGTTCAGGTTTAGTGGTCATGATATTTAATGCGCTCATCCTGTATCTATAAAATACTTGTATTAAAAATTTCTATTGCTGATTTCTATTAGCTATATCTATCTAACTTTCAACGAAGCCAGTCCGATCAAAACCAATACCACTGTGATTATCCAAAAACGTACAATTACACGTGGCTCAGGCCAGCCTTTTAATTCGAAATGATGGTGAATTGGTGCCATGCGAAAAATTCGTTTACCTGTTAATTTGTACGACGCCACCTGTAAAATAACAGAGACGGTTTCCATCACAAAAACACCGCCCATGATCACCAGCACCAGCTCCTGCCTGACATAAACGGCAACAACTCCCAGTGCAGCACCCAGTGCCAACGCTCCCACATCACCCATAAAAACCATCGCAGGATAGGTGTTAAACCATAAGAATCCCAGGCCAGCACCAACCAGCGCACCACAGAATATAGTCAGCTCACCAACACCAGCAACATAAGGAATTCCCAGATAGTTAGCGAATGTCGCGTGACCAGTGAGGTAAGCAAAAACACCGAGCGCACCAGCCACCATTACTGTTGGCATGATAGCCAGACCATCCAGACCATCGGTAAGATTTACCGCATTACTACTCCCCACTATCACCAGATACGCCAATGCAATAAAACCAGTACCCATCGGCAACAAAAAATCTTTAACAAATGGCACGATCAAGGTGGTCTCTACCGGCGTTTTAGCGCTGACAAACATAAAGTATGCTGCAGAAAAACCGAAGACTGTCTGCCAGAAATACTTGGCTTTAGCTGACAGGCCTTTTGAGTTTCCGTAAACCAGTTTTTTATAATCATCCACGCCACCGATCAAACCGAATGACATCGTCACACCTAGAACGACCCAGACTTTTTCACTCGACAGGTCGCCCCATAATAAAGTGCTAATTGCGATAGCAACAAGAATCAAAGCACCACCCATTGTTGGTGTGCCGGCTTTGGAAAGATGTGATTGTGGGCCATCATCACGTATCTGCTGCCCTATCTTATAACTAGACAACTTACGTATCATGGCGGGCCCTATCACAAGAGATAAAACCAGTGCGGTAATGGTGCCAAAAATGGCGCGTAAAGTAATATACTGAAAAACGGAAAAACCGCTTTCATACTGCTGTAGATATTCAGCTAATGTCAAAAACATTAGTTCACCCTCTTATTATTATTTTGCTGGGTCAATATCCGTTCAACTACTTCTTCCATAGCCGCACTGCGCGAACCTTTTACTAAAACAACTTCATTTCCAGTTAAGTTTTTCTGCAAAACATTTATCAACTGGTTTTTATCTTCAAAATAAAATCCGTTCTCACCGAACGCACGCACTGTATTGGCACTGAATTTACCAGTGGCGTATAAATTTTTAATACCTGCCTGTTTAGCTTTGCTGCCAATTTTTCTGTGTAATTTTTCTGCGTCGTCACCCAGCTCAGCCATATCGCCTAGCACTAGAACAGTTTTTTTACCGGGTATAGCCGCGAGCACGTCGATAGCCGCACTGACCGATAACGGGTTAGCATTATAGGTATCATCGATCACCTGATAACCTTGCGCTGAAGTTGTTGTTGTCAAACGCCCTTTAATATTTTCAAAAGCAGAAAGTGATGCCGCGATAGATGACAGGGCGACACCAGCCGAATATGTTGCCGCTGTCGCTGCCAGGGCATTCATCACATTATGCTTTCCGGGAACTTTCAGCTTTACATCCGCTTTATTACTTTCCGTAATAAATTGATAGTTATTATCGTCAACAGGGTCTGCATACACATCAGCACTTTCATCGCGCATCGAGAATGTGACGATCTTTCCAATAGAGTTTATCGTTGCACAATAATCTTTCCAGTAGGTAGAAAACTCATCGTCAAGATTAATAATTGCGACACCGTTTTCAGATAGGCCGTTGTAGATTTCGGCTTTGGTTTTTGCAATATTTTCCAGCGAACCAAAACCTTCGAGATGGGCCGGTCCAACATTATTCACCAGGGCTATATCCGGTCTGGCGATATGAGTTAAATAATCGATTTCACCGACATGATTTGCACCCATCTCGATGACTGCAAACTGATGTTGCTGCTGCAACTCAAGCAATGTTATCGGTAGACCGATATCATTATTCAAATTACCACGAGTTGCCAGTACTGCCGCAACACCCGCATGATCAGAAAGAATTTTGCTGCACATTTCTTTTACAGAGGTTTTACCGTTACTACCGGTAATGCCAATCAACTTACTGTTGTTTTTTTGCTGACCCCAAACCTGGCGCCAATAAGCAGCCAATTGACCCAACGCTAGCCGCGTATCTGCAACCTGCACTTGCGGTAGCACAGCATTTTCATCTACCAGCAGATCACTCACCAGCGCAGCAACGGCACCTGCCGCAGTCGCATCGGTAATGAATTGATGACCATCGAAACGTTCGCCTTTAAGCGCTACGTACATATCACCATTTTTTATATCTCGAGTATCTTTAGACACGCCATACATCATGACATCGTCGCCATGCAATGTTGCACCCAGCGCCTGAGCTACTTGAGACATCATCATCACTTAAGTACCCCATCTTCCCTTAACGACAGGAACTCACGAGCGACTCGACGATCATCAAAAGCAATATGCACATCACCGACGATCTGGCTAGTCTCATGGCCTTTGCCTGCCAGTAGAACGACATCACCTGGCTGCGCATTACTTATTGCGATATCGATTGACTGACGGCGGTCCAGTATCGCTTCGACCTTATCCGTTGATGTAAAACCGGCCATCACCTCATCGATGATGGCTTGCGGATCTTCATGACGAGGGTTATCTGTGGTCACGATAATTCTATCAGCAAATTTTTCTGCGACTTTTGCCATCAGCGCACGTTTGCTGCGATCACGATCACCGCCACAACCAAAAACACACCACAGCTCACCATCGAAGTGTTCGCGCACCGAGCTACAAACGGCAGACAATCCTTGTTCAGTATGCGCATAGTCAACCACGACTACTGGCTTATTTTGTTCTGCAATTATTTCTACACGTCCATCAACAGGGTGTACCGTTGAAAGACTGTTTACTGCATGTTCCAAAGAAATTCTGCTGACCAGCAAGGTGGACAATACAGCCAGTGCATTAGAGACATTAAACCGTCCCAGCAATGGGATGTCGAAACAGGCCTCGCCCTTTGGTGTTCGCACAGTAAGATGGTAACCGTGCTCAAACGGTTTAATCTGCTCCGCGTTAACAAAATAATCTGCGAGGTCTTTATACTGTGAAATATTCTTTTCTAAACTGTAACCCCAGACACAGACATGGTCACGCACTTCTTTTGCAAGTGTACGACCGAACTCATCATCAAGGTTGATAACTGCCGCGGCCAGACCCGGTGTGTAAAACAGCCGTCTTTTGGCAGCAGCATAATTATCCTGTGTGCCGTGATAATCCAGGTGATCCGTCGCCATATTGCTGAATACCGCTGTGGTAAACGCAACACCATTAACCCGCCCCTGATCCAGGCCATGCGATGACACTTCCATAACCACATGTTTAGCGCCTGCCTGTTGAAGATCAAAAAGTGTTTTTTGCACCAGTAAAGCATCAACCGTGGTCAAACCGGTGGGATGAAGATCGTTAATAAAACCGTTACCCAGAGTACCCAAGATACCACAATGCACATCGTAAGCATCAAGACACTGCGCCAGAAAATGTGCGATAGATGTTTTCCCATCAGTGCCGGTAACACCGATGGTATTTAACGATAAGGACGGCTGCCCATAATAACGCGAAGCGATAGCTCCGACCTTGTATTTCAGGCCCTCGCAGTACAGACATAAAACTTTGTCAGATATTGAATCGAGGATTTCATTACGTTTATCGTCGCCATCACCCAGATCTCCATCCCACAGAACAACACTAACACCTTTTGCCACAGCGTCCTGCGCATACAACAAACCGTGTGTGTGATAACCCTGGTGCGCGATAAACAGGTTACCACTACGTGCTTTTCTATTATCCTGCACTAACGCATTTACAGTAATATTGCGACACTGCTCAATCAGGGCATCTTCGATGAAACCTTCGAGCAAGAAATCTAATGCAACTTCATCTTGCATTTTAAACCTTCCCCTTCTGACTAGTAATACTTGCGTTCATTAACTGTTTTTTTGAAATCCTGTCAGGTGCGATATCCAGTAAGCGCATCGCGCCTGACATCACCTGACTAAATACTGGCGCTGCAACCAGGCCGCCAAAGTACTCACCATTTCTTGGCTCATCGATCATTACCACCATGACTAACTCTGGCGCATCCGCTGGCACCATGCCGGCAAAGACTGAAAGGTATCTATCTTCTGCATAACCCCCGGCAGTAAATTTATGTACTGTACCCGTCTTGCCCGCAACACTATAATTAGCCACCGTTGCACGTTTCGCCGTACCTTTATCGGAAACCACACGTTGCATCATCTTACGTGTTGCTCGCGCTGTCTCTACTGACATCACACGTTGCTCTGCGACCGTTTCATCCTTTTTATCTTCATCAATCAAAAAACTTACCGGTCTTAATATGCCATCAGCGGCAATCGCAGAATAAGCATGCGCCAGTTGCAGCGGTGTCACTGAAACCCCATAACCGAATGCCATCGTGGCACGCACAAAATCATTGTTTAAGGCATCCAGCGGCAACTGACCACTCGCCTCACCCGGAAAACCACTACCAGTACTGACACCTAGACCAAGCTTTTTATACATTGACCATTGCTGTTCTGCATCCATCGCCAGGGCAATTTTACTGATACCAACGTTGCTGGACTTTTCCAGCACGCCACCCATATCCAGATCACCATAATTTTTATGATCACGAATCATGCTACCGCTGACACGCATGTAACCGGGTGCTGTTTCCACTTTATAGAATGGTTTCCAACGACCACTCTCCAGTGCTGCTGCGATCGTGAACGGCTTCATCGTAGAACCTGGCTCAAAAACATCTGTCACTGCACGATTTCTTGTCGCCTGAGGTTTTAGCTGCTTTCTGTCATTAACATTAAACGAAGGCTGATTGACCATAGCCAATACTTCGCCAGTTTTAACATCCAGCACCACAGCCGAGCCGGCAACGGCATTATGTTTTAATACTGCTGCTTTCAGTGTGCGATAAGTTAAATATTGCAGCCGTTTATCGAGACTTAATTTTAATAACTTCCCGGGCTGTGCCGAACGAATGCGCTCCACGTCATCAAACGCACGTCCTAGACGATCACGGATCACGCGCTTTTTACCAGGAATACCTTTTAACCAGTCGTTGAAAGCCAGCTCTATTCCTTCCTGCCCATTATTATCGATATTGGAAAAACCAATAACATGCGCCGCCACTTCGCCGCCAGGATAATATCGATGATACTCATTTAGCAAAGCCACACCCGGCATATTTAACTGCATTGCTTCATCTGCTAATTCTGGCGATGCATGGCGTGTTAAATATAAAAATTCACGCGAGGCATTGCTCTTGATTTTTTGTTTTAAACTAATCAAATCAAGCGATAACAATTTAGCCACTGGCGCCAGCTCATCAAGATGATTGATAGCGACCGTGGGATTAATCCAGATGCTATTTACTGGCGCACTGACCGCGAATGGCTCATCATTCCGGTCGACGATGTCACCACGATGTGCCGAGATTGAAACCGTACGAAGTTGTCGTGCATCACCTTGCTGCTCAAAAAATTCACTACGCAGTATCTGCATATCCATTGTTTTTGCCAACAGCGTTGTCGCCAGCAACATAAATACCGTTACCACCGACAAACGTCGCCATGGAGTTAACGGTTTTGCTTGCTGCCTGCTATGACTATAATTTTTCACTATTTTACAAATACCACATCACCGGAATCCGGTGTTATCATTGATAACTGCTTTCGTGCAATACGCTCGATGCGTCCATGACCCGACCATGCACTCTGCTCCAACTGCAACTGGCTCCATTCAGTATTCAACGCATCGACCTGATGTCGCATTTGTTGCACCTCAACAAAAAGCTTACGACTCTGGTGTTTGCTATATACCAGCAAAATAGCAGACCCCAGCATCAGACTAAACAAAAGCGTAACCACAATTAACATACGTTGCCGTTCATTCATTTTCGTCTCTCCAGTACACGCAGGCGTGCACTCCTGGCTCGTGGATTGGATTTCAACTCCTGCGCACCCGCCACCACGGGTTTTGCAATCAGCCGAAACGGGACCTCTATATCTACTTCCATAACGGGCAAACCAGCCGGCAGTTTCGGCCGACTGGATATATCCCTCATAAATCTTTTTACGATGCGATCTTCCAGTGAATGAAAACTAATCACTGCAAGACGACCATCTTTTGCCAATACTGCAGCAGCACCTTTCAAACCCTGCTCAAGCGCATGCAACTCCTGATTCACATAAATACGAATCGCCTGAAAACTGCGCGTTGCCGGATGCTTATGCTTTTCTTTTACTGGAATTGCATTGGATATGATTTCAGCCAGATCACCGGTTTCGGTTATCTCACGCTGCTCACGTGTTTCCACGATAGCTGTTGCAATTCGTTTGGCAAATTTTTCTTCGCCGAATCTTTTGAGAACATTTATCAGGTCAACCGGTTTCACCCTGGCTAACCATTGCGCAGCAGTTACCCCCTGCTCGGTATCCATACGCATATCCAACGGCCCTGACCGTAAAAAACTGAAGCCGCGCTCTGCGTCATCCAGCTGCGGCGATGAGACCCCGAGGTCCATCAACACACCATCGATCTTTCCTGTTAGATTTAATTGCTCAACCACGCTTGCTACCTGATTGAAGTTACAGTGTTCGATACTAAAACGGGGCTCATCAGCAAATGCCTGTTTTGCATAAGCGATAGCCTCGGGATCCTGATCAAAAGCGATCAACCGACCCGTTTCGTTTAATTGCTGCAAAATGGCACGACTATGGCCGCCTCTACCAAACGTTGCATCAATATAAATCCCTGACGGACGAATATTCAGTGCTTCTAGTGCTTCACTCAAAAGCACCGGCTGATGATTGAAGTCGCTCATTTACTTCGTAGCTAGAGCGACAATTCTTCCAGCGCTGCTGGAAGCTCACCATCATCTGACTGAACAGCAGCCAGCCATTCCTCCTGGCTTTCACTCCAGGTATCTTCGTCCCATATTTCTAATTTTTTACCCTGGCCGATTAAAACAGCTTTTTTATCCAGAGATGCATAATCACGCAGCATGGTCGGCAACAAAACACGACCCTGTCCATCCATCTCTAACTCAGTAGCATGACCGATAATTAAACGTTGCAATAGACGCGCCTGTTTGTTTAAGCTAGGCAACGCAATTAATTTATTTTCGATTATTTCCCATTCAGGAAGGGGGTAAACCAGCAAGCAACGATCACGATCAACGGTAACCACCAGGCGGCCACCACAGCTTTCCAGCAGGCGCTCGCGATAACGCGCAGGCATTGCCATTCTGCCTTTGGCGTCTATGGAGATATTGTTGATTCCTCGAAATTGCATTTTTTATTACTATTATCGCTACCAGTTAACTCGACCCGGGAACAAAGAAGGTGAATAAAACCACAATTCCCCACTTTTCCCCACATAATGACACTATAGGTATTCTAAGCCCCTAATGTCAAGCCTTTTTGCATCTTCAAACATAAAAAAAACTATATTTGACAGCAACTTAGCTGGCACTTCGGAAAAGCAGGACAACCTTATATGGAATATGTTCTTTAAATCATCACCTTGATAATCAAAGCTTACAACTTACTTTAAGTTTGAGACGTTACTCAGGAAATCCGGAAGCTGTTTTTACAGAGCGTTACTAGAAAATGGCTTGCTTTTAACCAAAAACAACAGGAATGAACAAATAATAACCGCCGAATGACGGTTACAAACTAAAAAAGGAGTTGGCCGATAAGCCGGGTTCTGTCGTGGACAATCATTCATCTGGGCAACATGTCACCATGCGCCTCAAGCGACCTACCCGAACAGCGCGGACCACGCATTATGTTCCTATTTGGTCTTGCTCCGAGTGGGGTTTACCATGCCACGAACTGTTACCAGTTGCGCGGTGCGCTCTTACCGCACCATTTCACCCTTACCTGGCGCTGAACGAGTCAGCGTCAGGCGGTTTATTTTCTGCTGCACTTTCCGTAGGCTCTCGCCCCCCAGGTGTTACCTGGCACTCTATCCTGCGGAGCCCGGACTTTCCTCCCCGAATAATACGAATATTATCCAGCGCGATTGCCTGGCCAACTCCGGGGCGAATTTTACACTATTACTAATGACATCATGTATATATTAAGAGAAGACTGCTATCGGCTAAATTCAGTCAACTGAGATTGATCGTTTCATCTCGGGCCAGTATTCATACTTTAACTGTTACTCGCGGAATAAATTATGCAGCATATCCCTATGCTTCACCCCTTTTGGGCTTACGTGAAAAATTGTTCCAAACAATTTTTTCCGCTCCTACAAATATATAGTCACTTGTAGGAGCGCTTTTTGATGTGCAAGGACGTACAAATGCAGCGGTGGTAGGACACAAAGAGCTGTCAAAGCGCGGTTTCTATTAGATTTTATCCACTCAATTTAGAATTAATTATCACTAAAAAATAAGGTCGTCGGTTGTGGGTCGTAAGCAGGCATTAAGATTGAAACAATTACACCGAAGGACAAGATATCTAATAGAGCAGACTATGAACCGTGGTTACCGGATTCGGGCGACGAAACAGCCGACCGATCATGCGATTAAGCTTATGGCTTCTCGGTAAAAAAGAAAAGCAGCACTTCTTTCGGCAGTCCAGCATGGCACAGGCTCTATTCAGCTGTTTATTGTCCGCGTCTATTCTCACACCATGACGGATTGCATCAATCGCACGTTCCCGGTTATTACAGTGCCATTCGGCGCAGGCCAGATTCAAAAAAACATCGCCTTCAACAATCTCATTGCTAGCCGCATCACGGCATAGCAGCAAGCCATTTTCATCTGATGTAAGCACCTGCGTCAGGCCATAAAATGAAAGTACATTATTATAGCGATCATAACTTTCATCGATAGAATCAAGTGTTTTTTTAAAAGCACGCTCGGCCGCTTTATAATCCTTCGCCTTCAGCGCATCCTTTGCATTTTGATAGGCCTGTGTATCCATATAATGTCTCCACTTTCCCTTTAAAAACCGATTTCAAAACGCGACTACTGGTTCTAACAGGAATTAATTACAACATATCTTAAGATTCAGTTAGGCTACACCGATTAACCTTCAATTACCATAATTAAGGACTATCATGAGCTGGTTACAAATTGCGATAAACACCACCAAAAAGCACGCAGAAACAGCTGAAGATTGTCTGCTGTCTGCCGGTGCACAAACAGTAACGCTTACTGACGCTGGCGATCAGCCTATCCTTGAACCCGGCGTGGACGAGACCCCAGTATGGAACGAGGTCATTGTCACCGGCCTGTTTGATGATGACGATCGCACACAGATTTTGCTTGATGAAATCAAACATTGCCTGGGTAATATTGATTACCACTGTGGCACAAAAATACTACAGGAGCAAAACTGGACTCGCGCCTGGATGAAACATTTCCACCCCATGCAGTTTGGTGAGCGCTTATGGGTTTGCCCACTGCATATTGAGCCACCCGAACCCAATGCTATCAACCTTCGCCTTGATCCCGGCCTGGCCTTTGGCACGGGCACTCATCCAACTACTTCACTATGCCTGAGCTGGTTAGATAAAAACATTAAAGATCAAAAGACACTACTGGATTTTGGCTGCGGCTCCGGCATCCTGGCCATCGCTGCCTGCATGTTAGGCGTGGCTCACAGCGATGGTGTGGACATTGACCCGCAAGCACTTATCGCCACTATAGATAACGCCGAAGTAAACAAAGTGAGCAAAAAAATCGAATGCTACTTACCCGATAACTACAATAAAAAATTTGCTGAAACACGATACGATGTCGTGGTTGCCAACATCCTCAGCGGCCCTTTGGCCGAGCTGGCACCAACACTGGCCAGGCATACAAAAACAAATGGCGATATCGTATTGTCAGGTATTTTAAGAGAACAGGCAGAAACGGTACTTGATAGCTACCGTGATTTTTTTGAAATGGATGCACCTGTGTTTGAAGAAGACTGGACGTTACTGCATGGTGTAAAAAGATAAAGATATACGCCGGGGTGACCGTTAACAACCCAAAACACCCACTAAAAAAGCAACTGTCCACAGATGAACGCAGATAAAAACAAACAACTATAAAGCTTTACTGGTTGAATCAGCAGAACATCGAGCTACATTACTCTAACCCGACCTATCGGTATTAAAAATTTAAAAAGTTTTTATCTGCGTTCATTTGCGTTCATCTGTGGAAAAAATTCTTTTAAGCTTTTCCAACGACCACTCAGGTTAATAACAGACGCTATATATCACCCACTAGAAATAAGATTTCTATCTCGACCTGAAGTTTTTAATCAACTCTCCAGCCTCTGACTCAAACGATTCAAAACCTGCATTGTTTGCATCAGTCATCGCGATTTACAGAACCGCTCCTACAGTAAAGTAAGATCTTTCAGTAATGACGCCACTATGGTTCAAGCTCTTCCCAACGGTTGTAACAATGCGTCAGGGCAGTCTGCGCTTCTAATAACTGCTGCTGTACTTTCTGGATATCTTCTTTTTCCTGCTTGTAGAAACTGTCATCTGACATAAGGTTTTGTAAACTCTCAACCTGCTGCTCAAGCGTTTCGATCTGGGCTGGCAGTAGATCCAGTTCGCGCTGATCGTTGTAACTTAATTTCTTGGCCTTTTTTACTTTTCCAGATCCCTCTGTCGCTTTATCCGCAACCGCATCTTTTGTTACGCTGCTATTACTTTGATTGTCGCTACTACCCCTGGCTACAGATTGCTTTAACCAGTCATCATATCCACCTACGTATTCATTAACCTGTCCCTGCCCTTCAAATACCAGTGTACTGGTTACGACATTATTTACAAATTCTCTGTCGTGACTAACCACTAGAACGGTGCCGCTGTATTCCATCACCAGTTCTTCGAGCAATTCCAGTGTTTCTATATCCAGATCATTGGTCGGCTCGTCGAGCACCAGTACATTGGATGGTTTTGAAAACAGTTTTGCCAGCAGCAAACGGTTACGCTCACCACCAGATAGCATGCTTACCGGTGAGCGGGCACGTTCCGGCGCAAACAAAAAGTCCTGCAGGTAACCGATGACATGTTTTCTGTTGCCATTGATTTCAATAAACTCACGGCCCTGTGACAGGTTATCGATAACACTGGCCTTATCGTCAAGCTGGGCACGAAACTGATCAAAATAAGCCACTTCCAGTTTTGTACCGTTTTGAATTTTTCCGCTAGTCGGCTGCAACTCACCCAGCAGCAATCGCAGCAGTGTTGTTTTTCCCGCACCATTAGGACCAATGATGCCGATTTTATCGCCACGCAATATCGTCGTATTCAGCCCTTTTATAATCGGCGCACCATCGTAATCGAATGTCACGTTTTCAGCTTCAGCGACCAGCTTGCCGGAGATCCCGGCCTGCGCAGTAGCCATGGAAACTTTTCCGACCTGCTCACGTCGTTGATTACGCTCGTTACGCAATCTTTCCAGCGCACGCACCCTGCCTTCGTTACGAGTGCGCCGAGCTTTTATGCCCTGCCTGATCCAGACTTCTTCCTGCGCCAGCTTTTTATCGAAATGCGCATTAGCGACTTCCTCAGCCTGCAGAGCCTCTGCTTTGCGGCGCAGATAGGTATCATAATTTCCAGGGTAACTGGTCATGCAGCCACGATCCAGTTCTATGATGCGAGTGGCTAATCGGCGCATAAAGGAACGATCATGTGTAATAAACAGCAGCGCACCTTTATAATTCAGCAGCTGTTCTTCCAGCCATTGAATGGCAATCAGATCGAGGTGGTTAGTCGGCTCATCGAGCAACAGGATATCCGGCTTTATCACCAACGCCTTGGCCAGTAATACACGGCGTTTCATGCCACCAGAAAGAGAACCGAAATCGGCATCACCATCGAGCTGCATCCGGCTTAATACTTCTTCCACCTGCTGGTTGAGCTGCCAGGCATTATGAGTGTCCACCTGGTCCTGCGCGCGTTCCAGCTCGGCAATAGTCTGGTCGTTATTATTTTCTGAAAAGTTATGCAAGGCATGATGGTAATCCTGTAATAACTTTGCATTTTTACCCAGACCGGCTGCAACCACATCGAAAATAAAGCCTTCCAGGTCGCCTCGCGGCTCCTGATCAAGTACTGCAATTTTTAAATTTTGTTTGAATTCAAGATCGCCGCTATCAGCTTTAACTTCACCGGAGATAACTTTTAACAGGGTTGATTTACCCGTGCCATTGCGGCCCAGCAAACAGAGTCGTTCGCCGGCCTCAATTGAAACACTGACACTTTCCAGAATGGCAGGACCGCCAAAACCAACATGAATATTTCGTAAACGTATTAAAGACATGCGGCGAATTTTACAGTATGTGGTATGCAATAAGAGAGAAAAGAATATAAAAAAACCGGTGCAGAGCACCGGTTAATAGACGAGAGAGTCTTGCTCATTAGAGAGTAGTGATGTTTTGGGCAAAACATCACTACTCTCCAATCATTCCTTTCGACCAATCACTATGCCAAACGAACAGTTTTATATATACAGGTTTCATGCCAGAAACGATAAAGCTCCTTAATCTCCATCATCCTTGCCCACTAAAATATACAACTGATTGTTTTTTATGGTTTTTTTAAAAATGGCAGCAAAAAAAATACGCGTTAAAGAAAGATCTCAAAACGATCACAACAAAACTCTGTAAAAAATTATAACGGTAATCAGAATTCTTTACACTCTCAGGTACATGCTATCAGGCATCATAATCCAGCACTGGCGACAGCCAGCGCTCCACGACTTTCAGATCATCGCCTTTGCGCTTTGCATAATCTTCCACCTGATCTTTCAGGATTTTTCCAGTACCAAAGTATTTTGCATCGGGATGTGAAAAGTAAAACCCTGAAACCGCAGCCGTTGGCAACATGGCATAACTTTCGGTAATGGTTATACCTGCATTTTTATCCGGTTCGATCAAAGACCATAAAGTCGCTTTCTCGGTATGATCTGGACAGGCAGGATAACCCGGCGCTGGACGAATCCCCTGATAATCTTCCTTGATCAGCTCATCATTAGAATAGTTTTCATCTGGCGCATAAGCCCAAAACTCTTTACGCACCCGTTTGTGCATACACTCGGCAAAGGCTTCAGCCAGACGGTCCGCCAGTGCTTTTAACAGGATACTGCTGTAATCATCATGATCCGCTTCAAAACGTTTTACATGTTCGTCTATACCAATACCGGTGGTGACTGCAAAGACACCGACATAATCAGGCCTGGCGGAATCAGGTTGGCCGAATCTTTAGGCGCGACAAAGTCACTGATGCAGCTATTAGGCGGTCAGACGGTTCAGCCGATTCCGCGGCGAGGAAGACGACGGAGACCAGCTTTAACTTCTGTACGCTCATCATCAGTATATATTTCGATATCATCGCCCACGAGTTCGCCGGGAAGAAACCGATAACCGCGCGTGCCTTCAACCATTTCTCATCGATGATCCGCTTTAGCATCTTCTGCGCATCGGCAAACAATTGGCTGGCTTGCTCACCAACAACTCATCACTCAAAATTTTCGGGTACTTACCTGCAAGTTCCCAGGCATGGAAAAAAGGTGTCCAGTCGATGTAGTGGCTTAATTCTTCCAGCGAGTAATCATCAAATGTTTTCAAGCCAAGAAAGGTCGGTTTAGGCGCGTGTAATTTTCCCGAGTCACCCTTGTAAGCATTATTTCTTGCCTCGTTAGGCCGAAGGTTTTTCTGTTTGAACTGCGTTTATCTCGCGTGCACGCGCATGTCATCATATTCAGCTTTAATATCTTTCACGTACTGCTCTTTACGCCCATCTCGACTCACAGTTCACCAACACCCACTGCACGAGATAGCGTCAGGCACATACACGACAGCGTTTGTATATTTCGGATCGATTTTCACTGCAGTATGAATGCGTGACGTGGTCGCGCCACCGATCATCAATGGAATACTCATCTCCAATCGTTGCATCTCAGATGCCATGTGCACCATTTCATCGAGTGATGGGGTGATCAATCCAGACAAGGCCAATGATGTCTACATCGTGTTTTTTTGCTTCAGCCAAAATCTTTTCGCCGGCACCATCACACCCAGGTCAATACTTGTAGTTATTACATTGACACGACGCTGACAATATTTTTACCGATGTCGTGAACATCGCCTTTCATGTCGCCATCAGGATCTTGCCGTTATTTTTCACCTTTTTTTTCGGCTTCGAGAAATGGCATTAGATAAGCTACAGCCTTTTTCATTACGCGTGCAGATTTGCCGCGGTAAAAACATTTTACCTTCACCAACAGGTCACTGATGATGTTCATGCCTGTCCATCAGAGGACCCTCGATAACGTGCAGATTAAGCTCTACCTGTTTGCCGTGCTTCTTCGGGTATCCTCATCGATGAAATCAGTAATGCCTTTTACCAGCGAGTGCGCCAGTCTTTCATTGACCGGCAACTCTCGCCAGCTAAGATCCTTTTTAGATTCTGCAGAGAACCATCACCAACATATTTCGGTGCCAGCTCTAACAATCGATCCGTCGCATTACAGGATCTTTATTTTGAATAACGTCCTCAACTGCGATTCGTAACTCTTCAGGCAGATCATCGTAGACCGCGAGCTGAGAGGCATTCACGATTCCCATATCCATGGCCGGCTTTGATTGCATGATATAAAAATACTGAATGGATAGCTTCGCGTACTGGATTGTTGCCACGGAATGAAAACGAAAATGTTCGAAACACCGCCAGAAACCATTGCATGTGGCAACGTCTGTTTGATGGTGCGCGTTGCTTCGATAAGAACGATCACGCCTTGATACCTGTCGCTACGGCAAATATGTTGGGGTCAAAGATAATATCTTCTGGCGGAAAACCGACTTCGGTAAGTGCTTTATATGAGCGGGTACAAATATCCACTTTACGTTCATAGGTATCTGCCTGCCCGTCTTCATCATCATGGCATTTGATGAAGACGGGCAGGCAGATACCTATGAACGTAAAGTGGATATTTGTACCCGCTCATATAAAGCACTTACCGAAGTAGTCGGTTTTCCGCCAGAAGATATTATCTTTGACCCCAACATATTTGCCGTAGCGACAGGTATCGAAGAGCATAATAATTACGCGGTCGATTTTATCGAAGCGACGCGCACCATCAAACAGACGTTGCCACATGCAATGGTTTCTGGCGGTGTTTCGAACGTTTCGTTTTCATTCCGTGGCAACAATCCAGTACGCGAAGCTATCCATTCAGTATTTTTATATCATGCAATCAAAGCCGGCATGGATATGGGAATCGTGAATGCCTCTCAGCTCGCGGTCTACGATGATCTGCCTGAAGAGTTACGAATCGCAGTTGAGGACGTTATTCAAAATAAAGATCCTGATGCGACGGATCGATTGTTAGAGCTGGCACCGAAATATGTTGGTGATGGTTCTACTGCAGAATCTAAAAAGGATCTTAGCTGGCGAGAGTTGCCGGTCAATGAAAGACTGGCGCACTCGCTGGTAAAAGGCATTACTGATTTCATCGATGAGGATACCGAAGAAGCACGGCAACAGGTAGAGCTTAATCTGCACGTTATCGAGGGTCCTCTGATGGACGGCATGAACATCGTCGGTGACCTGTTTGGTGAAGGTAAAATGTTTTTACCGCAGGTGGTCAAATCTGCACGCGTAATGAAAAAGGCTGTAGCTTATCTAATGCCATTTCTCGAAGCCGAAAAAAAAGGTGAGATGAAAAATAACGGCAAGATCCTGATGGCGACAGTGAAAGGCGATGTTCACGACATCGGTAAAAATATTGTCGGCGTCGTGCTGCAATGTAATAACTACGAAGTGATTGACCTGGGTGTGATGGTGCCGGCAGAAAAGATTTTGGCTGAAGCAAAAAAACACGATGTAGACATCATTGGCCTGTCTGGATTGATCACCCCATCACTCGATGAAATGGTGCACATGGCATCTGAGATGCAACGACTGGAGATGAGTATTCCATTGATGATCGGTGGCGCGACCACGTCACGCATTCATACTGCAGTGAAAATCGATCCGAAATATACAAACGCTGTAGTGTATGTGCCTGACGCATCTCGTGCAGTGGGTGTTGCCGGTGAACTGCTGAGTGATGGGCGTAAAGAGCAGTACGTGAAAGATATTAAAGCTGAATATGATGACATGCGCATACAGCGAGATAAACGCAGTTCAAACAGAAAAACCTTCAGCATAACGCAGGCAAGAAATAATGCTTACAAGGGTGACTGGGAAAATTACACGCCGCCTAAACCGACCTTTCTTGGCTTGAAAACGTTTGATGATTACTCGCTGGAAGAATTAAGCCACTACATCGACTGGACACCTTTTTTCCATGCCTGGGAACTTGCAGGTAAGTACCCGAAAATTTTGAGTGATGACGTTGTTGGTGAGCAAGCCAGCCATTTGTTTGCCGATGCGCAGAAGATGCTAAAGCAGATCATCGATGAGAAATGGTTGAAGGCACGCGCGGTTATCGGTTTCTTCCCGGCGAACTCGGTGGGCGATGATATCGAAATATATACTGATGATGAGCGTACAGAAGTTAAAGCTGTGCTCCATCATCTGCGTCAGCAGATGGCTAAACCGTCTGACCGGCCTAATAGCTGCATCAGTGACTTTGTCGCGCCTAAAGATTCGGCCAAGCCTGATTCCACCAGGCCTGATTATGTCGGTGTCTTTGCAGTCACCACCGGTATTGGTATAGACGAACATGTAAAACGTTTTGAAGCGGATCATGATGATTACAGCAGTATCCTGTTAAAAGCACTGGCGGACCGTCTGGCTGAAGCCTTTGCCGAGTGTATGCACAAACGGGTGCGTAAAGAGTTTTGGGCTTATGCGCCAGATGAAAACTATTCTAATGATGAGCTGATCAAGGAAGATTATCAGGGGATTCGTCCAGCGCCGGGTTATCCTGCCTGTCCAGATCATACCGAGAAAGCGACTTTATGGTCTTTGATCGAACCGGATAAAAATGCAGGTATAACCATTACCGAAAGTTATGCCATGTTGCCAACGGCTGCGGTTTCAGGGTTTTACTTTTCACATCCCGATGCAAAATACTTTGGTACTGGAAAAATCCTGAAAGATCAGGTGGAAGATTATGCAAAGCGCAAAGGCGATGATCTGAAAGTCGTGGAGCGCTGGCTGTCACCAGTGCTGGATTATGATGCCTGATAGCATGTACCTGAGAGTGTAAAGAATTCTGATTACCGTTATAATTTTTTACAGAGTTTTGTTGTGATCGTTTTGAGATCTTTCTTTAACGCGTATTTTTTTTGCTGCCATTTTTAAAAAAACCATAAAAAACAATCAGTTGTATATTTTAGTGGGCAAGGATGATGGAGATTAAGGAGCTTTATCGTTTCTGGCATGAAACCTGTATATATAAAACTGTTCGTTTGGCATAGTGATTGGTCGAAAGGAATGATTGGACAGTAGTGATGTTTTGCCCAAAACATCACTACTCTCTAATGAGCAAGACTCTCTCGTCTATTAACCGGTGCTCTGCACCGGTTTTTTTATATTCTTTTCTCTCTTATTGCATACCACATACTGTAAAATTCGCCGCATGTCTTTAATACGTTTACGAAATATTCATGTTGGTTTTGGCGGTCCTGCCATTCTGGAAAGTGTCAGTGTTTCAATTGAGGCCGGCGAACGACTCTGTTTGCTGGGCCGCAATGGCACGGGTAAATCAACCCTGTTAAAAGTTATCTCCGGTGAAGTTAAAGCTGATAGCGGCGATCTTGAATTCAAACAAAATTTAAAAATTGCAGTACTTGATCAGGAGCCGCGAGGCGACCTGGAAGGCTTTATTTTCGATGTGGTTGCAGCCGGTCTGGGTAAAAATGCAAAGTTATTACAGGATTACCATCATGCCTTGCATAACTTTTCAGAAAATAATAACGACCAGACTATTGCCGAGCTGGAACGCGCGCAGGACCAGGTGGACACTCATAATGCCTGGCAGCTCAACCAGCAGGTGGAAGAAGTATTAAGCCGGATGCAGCTCGATGGTGATGCCGATTTCGGTTCTCTTTCTGGCGGCATGAAACGCCGTGTATTACTGGCCAAGGCGTTGGTGATAAAGCCGGATATCCTGTTGCTCGATGAGCCGACTAACCACCTCGATCTGATTGCCATTCAATGGCTGGAAGAACAGCTGCTGAATTATAAAGGTGCGCTGCTGTTTATTACACATGATCGTTCCTTCATGCGCCGATTAGCCACTCGCATCATAGAACTTGATCGCGGTTGCATGACCAGTTACCCCGGAAATTATGATACCTATCTGCGCCGTAAAGCAGAGGCTCTTCAGGCTGAGGAAGTCGCCAATGCGCATTTCGACAAAAAGCTGGCGCAGGAAGAAGTCTGGATCAGGCAGGGTATAAAAGCTCGGCGGACCGTAACGAAGGCAGGGTGCGTGCGCTGGAAAGATTGCGTAACGAGCGTAATCAACGACGTGAGCAGGTCGGAAAAGTTTCCATGGCTACTGCGCAGGCCGGGATCTCCGGCAAGCTGGTCGCTGAAGCTGAAAACGTGACATTCGA
>CAWBXM010000025.1:0-15074 GCA_963792545.1 uncultured Gammaproteobacteria bacterium | reverse complement strand
GCGAAAGTGGATATCTGTGCAAGGCTGGCACTTAATGAAATTCACCCGACCGCAATATTGTGGGGTGAAGGTGATGTAATGGTTGCTGCACAGGCGGCAGAGCTAGAGATGAATGTGATCAATCAGTTCCCTGTATTTCGTGACGGACTGGTTTCTGCCAGATTGCAGGCGCAACGGCGAGCCTGTCGATTAGTGCCTCGTGACATGATATGTCATCAGCAGGATGATAATTTTATTGTGTGTTTTACTCTACCACCGGGTAGTTACGCCACCATGGTGCTTTCTGAGATTTTTTCTTGTTTGCAGGAAGCCGACAATAATAAAGCGGCTTAGCCAACAATAGATTAAAACATGCTAATATTAACTACATAATAAACATGTAAAAAACAATTTAAAACGACAAAATAAAGTCAGGTTTTCCTTATGAATCCCAACTATCTTGATTTTGAACAACCCATCGCCGAACTCGAAGCGAAAATTGAAGAGTTGCGTTATGTTGGCGATGACAGTGAAATTAACATCGGCGAAGAGATAAGCAAGCTGGAAGAGAAATCCCGCTCTTTGACTAAAACAATTTTCAGCAAGCTGAATGCCTGGCAGACGTCAAAACTGGCTCGCCATCCAATGCGCCCATACACGCTGGATTATATCGATCTCATCTTTACCGATTTTCAGGAGCTGCACGGTGATCGAGCCTTTTCTGATGATGCGGCACTGGTCGGTGGCCTGGCTCGGTTAGATGGTATGCCAGTGATGGTACTCGGTCAGCAAAAAGGTCGCGATACCAAAGAGAATATTCGTCGTAACTTTGGTATGCCGAGACCTGAAGGTTATCGCAAAGCTTTACGTTTTATGAAACTGGCTGAGCGTTTTCGTATTCCTGTCCTCACCTTTATCGATACACCCGGCGCCTATCCTGGTATTGATGCTGAGGAGCGTAACCAGTCTGAAGCCATTGCGCGTAACCTGTTTGAAATGTCTGATCTGAAAACGCCGATAATCTGCACGGTAATTGGTGAAGGCGGCTCTGGTGGTGCTCTGGCCATCGGCGTGGGCGACCGTGTGATGATGCTGGAATACAGCACCTACTCCGTTATCTCCCCCGAAGGCTGTGCGTCTATCTTGTGGAAAAGTGCTGATAAAGCAGCAGATGCGGCCGAAGCTATGGGTATTACCGCGAAAAAATTACATGAAGTGGGTCTTATCGATCACATTATTCGTGAGCCATTAGGCAGTGCGCACCGTGATGTCGATGAAACAGCGCGAAACATAAAACAGGCATTGATCGACAGTCTGGAAAAGTTTGAAACTATGGGTCTGGAAAAATTGCTTGAGCAGCGTTACAACCGTCTAACGTCTTATGGTGCCTTCCTCGAAGAAACGCCGACTTGATCATGCTGACTATTCTGTTATAAACGTCTCCTATTTTAGATTCACAAGTTCAAGTACAGTTACATCTTGTCATGTCATTCGTTAAACGGTTTCAACAGGCACTGGAATCGTTAACTGCCTTAGCCGAAGTCTCAGACTCTATAAACCCTCGATATGTCGTTGCTTACAGTGGCGGTGTTGATTCTCACGTCTTATTACATTGTGCTAAACAGGCAGGCCTGTCGGTTCGTGCGGTGCATGTTCATCATGGCTTGCAGGAAGTAGCCGATGACTGGGTGTTGCATTGTCAGTCAATCTGCCAGCAATTAGATGTCCCGCTACATGTGGTTTTTGTCGATGCCCAGAAAAAGCCGGGTGACAGTCCTGAAGAATCTGCACGTAAGGCACGCTATCGAGCGTTACATGAAGATATGAGAGCAGGTGAATGCCTGCTCACAGCTCAACATCTCAACGACCAGGCGGAAACCTTGCTATTGCAGTTGTTCCGTACTGCCAGTTCTGCAGGTCTGTCATCCATGCCAGTGCATCGGCAATTTGGTGTTTACCGACACGCCCGGCCATTATTGTCTTTCAGTCGAGAGGAAATCGAACATTACGCTGCAGAGAATAAGCTGTGCTGGATAGAAGATCCCAGTAATAAAGATGTGGCTATCGATAGAAACTTTCTGAGAAAAAATATTCTTCCCGAATTGAAAAAGCGTTGGCCTGAAGTGATTAGCCAATTGTCCATGGTCGCAGATTTACAGGCTAATAATCTGAAAGTGCTGGAAGACATGGCGGCGATCGATCTCGCGAACGTATTAGTTACCCAAAACCATCCGTTAACCGTTCCCATTATTAAGGTTGTATCGATACTGTCTATCGACAGGCTGAAGCAATTATCGCCATCACGTTTATTAAATGTGTTGCGTTACTGGGTCATTAACTCGCTCGAACAACAGCCGACAAGAAAACTGTTGCATGAGCTTGAGAAGACTCTCATCTATTCATCACCTGATGCAAAACCGTCGCTTGCGTTTCTAGGCTTCGCCTTTAAAAAATTTCAGAGCAATCTTTATTTATTAGAAACGAAAAATATCTCGGTAACTTCAATGAAGCTGGATTGGCTGCCATCATCCGTGATGAAGATAGAAGCGCTAAATATCCAGCTTAAAGCGGTTGATAGGGTCGTAAGCGACTCAAGTAAGAATCGGCTCAATAATGAGCTGCTGAACAAGACGTTGACAATCTGTTTCCGCCAGGGCGGCGAGAACTTTCATCCGGCAGGCCGCCAGCATTCGCAGCGTTTAAAAAAGCTGTTTCAGGAGGCTGGCATTCCTCCCTGGGAAAGAGATGTTACACCGCTGCTATATTATAACGATGAACTCATCGCTGTCGTCGGTCACTGGTTGTCAAAGAAGCATCTGGCAGATGATGCCGAGGCGGGCTGGCAAATTGCTATTGAGTTGTTGTGATCGCTGTACCAATTAGCGTTGTCATTATTTTTGAGACGAAAAAAAAGCCCCGTTAAAACGGGGCTTTTTTAACAAACTGTTTTAGGGCAGGGCCTCAGTCTACGATCAATCGCGCGTAGCACCCAGGATGTTGAGCAGATGAATGAATATATTAAATATACTCAGATACATGCCAATAGTCGCCATGATGTAGTTGGTCTGCTCACCACGAAGTATTGAACTCGTGTCATAAAGGATGAAGCCGCTCATGATTAGAATAACTACAGAAGAAATGACCAGTGACAATGCAGGCATCTGTAAAAAGATGTTTGCTATCATGGCGATGATCGCTATAACCAGGCCAACCATAAGGAAACCAGCCATGAAGCTGAAATCTTTTTTACTGGTAAGTGCGTAACCTGAAAGGCCAAGGAAAATTGCGCCGGTACCACCAAAGGCTGTAGCAACAATCTGTCCACCGCCTTCTATAGCCATGTATGAGTTCAGCAATGGGCCAATGCCAAATCCAAGTAGGCCGGTAATAGCAAAAACAACCCATATACCAGTACTTGAGTTAGCGGTTTTTGGCAGGACAAGCCAGATAAGTCCCATTGCTACTAGCATCGAAATCAGTCCTGTACCTGCAGGTGGAGCAATTGACATAGAGACAAAAGCCATCAGCGCGCTAAAAAACAGAGTCGCTGAGAGCAATGCATAGGTGCTTTTTAAAACTTTATTGGTCGCCAGTATCTGTGATTCTGAACGAGCGGTTGATAGTGTTTGCATAGTATTACCTTTATTAAATTGTTTCGTTAAGTCTGTAAGCGAGCATAACATTAATTGCTATTAGTTCGCACACTTTAGGTTTAATTTTACCTTTTTCAGGCTTATGTGACATGTGAGCCGTACAAAGGTTGCATTATTACACCTGCTACAGACAATAATATGGGTGTAAATTATTATTTCAAGTGTGTCATAAAACATGCCATATTGACACTAAAAAAGCTGACATTTGTCAATGAAGTTTCTGACATTAGGCTTATAATTTGTCAGCATAACTAATAAGTATAAAACAGCTTTATAAGTAATGTTTTACTGAGAATAGAGTATTTTTCACTATTTTTTTAATTTAATTACCTTTTTGGGAGGCTTAAATATGGCACATATCGTTATTCTTGGTGCGGGTACAGGCGGCATGCCTGCAGCTTATGAAATGAAGCAGGCAGTAGGAAATAATCATGAAGTAACTGTTATCAATGAAAAAGAAGACTTTCAGTTTGTGCCATCGAATCCCTGGGTTGCTGTCGGCTGGCGTGAACGTAAAGATATTAGTATTCCGATAGCCGAGTATTTAGCTAAGAAAAAGATTAAATTTATCGCTCAGCGAGTGAATACAATTGACGCTGCAGCGAGCAAACTTACACTGGCTAACGGTGATACGGTAGATTATGACTATCTGGTGATTGCTACCGGCCCACGTCTGGCATTTGAAGAAGTTGAAGGTTCAGGTCCAGAAGGTTTTACCGAGTCTATCTGTGTAACTGACCATGCTGAAGCTGCCTGGGCAAAATATCAGAAACTACTGGATAAACCGGGACCGATAGTCATTGGCGCCATGCCATTTGCTAGCTGTTTTGGGCCGGCCTATGAATTTGCGTTTATTGTGGATGCTGATCTGCGTAAACGGAAAATACGCGATAAATTCCCTATGACCTATGTTACCTCTGAGCCATATATTGGTCATTTGGGGTTAGGTGGTGTTGGCGATTCAAAATCGATGCTGGAAAGTGAACTGCGTAACCACCATATCAAATGGATAACCAATGCTAAAACCACAAAAGTAGAGTCAGGAAAGCTTTTTGTTGATGAACTCAGCGATAAAGGTGAAACCATCAAGCAGCATGAAGTTGCTTTTGATTTTGCCATGATGCTACCCGCGTTTAAAGGCGTAGACGCGGTTGCCGCGGTACCTGATCTATGTAACCCGCGCGGTTTTGTGATCGTCGATGAATTACACCGTAACCCAACCTATAAAAACATTTTTTCAGCGGGCGTCTGTATTGCTATTCCACCCGTTGAAGTTACACCTGTACCAACCGGTACACCTAAAACAGGTTACATGATCGAATCAATGGTAACGTCTATCGTGCATAATATTGCCGATGAGCTTGCTGGTAAAACACCTTCAACAACGGCCACATGGAATGCTATCTGCCTCGCTGACATGGGTGATACGGGTGCGGCGTTTGTTGCCATACCGCAGATACCACCACGTAATGTTGCCTGGTTCAAAAAAGGCAAATGGGTACATCTGGCGAAGATAGCGTTTGAAAAATATTTTATTCGTAAGATGAAAAAAGGCACGTCAGAGCCACTATACGAAAAATATATTCTGAAACTTTTAGGTATTGAAAAGCTGGAAAAATAGCTGTTTTTTTAGCCAACAAAAAAGCCCGGAAATTCCGGGCTTTTTTGTTGGCGTTATTATGCTACTGCCAGTACTCGCTCAGGCTCTGTTTTTACCAACGTCCTGTAGATTGTACTGTTTGAGTTTTCTATATAGCGTACGTTCGCTGATGCACAGTTCTTCTGCCACTCTTGCACGGTGGCCATCGTGCTGGTGCAGCAGTGATTCGATATGTGTTGCTTCGACATCGGTCAATGAGCGGTTGGTACTAGGGGTATTGGCTTTAGAGTTACGCATACTTATTCTACGATCAGCAAGGGGGTTGATGTAGACGTTAGTAAAATTGCTTAGTTGTAACAGGTCAGGAGTGATAAGACCGCCTGTAGAAACTGCAACAGCTTTTTGCAGGATGTTATACAGTTCGCGTATATTGCCAGGGTAGTCATAATGCTGCATCATTTCCAGTGCTTCTTTGGAGATACGTGCTGCTGAGCCGTTATTGGATTGGATCTTTTCGAGTATGGCTTTGACCAGAGGGGTAATATCTGAGCGCCGTTCACGAAGCGGTGGAATAGTCACCGAAATACCTGCAATACGATAATATAAGTCCGCTCTAAAAGTACCTTGTTCTACCATTTTTCGTAAATTGTTATGTGTTGCACAGATGATGCGGACATCGACATGAAGGTCTTCGCGGCCACCTAAACGACGGAAATTCCCCGTTTCAAGTGCCCGCAGTAACCGTCCCTGCAGGGCTAACGGTAC
Organism: uncultured Gammaproteobacteria bacterium; assembly: GCA_963792545.1. Lineage (GTDB taxonomy): Bacteria > Pseudomonadota > Gammaproteobacteria > SZUA-229 > SZUA-229. The sequence goes on along the minus strand of CAWBXM010000025.1, from coordinate 9,077 downwards.
TTCACCAATTTCGTCAAGAAATAAAGTGCCATTTTCAGCAGATTCAATCAGTCCATGGCGGCGACCCACGCAGCCGGTAAAAGCGCCACGTTCGTGACCAAACAGTTCACTTTCAAAAATACCCTCTGAAATAGAAGCGCAATCAATGGAGATAAATGGGTGAGCTTTACGATCTGATTTGTTGTGTATGAACTTGGCGGCAAGTTCCTTGCCAACGCCACTTTCGCCATTGAGTAAGATGGGTACATCTGAAGACGCAGCGCCTGACATCTCTTCGATACATGCCAGAAACGCAGGGGAGGTTCCCAGCATGCGTTGTTTATCGCAACCTAGATCATCCGATTTGGCAATAGGAAAAATGGCTTCGCCCAGGTAGAGTTCGCCATCTGTTCCGTAAATCGGTGAACCCTTAATGCGAACATGTTCTTCTTCGTTATTGTGATCGTAGTGAATATGTAAAACCTGGTGTTCGACTTTAGTTTCAAAAACTTTTTTGTGCGGGCAGTCTTCTCCATTTAGATGGCAGGGGACATCGGAGTGGTGTGAGACCTGGTGACATTTATGACCGGTAATTTCACTGCTGCTTATGCCATAGGAATTACAATAGGCTTTATTGGCGGCAATGATATTGTAGTCTTTATCAATAACAACAAAACCATTGTCGGAGGCATCGATAATACTTTGCAGACTTATAGGCGTATGATTTGAAAATGGCATAATGTCCCCGTCTGTCATAATGGCATGACATTTAAAATTATAATTGAATTACTATAATGATTCAATAACTTATGTTGTTTGTAGAGAATCTGTGATTATGACATTTTATCAGGCAGTGTCAGTAAGGTTGAGTGAAAGTGTAAAGATAGCTGGACAAGGCAACAGAAAAAATATTTCAAAATAATCCAAATCAGTGGCTACAGCTTATTGAATACTTGACGAAATAACGTAATATACGCGCTTCTCAGCATTGCTGGGATTAGGAAGGGTGGCTGAGCGGTTGAAAGCAGCAGTCTTGAAAACTGCCGAGGGTTTATAGCCCTCCGAGGGTTCGAATCCCTCCTCTTCCGCCATCTATATCATCTAAGCCTCTGATTTTCAGAGGCTTTTTATTTTCTGCTTATGTCTATCTACGCTTCGAATAGAAAAAACCATCTTTATAACTATTAGTTGAAGTAAAGTATCTCAAAAACCGGTTAATTTCACCATTTGCATTAAAGAATGATAGATATATGAATGTGATTCTATTCAGGGTTATTATTTATCAAAACCTCAGAGTATGGATCTTTTACTCGACTGGCTTGAGCATTATCGATCATAGTGAACAATACATTAACAAGGGACTGTATCTCGTAATTACAACTATAGGTTAACGTGGTGGCTGACCGCTGTTTTCGTAGCTAAATCACTACAAAAAAACCGAGCGGTCGAGCAATGTCAAATAGTGATGTATAGACACAACCAACTTATATAGTTGGCTGATGTGGCAGAATACTCTATTCGGCTGTCCACGTACCGAATCTCATCTGTCCGCCCCCCACAAAGCGGACGTCCAGGAAATAGATCTGACAGAGAAGAAACGACCCTTAGCTTGCGTTGGTGAGGCTACCTGTGAGTTACTTCTGGCACCACTAAACAGACTTCCAGTTAACATGCCCCCACTATATAACAGGCCGTGAGCAGCTTTCATCAAAGGTGGCATTTTGAACCAGCAACCATATTTGTTGATATGTTAATAATTAAACATATCCTTAGAGATGACTTCTGCCTCTAGTGGACTAAACAGGATTTCAATACGGGTTCCTTTTTGTGGAGCACTATCTATTATAACTGGCCATTTGAACCTGTCGGACAGGCGTTTAACAATTGTCAAACCTACCCCGTGGCCATAAGCGTCCGAGTTATGCGCCCGGTAAAACGGGGTGAAAATTCTGTCTACCTGTTCTGTTTTCATCCCGATGCCACTGTCTTTGATAATGACACTACTCGTAGAAATGGTTATATCGATAGAGCCATATTCAGTATAAAGAATGGCATTTCGTATCAGGTTACCCAGTAATACCGATAACACCTTGTCTGGTGCAGAGACAAAAAGATTTTTCTTCGCAGAAACGTTTATTGGGATCTGTTTTTTGCTATTGAAAGGCTGAGCTCTTTCTATCTCTTCCTCTATGATATCGTTGATACATACTTCACCTGACGATAGCTCATTGTCAGATTCACGTGCGAGAAGCAGAAACGCTTCTGTTAAATCCTCCATGTCATCTGCGGCACGTTTGATTTTCAATATACTATTTTGAGCTGGCGGTGCCAGGTCCTGTTCAGACAACAAAATGTCCGTGGCTATTCGGATAACTGTAAGCGGGCTCCTTAACTCATGACTGGCATCGCGGGTAAAATTTCTCTCTCGCTCGATGAAGTTATCCAGCCTCTCACCCAGATGAACGATAGAGTTGGCTAACAGCTGAATCTCATCATCAGTTTTAAAAGGCATCTCATCGAGATTGATCGGTGATATTTCCTTGGCGCTAAAGTCTATCCTGTTAACCTGGTCGGCAAGCCAGCTGACAGGGGATACCATTCGGTGGCTGAAGCGGTAAGAAAGCCATAATGTTGTATACAGGAAGATAAGTATCAGTGTTAGAGGAAACAGACCGTAATATACTGCCAGCGAATCTACCTGGCCACGATAGTAGAGCAGGTAAAGGTCAGTATCCTGCTGTTGGGTCTTGTATATCACGACACCCTGTTCTTCACTCTCGTGAAAGCCCTGTGATATTGGTAACTTTGTTTTGATATCGTCTGGCAGGTGAGCAGTGTCGAAATACCCGGTCAGGTTCTGTGTATCTGGAAGCGGGAAGGTGTTATTGGAGCTATATTGCTGCCAGAAATATTCGGCTTCTTGCCTGATCGCTTCTTTGATAAGCGTTTCTTCGAGCACTACTTTAGCAAAGAACACGCTGAGTAAGGCCGCAATGCTGATAAACAAACCTTGAAGGATGAAGGCGCGGTTTATCTTGTGTATCAGTCCTCTACGCTGTTTCATTCGGATCTATTATCTTGAAACCGCTGCCCTGAACGGTCAGCAGCAGGTTCTTGTCGAATGGTTTATCGACAACTTTTCGCAGGTTGTATAGATGGCTTCGCAGGGTATCGCTGTCAGGTAGGATGTCACCCCAGACCTGGCGCTCCAGTTCGCGTCGGCTAACTACAGCTGGCGATGCACGCATCAGTACCGACAATATCTTGAGACCTATCGGTGTTATTACCAGTTCTTTGTCAGCACGCATAACTTTGAGCGTCGAGGTATCTATCGATAGCTCTCCGACACTGATCACTTCTTTTTTTATATCACCAGAATGTCGCCGGATGAGTGACCTTATTCGTGCTTCGAGCTCCTGGATGGCAAACGGTTTTATCAGGTAATCGTCAGCGCCTCTGTCGAGCCCTGTTATTTTATCTGCCAATGTATCTCTCGCTGTCAGCATGATGATAGGTACATCGCTCTTTGCATCTTCCCGAATCTTCTGACATACATCGAGTCCGTCCATTCCGGGAAGCATCAGGTCAAGGATGATAGCGTCATATTGGTTACTTACAGCAAGATGTAGTCCGGTGATGCCATCCGCAGCATAGTCAATGATGTACTCTCTGCTCTCGAAGTAGACGCCGACCATCTCTGCAATATCTGCATGGTCTTCGATCAGTAATACGCTCTTTGATTCGCCTGGATTCATTTGTAATCGACTAACACCATATTATTTGACTGTTAAAAATAGTGACTGGTGAGGCGTGAACCTCACCAGTCATTTTTTACATCGCCACTCTTTAATTGTTGCCTAACACGACAAGTCCAAAGTCATCGGCTAGCGGTGTACCGACAATCGCTTGTTCACGCGCAATCACAGTTGATACCGAACCTGCTGCCAGGGTAAAGCCTTCAATATTTATTGCAGCCGTACCTGCACCACCTTCAGTTACAACGCGGATGTCATAATCACCCGGAGGGACAGGCACATAATCGGTGATTGTTCCAAAAGTGAAATCATCCAGTAATGGGGCACCGGCCATACCGCTTTCTACCTCTTCTTTTGTATATTGCTCTGCTGGGGTCACGAATACGTCAACCGTGCCTGCCAGAGGTGCGCCATGGACAACTTTGACACTGGCCTGGGTAACGATTGAGCGGTTACTGTCCACAGTTGTCAGCAGTTCTAATACCGGCGTTCCCGTAGAAAGATAACCTGCAGCGATAGCTGTATATTCTGCAGCCGTTTCTAAAGTAATCGTAGGTGATGTGTATACACTGCTGCCTATACCAGCACCTTCAGGAGCGATATCGAAAATATAGTCACCTTGTGGTACAGGTTCATAGCTGTTTACGCCAGGAAAAGTATCGGTGTAAACGAATGAACTAATAAGCTCTAGAGGAGAGGCGTTTCCTAATGCTGTACTAGAAGCAAACACTTCTACTGTCCCTGCATCTGGTGATAAATGAACAATCCGTGCACCCGATGTTGTCCTGGTATCGACTAACTCGACCTGGGCTGTATCGGTATAGGCCACTAGCTTTACCGGTGAAGCCGCCTTCGTTGTCGAATTCACGGTATTAACAGCAAGTAACAGCAGCTTTTGTCCGCCAAAACTACTCAGATCGACTGTGCCGGAATCATAAGCAGGATTCGCCGTGTCATTATTAGCGACTACACGGATCTGGTATTCAGCAGCGGGTAATGCACCTGCGTCGAACTGACCTTTGAAATCAAATGAGAAATTTGCATCTAGCCCAGTAATATCCGCGCCTGGAGCGGTCACGTAAACATCAACATTAGCTCCTTGTACAGACGTTGCAGCATGTAATACAGATATGGCAACTTCATCTGCAGCAGGCGTTGCTGCGCTCTCTTCAGCGACGAACTCACTGATGCTGGTAGTATCACCAATTGCTACCACGGTATATCGCTGGTCCTCTGCAAAATTAATATCATTGACTGTGATGACCTCGAGGTTGCCGCCAGGTACGATAGCATCGACAGCGACATCATATGTTCCAGCTGCGATATTGACGAATCCAGTGCTCTCTGGATAATCCAGACCGGGTACTGCTACTGCATTGTTGAGTTTTATGTCCACAGGTGGTGCATCGGCGGACGCATGGATAATGCGTACTGATGATGTTTCGTTATCGTTATCGTCATTGCTGCAGCCGGTGAGCAGCATCGTGCTGATGACAATGCTGCTGGCGACGAGTGTGTTTTTGTATATGTTGTTGAACTTCATTTTTGTATCCTCCGGTAATTATCAGGATTGGTTAATTTGAGTTATCAGATTAAACAAACCGATGTGAAAGGAATGTCAAGCCATAGTGAAGATTATGTGAAATCACAATATATTTTTAAAATTTAACGCAGCTTCGCGTCGACACAGTGGTTTTGTTAATAATAGCTGTATCGTTCCGATGGAGTGTTCTTTGAAACCGCCTTCGCAGTAACATAGATAGAAATTCCACATACGAATAAAAGTTTCGGAGTAGCCGAGCCTTTTTATCTGTGACAGGTTGTTAAAAAATTGTTCACGCCATTTGGCCAGGGTGATAGCGTAATGTGGTCCGATATCCTCGAGTTGATAAAAACGCATATCGGTGTGATCAGCTACATTTTTTGCTATAACGTTCACTGAAGGTAAAGAACCGCCTGGAAATATATAACGCTGTATGAAGTCGACTTCTTTTTTAGCTGCCTGGTAGCGTTGGTCTGCAATGGTTATAGATTGCAGTAACATCATGCCGTCTGGTTTTATAAGTTTGCTGCAATGTTGAAAATAGTTTTTATAGTAAGCATGGCCTACAGCCTCTATCATCTCTATGGATACCAGTTTGTCGTACTGCCCAGTTAGCTTCCGATAGTCTTCGCAGAGCAGGGTGATCCTGTCCTCCAGGCCTGCTTCTTTGATTCTCTGACTGGCGTATTCGTACTGCTGTTGCGAGATCGTGGTGGTGGTGACATGGCAACCGTAATTTTTTGCAGCATAGAGTGCAAAGCCACCCCAGCCCGTGCCGATCTCAAGAATCCGGTCATGCTCATTAAGCTGTAACTTCTGACATATTCTATCCAGCTTTGCGATGCTGGCCAGTTCCATGTTCATCTCCTCATGTTCGAAGATGCCGCTGGAGTACATCATCGTCGGATCAAGGAAGCGTTCGAACATATCATTACCGAGATCATAGTGTGCACCGATATTTTTTCTGCTTCCTGAAAGTGAGTTTCGGTGCAGGAAGTGAAAAGCTTTGTGTAACGGCAGCATGAGTTTGCCGAAACCGCCATCGATAGAGTTGAGTACATCCTCGTTACGCAGGATGATGCGTACCAGGTCGGTCAGCTGGTGGCAATCCCAACTCCTCGCCATGTAGGCTTCACCTGATCCGACGGTGCCACCAAAGATGACATCACTGTAGAAGCTGGGCTCATGAACGGTGACTGAAACATGTAGAGGGAAGTCGGGATCATCCTTGCCAAAGTTATGTTCGGTATGGCCTTCGTTTAGCGTGATCCTGCCATGTCTGATCTCACTGAACTTTGACAGGAAAATCTTTTTTGCAAACTGGTCTATCCAGCGATAAGAAGACGTTGGGTTCTCTGGTCTGGTAAGTGCGATGGTATTTGACTTCATACTGATTTCACCGATTTTGGTGCCTCGACTTTAGTGTGGTTAACAAAAGGTATTTTTTTGAGCCATAGCAGCAATGCCTGATAGTAGATCGCTATAACGATTTTCATGGTGATCATCGGAAACTGGATCAGCGCCGTTGCCAGGTTCTTGCTCGTCATCTCACGTTTTTTTAATTTCAGTGTTGCGTCAAATACTTTTTTACTGTGCTGATAGTTTTCCATATGGACTGATAATGCATTTCCTGGAGTAGAGAATCGCCAGTCGTACTGCATTTCCATCGGCATAAAAGGTGAGACGTGAAAACGTTTGTCTTCATGGTAGCGATGAAGTTTGTTATCAGAACGCTCCGTGTTTGACTGGTTATCTCTGGAGTCAAGCACGTAGCAGTATTGTTCGCCCCATGGCGTATTGTTAACTTCGGCAACGATAAACTCGAGGTTCTCGTCGTCTGAGTCATAACAGTAATACAGACTTACCGGGTTAAACCTGAAACCGAAGTAACTCAGGTGAGTTAGCAGGCGAACCGGCCCCTGTGGGCGACGGCCTGTTTCCTGCTCGATATAGTTTCGTACACTGATATCAAGCGGCAGCTTTTTGTCACCGAGATGGTCCTTGCGACGGAAGCTCGCGATGTTTGCTTTTTCGATAGACCATAACCAGAAGCGATCGAAAACTGATGGCAGCTCAGACAGGTCCAGGTACATCAGGAACAGTTTGTAACTGAACTGATGAGATCTCGGTAAAAAGCGGCGGTGCCTAACTTGCCCAACGTAAAGACAGCTTTTCTTCATGACTGATGTCCTGTTTAAAGTGTGAGAGTGCATTGATAGCGCTGACCACGCCATCTTCGTGAAAACCATTTCGCCAGTAAGCGCCGCAGTAGTAAGTCCTGTTGGTACCGTTGATCAATCGGTGATTCTGCTGAGCGATGATGCTATCAGGGGTGAATATCGGATGATCATAGTCGATGGTCTTCAGGATCTTATCCTTATCGATCTGATCGGTGTAATTCAGCGTTACACAATACGTGGTATCTGAACTGAGGCCTTGCAGGATATTCATATTGTAGGTCAGTGCTACATTCGACCTTGTGTCCTTTGGAATGTGATAGTTCCAGGATGCCCAGGCTTTTTTCCTGATCGGCAACAGTGATTTGTCGGTGTGCAGTACGGCTTCGTTCTTCTGGTACTGTATCGCTGACAGCGTTTCGCGCTCCTGGTCTGAAGGATGCTGCAGCATATTCAGTGCCTGATCACTGTGTGATGCGATGAAAACATAATCAAATCTTTCGATACCGTGTTTCTGTGTGTGAATCTCAACATGGTCTTGAAAGCGAACGATTTGTTTTACCGGGCAGTCAGTGCGTATCTTGTCTTCGAACCCCCTGATGAGTTTCTTTACATAACTGTTGGAGCCACCCTTGATAACGTACCATTGAGGGCGATCGTTTACACTTAGCAGGCCATGGTTCAGAAAAAACTTAAAGAAGAACTTTGCGGGGAAGCTAAACATATCCTGCGGATTCGTCGACCATATGGCGGCGCCCATTGGCACGATGTATTTGTTGATGAAGATCTCACTGTAATTGTTATTAAACAGAAAGTCACCAAGGCTATAGTCGCTGTATATGTCGTTGATGGACTCAGTCGCCTGACGATTGAAGCGCAGGATATCGGAGATCATCTTGTAGAACCTCGGTCGGAATAGATTGCTGCGTTGTGCGAATAGCGTATCGAGGTTGTTACCATTGTACTCGAGGCCGCTCTGTTCGCATTTGACGCTGAAACTCATCTCTGTTTTCTGGATATCGACATCAAGTTCTTCTAGCAAGCTGATAAAGTTGGGGTAGGTCCTGTCGTTCAATACGATGAAGCCTGTGTCTATATTTAATTTGTCGATGTTTAGTTCACCTCTATTTAATCCAGACCCGGCATCATCGATAGTGTGCGTATGTGTATGCCCGCCGATGTGACTGTTCTGTTCGAACAGCATGATGTCATGCTCTTTATTCAGGTGATATGCAGCGACATTACCTGCTATACCGCTGCCGATGATTGCGATTTTCATTGCGCCTTAGCCTCGTCGAGTTTGTTTTCAGTCTCAGGAGTTTGTGGCCAGACCTGAGGTACTTTCTGTACTTTATTTAAGTCGTATCCCTGTGATTCGATGAACGACAGTAATGATTGATAGCGGCTTTCATCAATGCCTGGTTGGCGCGACATCAGCCAGACATAATCTCGTTTACTGCGACCGATGATGGTGGTCTGATAATCATCATCGAGATAGATGACGCGATACTCGGCTTTAATGGGCCAGATAAACTGCATGTTCCATAAAGCATTCGACTGCTGGTCAACGATGAAACCTGTCGGCTTATACTGTTTAAGTTCACCATCAGGTGAGCCCTGATG
>CAWBXM010000024.1:0-38847 GCA_963792545.1 uncultured Gammaproteobacteria bacterium | reverse complement strand
GTCAATAATATTGATCTGGATGCGGCAGGAAAACGGGGTATATCAGTGTGCAATGCTCGACGCTACGCAACCCCTGCAGTGGTGCAGCATGTATTTACCCTGCTATTATCTCTGACCACGCGACTCGAACAATATCAGGCTGATGTCTATAACGGTAACTGGACGAAAAGTGAGTTTTTCTGTTTACTGGACTATCCTATTCGAGAGCTTCAGGGTCTGACTTTAGGCATTGTTGGTTATGGTGAGTTGGGCCAGGCAGTCGCTAAGGTTGCAGAAGGCTTTGGTATGAAAGTGCTGCTCGCAAAGAGAGATAAAAATGACAACCGCGACGACAGAGTAGCATTAAATGAATTGTTGCCAGAAGTTGATGTGCTGAGCCTGCATTGCCCGTTGACGCAGAATACAAAAGGCTTAATAGGTGAAAAGCAACTGGCATTAATGAAATCGGATGCACTATTGATCAACACCTCGCGCGGTGGTCTGGTGGATGAAAAAGCATTGCTGAATGCCCTGCAGGAGAATCGACTGGGCGGTGCCGCACTGGATGTACTGGCGCAGGAGCCGCCGCCTGAAGATTACTTCTTATTGCAACAGAAACTGCCTAATCTGATTATCACTCCACATACTGCCTGGGCTAGCCGCGAGGCAAGGCAGAGACTGATTGATGAGATCGCAAAAAATATTCAGGCATATCGGCAGGGGCAACCGAGAAATATCGTCTAAAAGCCTGATATTGTTTGAATATCTATCGATTTATTCTATAAATATTATATATGAATCGAACATCTCCCCCTCTTTGTGCAATATCAAACATTCTGAACCTCAACTCCAAATTCAGGATGTTGTATGCGCGATTCAAATGACAATAGGCCGAAAATACTTTTTGTAGATGATTCGAAAACGGTACGTGGAATCGCAAAAAAAATACTTTCAGTTAAATATATTGTGTATGAAGCCGCTAACGGCAAAGAGGCCTGGGAACAACTTGAGAGCGACCCTGAGTTTGCGGTTGTTTTTGCAGACATTCAGATGCCGGAGATGAATGGCCTGCAATTGCTGAAGCATATACGCACATCACCGGACAGGCGTATTGCACAGAAACCGATCATCATGATTACAGGCCACTCTGATTCGCATGCAGCTATGAGTGCCGTGTTCGATATGGGTGCAACCAGCTTCATTTCAAAACCTTTTAGTGATATCGATCTGCTTAGCTGTGCCCGTTCTTATATCAGTCTTAACCAGAGGCTCAATCATCTTGAGGAAACTCTGGGTATAGATCGGCAGTCCGGATTGTATAATGCCTCACGTTTTGACGCCGAAGGAAGTAAAGCGCTGTCTATGGCCCTACGCCACAAACTGGAGCTATCGGTTGCTTATATAGAGCTTAAATCCTTATCTGACATCAGTATTAATCACGGCAATAAAGCAGCAACTCAAGTGGTTGTCGAAGTTGGTAAGCGTATTCAAAAGCATCTACGTGATGAAGAGCTGGTAGCGCGAATCGGTGTTTCAAAGTTTGCACTTTTATTACCCGTCACGAGCGGCTCCAATTCAACGATTGCCATTAAACGCGTGCAACACATGATTAAAGGTATGGCCTTCGTTATTGATAAGCAAAAAATACGGGTGGATATTGCTGCTGGAATATTCAGTATTGATTTGAAAGGCAAGGAGCTTAGCTTTAATGAACTTTGCATGAGAGCAGATACTGCCCTGCAGAAAGCGGTTGATGGTGAGAGCGGAAATATACCAAGCTATTATGATGAAGCTCACACTGATACTGATAAAAAAGTCCAGTACGATTACTTCCTGACTAAGTCGCTGCCATATATAGTTGATGGAAACTTCCATAAGATACCCGATGACCATCTCGATCATGTGATGAGCATATTAAGGCCATTTGTGAGATATGTTACTGTCAAAGACAGTGCGTCATAATTGCCCTTTGTGAGCGCTATACCGTCCATCCATGGACAAATACGCCCGCCATCCCTGGCTCACGCCCCTTACCTACATCCATGTAGGCATAAAAAACCCCAGCTAAAAAGCTGGGGTTTTAGGTCCTTGCTTGGTGTTGAGTCTCGCGCTATAGCTATTCCTGAACTCCTGTTTGTGTAAACTGGTTTTCCGTAATCCGTATCCGTGTCAAAATTCCGTAGCTACCTATATCCTTATGTCCATGAGCGACTCAATCCTTGTGTCCATGTTTATTATTATGACGGTGTTGCCGATGTTCTGCTATCAGGGGAAGAATGAACGTGTTGTAAGGGAAATCCTACAACAGTTTAAATTGATTCTCAGAACGAGTATAACTACGCTTTATAAATTTGTTGATATTTATTCAGGACTTTCAAAGTGATCGCACTAATACAACGAGTTAAGTCAGCATCCGTGACTGTAGCCGATGAAAAAATCGCTAATATTGAACGGGGATTGCTGGTATTGCTTGGTGTTGAAAAAAAGATGAGCGGCTAATAATAGAGCCGCTAGCCGAAAAGATTCTGAAATACCGGATTTTTGCTGACGCTGAAGATAAGATGAATTTAAGTGTGATCGATGTTAAGGGCTCGATTTTGGTAGTGCCGCAGTTTACTCTGGCTGCTGATACCAAAAAAGGACTGCGGCCGAGCTTCTCCAACGCGGCCAGTCCAGAAAAAGGATTCGCACTGTTCACACAACTTGTTGATATAATGCGTGTAAAAGGTGATGCTATGTCGACTGATTTACCAGCCAACTGGTTACAGACGGGGCAGTTTGGTGCTGATATGGCTGTTGAATTGCTGAATGATGGGCCGGTCACCTTTAATTTAACTATGTGAACTTTTAAAATAAGCTATTGATTGATAATGTGTATTAATAAAATAATACTGAGAAACCGGAGAGCTAAATGACGCAGCGTCAGGCAAGTGTTGAACGCAATACACTGGAAACCCAGATACAGGTAACTATCAACCTGGATGGTACAGGTGAATGTAAGATGGATACCGGTGTGCCATTTTTGGAGCACATGCTGGATCAGGTCGCTCGTCATGGTTTGATCGATCTGGATATCAAAGCCGTGGGTGATCTGCATATCGACGCGCATCATACTGTTGAAGATATTGGTATCACACTGGGGCAGGCGGTGTCGAAAGCTGTCGGTGACAAAAAAGGTATTCTTCGATACGGTCATGCCTATGTGCCACTCGATGAAGCTCTGTCGCGCGTGGTGGTGGATTTTTCCGGGCGTCCGGGAATGGAATATAATGTGAAGTTTGAGCGTGCAAGCATCGGTGATTTTGATGTTGATCTGTTCCATGAGTTTTTTCAGGGTTTCATCAATCATGCAAACGTTACCTTACATATCGATAATCTAAGCGGCGATAATGCGCACCATATTGCGGAAACAATCTTCAAGGCATTTGGTCGTGCAGTACGCATGGCACTTACTGCTGACCCACGTATGCAAGGTGTAATGCCTAGCACGAAGGGAAGCCTTTAGTCTTTTGTCATTAATTAAAACCCAGTTTATTTTTATGATTTTCCATTATTATCAGTTCTTGTTCCCCTTGACCCGGTGCCGGTCATGAGCTCAATTATTGCAGTCGTTGATTACGGCATGGGTAATCTTCGCTCTGTTTCAAAAGCATTGGAGCATGTAGTGGGCGCTGGGCAACGAGTTATTGTCAGCTCAGATGCAGATGAAATCGCCAGTGCTGAACGAGTTGTTTTCCCCGGTCAGGGCGCGGCGCGTGATTGCATGAAGCATCTAAAAGATCTGCGGCTGGATGACGTCGTGTTAAAAGCTGCCCATGAGAAACCGTTTTTAGGAATCTGCATGGGTATGCAGGTACTGATGACACACAGTGAAGAAAATCATGGCATCAGTTGCATGGACCTGTATACAGGTAATGTACGTGCTTTTTCTGATGAGTCATTAAGGCCACAGATGAAGGACTTAAAAATCCCTCATATGGGCTGGAATAAAGTGTCGCATAAACAGCAGCACCCCCTATGGCAGGATATCGAAGATAATAGCCGTTTTTACTTTGTACACAGTTATTATGTCGACCCACAGGATCGGTCATTGGTCGCTGGTAGTACTGAATACGGCATTGAATTTGTTTCAGCTATAGCCAGAGATAATGTTTTTGCTGCACAGTTTCATCCTGAAAAAAGTGCGCATGATGGTTTGCAATTACTTAAAAACTTTTGCCACTGGGATGGCAATCTATAAAACTTAACGAGAGAAAAATGTTAATAATACCCGCGATTGATTTAAAAGATGGACAATGTGTACGCCTGCGCCAGGGTGACATGGACGATAGCACCGTATTTTCTGATGACCCGGTGGCGATGGCCGGGCAATGGGTAGATGCGGGCGCACGACGTTTACATATCGTCGACCTCGATGGCGCCTTTGCAGGCAAACCAAAAAACGCTGGTGTCATACATGAGATCGCATTAGCTTATCCTGATCTAAAGATCCAGCTTGGCGGCGGCATACGTGATGAAGATACCATCGCCAGTTATCTTGATGCCGGTGTTAACTATTTAATCGTGGGCACACAAGCAGTTAACGAGCCGCACTTTGTTGCAGAAGTTTGTGCTGAGTTTCCTACCCATATCATCGTTGGCCTCGATGCCAAAAACGGTAAAGTAGCTGTTGATGGCTGGTCAAAACTATCAAAGCATGACGTTATCGATATGGCAAAACGTTTTCAGGATGATGGCGTCGAAGCTATCGTATATACCGATATCTCGCGTGACGGCATGATGCAGGGCGTTAATGTCGAGGCCACGGTAAAAATGGCACAGGCAATAAACATCCCGGTAATCGCATCCGGTGGCATTACCTCGATGGACGATATCAAAGCCTTAAGTGCCGTTGCTGATGAAGGCATCATGGGTGCTATTACTGGCCGTGCGATCTATGAAGGGACTATTGATCTGGCAGAGGCGCAGGCCTGGCTGGATAAACAATAGATTTTATAGATATTTCATCACAGAGACACAGATAAGAGCAGGCTATTGTTAATGTGCCTGCGGCGCGTTATAAAAATAAGCATTCTCCGTGTCCTCTGTGCTAAAAAGTTTTTAGTTTTTTTGTATATTATAAAGTGATTTAAGATGGCTCTAGCAAAACGAATAATTCCCTGTCTCGATGTTGATAACGGCCGCGTTGTTAAAGGCGTACAGTTTGTCGATATCCGCGATGCGGGTGACCCGGTAGAGGTCGCGCGGCGTTACGATGCAGAAGGTGCGGATGAGATTACCTTTCTGGATATAACGGCCAGTTCTGATAATCGTGAAACCATCGTACATGTGGTCGAGCATGTCGCAAACGAAGTTTTTATTCCGCTAACAGTTGGTGGTGGTATCCGCACGCTGGATGACGTACGACGAATGTTGAATGCAGGAGCGGACAAGGTTGCGATTAATACCGCTGCTATCTTTAATCCGGAGTTTGTCCGTGAAGCTTCGGCGTCAGTTGGTTCACAGTGTATCGTGGTTGCGATCGACGCTAAGAAAGTCAGTGCGGAAGGTGAGCCACTGCGTTGGGAAATCTTTACCCACGGAGGCAGAAAGCCGACCGGGATCGATGCCATAGAATGGGCTAAGAAAATGGTCGCTTACGGTGCGGGTGAGATTTTACTGACCAGCATGGACCGTGATGGCACTAAAATCGGTTTCGATCTGCCATTGACACGGGCTATATCTGAAGCGGTAACAGTACCGGTAATTGCTTCTGGCGGCGTTGGAAATCTTGATCATCTTGCCGAGGGTATTATCGAAGGCAAGGCAGATGCCGTACTGGCGGCAAGTATTTTTCACTTTGCAGAGTATACTATCCATGAAGCCAAGCAACACATGGCAGATCGTGGTATTGAGATGCGTTTGTGACCGCCAGGAGCAGACACTAGATGAGCTGGTTAGATGACATACGTTTTGATGAAAATGGCCTGATACCTGCCATAACGCAGGACTCAGGCAGCGGTAAGATCTTGATGATGGCGTGGATGAACCGTGAGTCGCTGCGGTTAACAGCAGAGAGAAAAGAAGCGGTGTACTGGTCACGTTCCAGGAAAAAGCTCTGGCACAAAGGCGAAGAGTCAGGGCATACGCAAAAAGTGGTCGATATACGATTTGACTGTGATGAAGATGTTATCCTGTTAAAAGTAGAGCAACACGGCGGTATTGCCTGTCATACAGGACGAGAAAGCTGCTTTTATCGTCAGTTACAGGGTGATCGATGGGTCGAAGTCGAACAGGTGATCAAAGATCCAAAAGATATATACACTAATGAGTCCAGTGATAAGTGATGAATAATACTGAAATTCTGACACAACTGACTAAAATACTGGAACAGCGTAAAGCTGCAGCGCCAGATTCATCTTATGTTGCCAGCCTGTATGATAAAGGATTAGATGCTATCCTTAAGAAGATTGGTGAAGAAGCCACGGAGACTGTGATGGCGGCCAAAGATGGGGATAACGATAAAATAGTATATGAAGTCGCCGACCTCTGGTTTCATACTCTGGTGTTACTGGCAGAGAAAAATTTATCGGCTGATGATGTGTTAAACGAGCTAGCTCGACGTTTCGGTGTTTCCGGGCATGATGAAAAAGCGGCACGCAATTAAAAATGCCGGAACAATTGAGTTAACGTAAAGAAACTAAAAGATTAGAGAGAGATATTATGGGTATTAGCATTTGGCAATTATTGATTTTACTGGCGGTTGTTATTTTAATTTTCGGTACAAAAAAATTAAAAAATGTAGGTGGTGATCTGGGTTCTGCGATCAAAGGTTTTAAATCTGCGGTCAAAGATGGTGATGATAGTGATGCTCAACAGAACAAGGTCGAGCAGGCGTCTGACAGCTCTACCAATACTGAGTCTGTTAAAAAAGAAGATAACGCTTAGCGTTGTTTCAAACGAGACGAAGTCATAGAAGAGTTATAGATTTTCGTTTTTGTAATTATCCGACGCTGTAAATTATGTTCGATATTGGTTTCTGGGAAATTGTGATTATTCTGGTATTAGCGTTGGTCGTAATCGGACCTGAACGTTTACCCGGCGCTGCCCGGCAGGCAGGCCTTTTTGTCGGTAAAGCGCGGCGTTATATCGAAGGTGTGCGCAGCGAAGTCGAGTCCGAACTTGATGTCGGTGAATTTAAGCGAATGCTGCATAATCAGGAAGTCCAGATAAACGAACTGCAGCAGAAGTTGAAGACCGGTGTCGAT
Source organism: uncultured Gammaproteobacteria bacterium (assembly GCA_963792545.1). GTDB lineage: Bacteria > Pseudomonadota > Gammaproteobacteria > SZUA-229 > SZUA-229. The sequence goes on along the minus strand of CAWBXM010000024.1, from coordinate 31,621 downwards.
GATGTTCAATCAATCGTGCCTTATGCCTCCACCTCTAACATATTATCCGATACCCGGTCACACACGGCTCAAGATGAAGTTTCGGATTCAACCGATAGTTCTGAAGATGCCTCTGAAAATGTTGGCTTAGATCACCCTTCGGGCAACGACGATTCAGCCGTTGCGAATAAAGATAAATAGACAGGTCGATGGCAGAACAAACGCAGGACAATAACCAGCCGGACGAAGCTGAAAAAGAACAGACCCTGATGGATCATCTGGTCGAATTGCGTGACCGCCTGTTGCACATGGTGCTGGCGATACTTATCGTCTTTATCGCACTGTTTGCTTTTTCAGAAGATATTTTTACCATCGCTGCTGAGCCGTTACTTAATCTGATGCCGGAAGGCACATCGATGATTGCTACTGGCGTGACTTCGCCGTTCCTGGTTCCATTCAAACTGGTCCTGTTGTTATCGGTGTTATTTACCATTCCTTATCTGTTGCATCAGATGTGGTCATTTATTGCACCGGGTTTATATCACCACGAAAAACGCATGGCGACACCCTTGCTTATCTCCAGTGTCATTCTTTTTTATTGTGGCATCGCGTTCGCCTACTTTGTTATCTTCCCGATATTGTTTGGCTTTTTTATAGGCATCGCGCCGGAAGGCGTAGCGGTGATGACTGACATCGGTCAGTATCTGGATTTCATCATCGCTATTTTTCTTGCTTTTGGCATTGCCTTTGAAGTGCCAGTGGCAACTTTTTTGTTGATCGCTGCCGGGGTGACATCCGCAGATAAGCTGGCAGGTAAACGACCATATATTATTATCGGCGCATTTGTTGTTGGCATGTTATTGACACCACCGGATGTTATTTCACAATCTTTGCTGGCGATACCGATCTGGTTATTGTTTGAGCTCGGGCTGTTGGCTTCACGTTTTTTTCTGAAAAACAAAGAAGAAGAAAATGTCATCATGGAAACGGATGAGTTCGAATTGATCGAGGAAGCGTTGCCGGATCACTCCGCGCCGTATCCTGAGGATGATCATGACGAAGAAGGCAACCCGCTGAATGATGATGACATGGAAAAACTGTTCGACGAAGCCGAGCAGGAAGAGCGAGATAATAACCGTGAAGACGGCTTAGATCATGATTCAGGCGATGAGCCGGATGATAAGCCAGGGCTAGACGATGAGTCAGGCAAAAAGCCTTCCTGAAGCTTTAACTAAAAACTGTATTTAGTGTAAAATTGCGCACTAATTTAATAAACAATAAAAAAGAGAAGGGCAGAGAGCTCTTATGGCTGAACGAAGCGTCCCCCGAAGACCCACACTCCTCATCATACTGGATGGATTTGGTGTCAATCCAAGTCGAATAAATAATGCGGTGCAAGAAGCAGATACGCCGCGTTTAGACGAGTATTTTTCAAGAAATGCGCACACAACCTTAGACGCCTGTGGCAGTTCCGTTGGTCTGCCTGATGGCCAGATGGGTAACTCTGAAGTGGGTCACATGACTTTGGGTTGTGGTGCAGTGATGCGGCAGGATCTGGTTCGTATTAATGACGAGATCGAGAGTGGTGAGTTCTTTAAAAATGCTGCACTGGTGGCTGCTGTTGAAGACGCCGCTGCAAACGATCGTCCGATTCACCTTGTCGGGCTGACTTCCAATGGTGGTGTTCATAGCCACATCAGCCATCTAAAAGCATTGATTACATTATGTGCTAAATACAAGGTAAAACCGGTAGTGCATATGACAACGGATGGTCGTGATACCGCGCAGATGTCCGCCCTGACTTTCCTTGCTGATATAGAAAGCCTGCTGGAGGATACCGGTGGTAGTATCGCTACAGTAAGTGGCCGTTATTATTCTATGGATAGAGATAACCGCTGGGATCGAACAGAGCTTGCCTGGCAGGCGATGGTAAATGGTGTCGGGCAAAAAGCTGAAAATGCACGTTATGCGATAGAAGCGGCGTATGCTAATGATACGACCGATGAATTTATTTTGCCTACGGTGCTTGATGAGGCAGAGCTGATTGCCACTGAAGACAATGTTATCTTTTTCAATTTCCGTAATGACCGTTCACGTCAGCTTACCGCCGCGTTAAGCCAGGATCATTTTGATGGATTTGATACCGGTGATTTTGGTGGTGCGCTGGTTACCTGTTTGACTGAATATGATCCTGAGTTTCTATTGCCTATCGGTTATGCGCCAGAACGTCCGCAGGCAACAGTTGCATCCGTCGTCAGCCGTGCTGGTTACAAGCAGATGCACTGCGCTGAAACTGAGAAATACGCACATGTGACATACTTCTTTAATGGCGGTAAAAAAGTACCATTTGCAGGTGAAGAGCATGTCATGGTGAACTCGCCGGATGTTGCCACCTACGATCTGCAGCCCGAGATGAGCGCTGCCGGTGTTGCCGATAAAATCATCGAAGCCCTGCAATCGGGTGCTTATGGTTTTATCATGGTTAATTTTGCCAATGGTGATATGGTTGGTCATACCGCTATTCGTGATGCTGTCATCGCAGCCGTTGAAGCGCTCGATAAAGAAGTTGGCCGCGTACTTGATGCCGCGAAGGAAGCTGGTTTTTCAGTTATCCTCACGGCTGACCACGGTAACTGTGATGAGATGGTCGATCCGATAACGCAGGAGCCGCATACCCAGCATACTTTATATCCTGTGCCGTGCATGGTTATTGATGAAGCCAACTGGCATCTGCGTCCGGGTGGTGATCTCAGTGCTGTTGCTCCTACCATCTTGCAGTTGATGGGATTACAGCAACCGCCTTCGATGACCGGTAAATCGTTGCTGTTGTGTGAGTACTAGTCCGATCTGTGGTAAATAGCTTTTAAATCTTCTGGCAGTAACGAAAAGGGATATTCTTGAAGCTGGGGAAATTAGACGGTTGTCTGCTCAGGGTTTTGTGGCATTGTTCTCAAGCAACTGATCGCGCTCACTCTTGTATTGCAGATAACTCTTCTCAGTCGTTTTATTACAATCTTTAAATTCTGACAGTGGTTGCTTCATACATTCTGCGGTCTGTGCTGATTGTGCGCCTTGATACCAGCTTTGCTCGCTACAGGCGGTTAATAAAATATAAACCAGTACAGGAAATAACCGGATTAGCTTCATGAGACTTTTCTGGTGCCTAAGATAATGCCGTATTGCTGTAGCTCATGCAGTGCGGCGAGGCCACCCTGTTTTACAACATCAGGATTTGGATGTTGCATCTCCTCGGTGATGTGTTCGATGGCATCCAGTCCAGTGAAAGAATCATTTTCCTGTAGCAGCCCGATCAGGCGGGCGGTTACTGGGTTGATCTCAAGAAATTTAACCTGGTCAGTTCTGTTTCGATAAACCACTAAATAACTAGGTTGAGCAGGTGCTTCTTCGGGCAGGTTATCGGGGCCCATGGTGTGCACCGGAAACTGATAGACCAGTGGCCAGGCCACGGGTGAGAAAATCGGACATTGGCTTAGTAGGTCACCGTTGGCATCGACCTGTTCCATGCTGATAGTTTCGTCAGAAACGTGCAGAGCCAGTTCTACCCATTCGTAGTGAGCCAGTTCGATCAAACCTGCGGGGTCATCTGCCTGAGGCTCCCGTTCGTTTTGCAGGTAGTGGATAAACTCCTGTGAGATCTCAAGAAAGTAGGGAGATTTGCTCTGATGGTGGGCAAAAAAATCACGTACCATCTTGTGCCAGTTTTCATCGCTGTAGATGTCACGTATCACGGGAAAGCCGCTGGCAATAAAGCTTTCAATATTATTGTATAGCAGCTCGCGATAGATGTTCATGCGGCGGTCTTCGATACCGTCAGGCATGGCATTTTTTTCTGGGTCGCGAAGGTGTGCGGTAAATGCGTACTGATGTTGTTTGAAAGCGGGTAATGTCATCTTACTGTGCCTGACTGTTGTTTGCAGTTGTTGCCGCAGTAACCGTTATGTGCTGCCATTTTTGCTGGGCTTGTGCGATCTGTCTTACTTCACTCAGTAATTCAGGTATGGCTGGAATGTTGAAGTCACGCTCCAGCAGGGTCGGGAATACGCCAAAATGCTGGTAGGCTTTATCCAAAATATCCCATACCGGATCGATAATATCTGCGCCATGAGTGTCAACAATCAGATCATCGGCTTCATTGTAATGACCGGCAATGTGCGCATAGCGAATACGCTCCGCAGGTAATTGCTTTAAGAAATCTATCGGGTCGTATCGGTGATTGACTGAATTTACGTAGATATTATTTACGTCCAGCAGTAAACCACAGTTAGCCTCTTCGATAACGGCGTTAAGAAACTCGATCTCTTCCATCTCTTTGCCGGGTGCCGGTGTATAATACGAAGCATTTTCCATAGATATCTCCTGTTGCAGGATATCCTGTACTCGGCGGATGCGATCAGCAACGTAGTGCACGGCTTCTTCAGAAAATGGAATAGGTAGCAAGTCGTAGAGGTGGCCATCATCTGAGCAGTATGTCAGGTGCTCCGAATAATGTTTTATACCGTGTGTCTGCATAAATTTACCGACGTCTTTGACAAAACTTTCATCCAGAGGAGCCGGGCTGCCGATAGACAGGGAAAGGCCATGACAGACAAAATCATACTTCTCAGTGAACTGACGAAACTTCTTTCCAAAGCTGCCGCCAACATTAATCCAGTTTTCCGGTGCTACTTCCATAAAATCGACAACGGACAGGTCGCTTTCGAGCATCTCATTAAGCTTTTCGCGGCGCAGGCCCAGACCCGTACCGGAAACAGGGTATTGCTGGTTGATCATCTTTTGAATTCCTTTAACTATAAATGTTCGCTATCAAATACTTACGAGCACTGATTAAACTTCTTGCTGATGAAGTGATCCAGGCTGGCTTTGCCGGGGCCTATAAAGAATAAAACAAGAAGCATAATCGTGTAGGTAGCTGCAAATTCGATACCGTTGTTTAATATTACCAGACTACCATTTTCTGTGATCCAGTCGTAATTGGCGTGTTCCTGTAAAATCTCTTTAGCTTTATCGAGGCGATCGATAGCACCAGCGGTTCTCTCTGTGGCAAAAAATCCGGAACCTTCAGCGATAGCTAACCAGCCGTTTTGCCAGTGTACGGATACAGCAGCGACTACCATGGTGACGATGAGTGGCAGGGATATCCAGCGCGTAGCCAGGCCAAAAAATAACAGGATCGCACCGCCGACTTCAGTGAGCGTGGCCAGCCATGCCATAAGTGTAGGGAAGGGTAGGCCCAGGCCCCAATCAGTATTGCCAAACCACTCGATAATGCTATCCATATCGGCAAGTTTTTTAGTACCGGCCATCCAGAAAATGGGTACCAGGTATAAACGTAGTGCAAGAGGGCCAAGAAAATCAACAGCGCGTGTTGAGTTCAGCAGAGACTGAGCTTTACAGCCTAATGAGATTAATTTGGTCATAGTTTGGGTTCCCTGAATGGTTTTAGATTAGTCTTATAATTTTTATGGTTGCATTAGTTGACCGTGAACTGGCCTGATTAGTTCATGATATCAGTTGAAACCGTTACTCCCCATGGTTAATGCTGTCGATTTGTTTATCAGGATATTATAGGTATTTTAATCGTGGCATAAAAAAGCCTCGAAAAATCGAGGCTTTTTTTACGTATTAAGCTATTTAAAACGGCTTATTATTTACCGCCGCATTTACCTTCGCCGCACTTACCTTCTTCTTTTGCTTTTGCTTTGCCTTCGCCGCACTTACCTTCTTTTTTCATTTTACCTTCGCCGCATTTGCCTTCGCCGCACTTACCTTCTTCTTTTGCTTTGCCTTCGCCACACTTACCTTCTTCTTTTGCTTTGCCTTCGCCGCACTTACCTTCAGCAACTTGCATATAACCACTTTCCAGGTTTTGCATACCGAATGGGTTAGTGTCAGCATTAGCAATTGGTGAAGCTGACATTGCAGCAACAAATGTTGTACCTAGAGCTACCGCTAGTGATTTTTTCATGTTTTTGTTCATTAAATATCTCCTGATTTTTATGATCGAATAGTTAAGTGCCACCAAAAGGGGTAGCTGAGTCTACAATGTAGTCGTATTCAAAGACAAGGTGTTGATTTGTAAGTTCAGCTCTTTTTTAAAAAATTAGAAGATTTGTGCCATTTTTTTAATGCAATCCAGGTATTTCTCCTCATCTGGGGTGGTTTTGTTACGCTGAGCCAGCCATAGGGCTTCACCCAGGCATTCCATCATGGCGTGCTCGGCATCGTGTGGGCCACCACGCAAAACACAGAGTTTTTGATAACAGTCATTGATGCCCGGTGGGCGATTAGTGCTTATCTGCTCATGTAAGGCGATATGCATACTCATATGCAGGAAGGGATTGCTCTCGCCCGTGTCGGCAGAAAAATCCTGATCAACCACGTCTTCATCTTCCAGAATTTGATGGTATTCAGGGTGTAATTCGACAATATTGGCAACCACTTCCTGCATGGGGTCCATCGGCAGATTGTTCTTTTTTAGTTGCCAGCAATTTAGGTAGACCTGGCGTAATTCGTTTCTGTTGTTTCCGAACATGAGTAATTGCTGTTTGTTTTTTATGAAGGGGGCAATTCTACAGGATGGGGCTGTATTAATACATTTAGGGTGTTTTTGTACTTTGGCAGTGCGGGTCTCGCCCCGCTGGCGAGTTACTTTTCTGTCTGCAGCAACAGAAAAGTAACCAAAAGAGTGCCGCCCTGTTTCGTTTGCCCTTCGGGTTCCTGAATCCTCATCCGTTGCCTACGAACCCGTCTTGATGCGCCGTCCGGGCGCACAAGACTAAATTCGCCGTCCATGGCGAATTTGTTCTACCAACGGCTAAGGATTCAGCAAACGAAAAGGGGAAGGTGAAACAAGCGCATTGCAAGAAGGGTTATTTCCCTGTAAAACCGTCGGTTGAATATCGGCAGATTTGAACATTGGTGATAGATGGAAATCTATCTATCACTAATAGCAGGTAGTCTGTTTCATACGTTAGCGGTATAAAAAAGTGATAACAAGAACACCATTTATCTTAATAGCATTACTACTCTTTGGTGGTTGTTCCAGATATTCTGGGCCAAAAGAATCTGTACAAATATCTGATACAACAGAGCTACATAATTTATCAGGTCTATACAATAATTCAGGCGATCCATCCGGTCGCTTGTCCAGTTTTATATGGGGCAACGCGCCAATTGATGCAAATTTTTATCGTACATATTTAAAGCACTATCAAATTAAGTATATAAAAGTCACAACAAAGGATAACTCGATATTAGTAAAAGCAATAGTGAATGGATGTGTGGCACATGAGAAAGAATATATTCAAGGCACAGATTTTGAAATAATTAGTGGCAAGATAGTTTTGCATACAGATGGAGCGATATTGTCTAGAGGCGCTGGAGATGTGTTGGTTGGGCCATCAGCTCAGCAAGTAACACTGGCGCTTGATATTAATGGCAATGGCGTATACACAAACGAAGCAATTTTTGCAGGGCTAGTATTTCTTATAGTGCCTGCAGCTATATCTGATGTAACTGAAATCAGATTTAAAAAACAGGGTAATAATGAATCGTATAATTATTGCAACAACGGCTAAAAATAAAAGGGGACAGCGACAAAAAAATAATCGTGGTCTGTTTGGTTGTGGTTTTTTAATCTTAATCTACCTTAAACAAGCCATTGAAGTAACGGCCTGTTACAAAACACGTCCTATGTTTTGCCCTTCGGGTCAGCCATAAAACGGCTGTTCAATTTTGCTCCTGACAAAATTAGCCTGGTTACTCTTTTGGGCTGTAGCAAAAGAGTGACTCGCCAGCGGGGCGAGACCCGCAATGCCTGAATTTAAAGAAGTCGTAAATGATAAACACTATCCCTGAACGATTATAATTTACCTTCAAAAATTAAACTAACAACATTAGAGGTTCACAATGGATGAAACAACACGCACCAAACTCGAAGCGGCTGCATTTCGTGGTTTAGTCGAACATCTGCAACGTCGTACTGATGTACAAAATATCGACCTGATGAATTTGTCTGGCTTTTGTCGTAATTGCCTGAGCAAGTGGTATATGAATGCGGCAACTGACGAAGGTGTGAAAATGGATTATGATCAGGCGCGGGAAGTTGTTTATGGAATGCCGTTTGATGAATGGAAAAGCCTGTATCAGCTGCCTGCGAGTGAGGAGCAATTACAGCAGTTTGAAAAAACGCGTGCTTTGCATGCAGAGGTTAGTGGGCACAATAAAAGTTAATTAAAAAAACTAGTGTGACTGTACTAAGGGCACTCGCAATTAATAGAGGTGCCCTTAAGGCAACAGCATACCTTATTCTGTTTTGTCCTTAAACTCACACAGGTCCTCAATCAAACAAGATCCGCAGCGTGGTTTGCGCGCGATGCAGGTGTATCTGCCGAGCAGTATCAACCAGTGATGCGCATCGACCATAAACTCTTCTGGAATAAATTTAACTAATTTTTTTTCTACTTCGAGTACGTTCTTTCCGGGTGCGATTTTTGTGCGGTTGGATACGCGAAAGATATGCGTGTCTACTGCCATGGTCGGATGGCCGAAAGCGGTATTACGAACAACATTTGCGGTTTTTCTGCCGACGCCCGGTAGCGCTTCTAACTTGGCCTGGTCATCAGGTACGATGCTGTTGTGTTGATCGATTAGCATTTTGCAGGTTTTAATGATGTTGGCCGCTTTGCTGTTATATAAGCCAATGGTTTTGATGTATTTTTTTAAACCGTCTAAACCTAGCGCATAGATAGCTTCCGGGGTGTTGGCGACTGGAAAGAGTTTTGCGGTGGCGATGTTTACGCCTTTATCTGTGGCTTGTGCAGATAGGATCACAGCGATTAATAATTCAAAGGTGGAATTGTAATTGAGTTCGGTTGCTGGTTTCGGGTTGTCTTCTCGTAAACGAGAGAATATTTCGTGACGTTTGGTTTTATTCATCTGAAGACTAATGCCTTAAACCTGTTCGCTTAACTTGCAGCTGGTTCTGCAGTTTGGATGATAACTGCCTGCCTGGTACTCTGGCGTTTTTCGATGATGTTTTTAAGTGCGATGAGTAAACCCAGGCCGATGAATGCGCCTGGTGGTAATACTGCAAGTAGGAAGCCGGGGTAGTTTTCACTGAAGGTAATGGTCATGTTCTCACCGATACTACCAAACATGAGCTGCGCGTTGGCGAACAGGGTGCCAAAACCGATGAGTTCTCGCATAGCGCCCAGCACGACTAACACCAGCGTAAAGCCTAAGCCCATCATAAGACCATCTAACGCAGAGTCGACTACTGTATTTTTTGAGGCGAAAGCTTCGGCGCGAGCAATGATAGAGCAGTTGGTGACAATCAGCGGGATGAAGATGCCAAGCACCAGATAAAGATCATGAAACCATGCGTTCATGATCAGCTCGATAGTGGTGACGATAGAAGCGATGATGATGACGAAAATCGGTATACGGATTTCTGATTTTAGCCAGGGGCGTATCAATGACACCACGCTGTTCGATAATACTAGCGTCATCAAAGTAGCGATGCCCAAGCCTAGCCCGTTGATGACGGTGCCGGTGACGGCTAGCAAAGGACATAAACCTAGCAGCTGGACGAGTGCGACATTGTTGGTCCACAGGCCGCTTTTTGTGATGGTTAAGGCGTTATCAGTCATCGTTTTTTTCCGGTTTTTTGCTGAACAGTATGCTGCTTTTTTTATCATAGTATATCAGCGCATCGTGCACTGCTTTCACTACTGCGCGCGGGGTAATCGTGGCGCCAGTAAACTGATCAAAAATACCACCATCGCGTTTTACTTTCCAGTGTCGATCATCGGGTTGTTTGAGTGCTTTACCGGTAAAGTCTAAAATCCAGTCTGAATGAGAGAGTTCGACGGCGTCACCTAGTCCAGGTGTTTCACGGTGTTTGATCACGCGAACGCCAGCCAGTTTACCATCAGCATAAATGCCGACTAATAAGTTAATAGGGCCGTTATAACCGCCGGGAGCAATACTGGACAATACTACGGCAATGTTTTTCCCATCTTTTCTTGCCCGGTATGCCAGAGTATCTTCTTTAGTGCCTAATAATGTTTCAGCCTGGATGGTAATAGTGTCGAGCAATAAGTCGTTGTCGTAAGCGTTGGCTGGAATGATGTTGTTTAGTTTTTTTAGTAAGGTCAGTTCTTCGTTGTGTTTTATGTCGTCAGCGGTCTGGTTGAATGTTAAACCCACCAGTGCTGCGCCGCTCACGGCAAAAAGCATCAGCAGTGATGCGGTGATTAAAATATTTTTTTTATAGGTAATAAGAATGGACATGATTACTTACCTGTTAAGGTCGCCATACACTTTTGGTTGTGTGTAGTAGTCGATCAACGGGGCTGCAATATTCATTAAGACGACAGCAAAAGCAATACCATCAGGGTAGCCGCCCCAGCTGCGAATAATGTAAACCAGTGCGCCGATACTGGCGCCGTAGATCCAGCGACCTTTGGGTGTGGTGCAGGCTGATACCGGGTCGGTAGCAATAAAAAAAGCACACAGCATAGTGCCACCGCTGAAAGCGTGGAACAGGGAAGAGCTGTAGGTGGAATAGTCTATTACAGCAAACAGGTTTGAGATTAAGACCAGACTGATCAGGAATGCGGTTGGTATACGCCAGTCAGCAACACCTTTTTTGACCAGCCAGATGCCGCCGCCAAGAAATAATATATTGATCCACTGCCAGCCAGTGCCGCTGATGCTGGAAAACAATGCACTGTATTCACTATTGTTTCGAGTCTCAGCCAATGAGTGAAGTTGGTGAAGCTGCGTTTTAATCAGGTCGATGGGTGTCGCCATCGAGATACTGTCAATGGTTTGTGCATATGGTAACTGGCTAAAAAATACCCAGTTAAAGGTGGTAAGGAAATCAGGCCAGCCGCTGGCATCACCGATGCTGACCCCCATCGGTGCTGTCCACATCGTCATCTCTAATGGGAACGAGATCATGACAACGATGTAACCGACCATGGCCGGGTTGAACGGGTTAAATCCCAGGCCGCCATATAAGTGTTTGGCTACAGCGATGGCTGATATCGAGGCGATGGTCGTTAACCACCAGGGCGCAAGTGAGGGCAAGGCAAGCGCCAGTAAACAGGCCGTGATAAGAGCGCTACCGTCGAGCAGTGTGTCAGTGACGGCGCGTTTCCGTAGTTTGAGTATGATCGCTTCAGTGAGTAAACATACACTGATAGCAATAAGCAGATTGAACAGTACGCCCCAGCCAAAAAAGTAAATAGATGCCAGTGTGCCGGGTATCAGGGCGTATAACACTTTAAACATCATGTCGTGGACGGTGATGTTCTGTTTTATGTGCGGCGATGGTGTGCGCTTAAATATCATGTGTTGTCGCTGTCTGTTGTTAGAGTTGGCCCGCTTTAACCGGTCTCTTTATTTTTATTGCGTTCGGCTTTTTTGGCCTGAGCGCGTGCCACGGCTTCAGCGATGGCATTCTGTTTGCTGCTTTTGTCGTCGTCTGTTTTAGTATTTTCTCTGTTTTTTAACAGCTCACGTTTTTTACGTAACTTTTCTTCACGCTCATGTTTAATCTTTTCCAGTCTTAGCTCATGTGCTTCATGGCGTTGCCTGGCGATGTCAGATAATTTACGTTCGCGTTCCTGTTGCCAGATATTAGTTTTGGCATAACGGTAATATTGTACCAGTGGGATATTACTAGGGCAGACGTAGGCGCAGCAACCGCACTCGATGCAGTCGAACAGGTTATGTTCGATAAGACGGTCAGTATTCTGGCTGCTGGCGTACCAGTACAATTGTTGCGGTAGTAAACGTGCGGGGCAAACCTCGACACATTTGCCACAGCGTATGCACGGCATGTGTTCGTGCTGATGAGTACTATCGGTTTTGGCGGTGACTAATAAACAGTTGGTGGCTTTAATTACAGGCAGTGTGTCTGAGCTTAGTGAAAATCCCATCATCGGTCCACCCATGATGAGTTCGTCACTGTCTTCGGTGTAACTGCCGCAATGCTCAATGCACGCTCGCATAGGTGTGCCGATTAAGGTTTCTATATTCTGTGGCCGTGCGATGCCATGGCCGGTAACGGTCAGGATACGTGAGATTAACGGTTCGGCAAAATAAATAGCACGATAAATGGCGTAAGCGGTGGCCACGTTGTGGCACAGAACATGGAGTTCAGCCGGGTAGCGACCTTTTGGCACTTCCTGGCCGGTAATGATTTTTATTAACTGTTTTTCACCACCACTGGGGTAGATGGTTGGGATAATTCGGGTCTGAAAAAATCCGGTGCCATCTTTCTCGATGGCGGCATTAATCGCGTTTATTGCTTCTGGCTTATTGTCTTCGATAGCGATAATGCATTGCCTGGCTTTAACGATATGGCCGATGATATCGGCGCCCGCCAGGATCTGTTCAGCGCGCTCGCGCATCAAAACGTCGTCACAGGTGATGTAGGGTTCGCATTCCACGCCGTTGAGAATTAATGTTTTGACATTGATTTCAGTTTGTTTTACTGAAGACGGGAAAGCCGCACCACCTAATCCGACGATGCCTGCATCGCTGATTATTTTACGTAAACTGGAGGAGGTGTTCTGATTGTATTCATCGCCCAATGGCGTGCGCTGAACCCATTCATCTCTGAAGTCGTTTTCGATGATGACACATTGATCCTGTAACCCGGAGATGTGCGGCACATCCTTCTCTTCTATAGCGGTGACAATACCGGACACTGGTGCATGTACGGCGGCACTGACAGGACCGCCCGGTTTAGCTAGCATCTGACCTTTTAATACCCGATCACCCGGTTTGACTAAGGTCTGACTGATGGCGCCGATGTGTTGTTGCAATGGAACCACGTATTGCTGGCATTGCTCCATCTGAGAAATCGTTGAGCCGGTCGACAGATGTTTATAGGCCACCAGTTTCAATCCGCCGTCAAAGCTGGCCAGATCTTTATCTGCGGGAAAATGGTTTGTCTGTTTCATCGGCTAACTTTAACCTGCACAGGGTTGGCTTGCACTGGATTAGCTGGCATTAAACTAAACGGCATTGAATTATACGGCACTGGGTGCAGCATGGCCGAGATCAGGTAATTCTGCGGTCCAGTTTCTGACCGTGGGTTTAACTTCTACGATATGAATACAATCGACAGGGCATGGCGGAATGCATAAATTGCAGCCGGTGCATTCTGATTCGATGACCGTATGCATCTGTTTGGCCGCACCTAATATGGCGTCAACCGGACAGGCTTGAATACATAGCGTGCAGCCGATGCAGGTCTGTTCATCTATATATACCACTGTCGGCAGGGCTTTGACTTCGCCATGTTCAGCATTGAGTGGTTTGACTTCGACGCCGAGTAGATCAGACAACGCGATGATAGTCGCTTCGCCGCCGGGTGGACACTGATTTATATCGGCCTCACCATTTGCTATGGCTTCAGCATAGGGGCGGCATCCGGCATAGGTGCATTGACCACACTGGGTTTGCGGTAACAGGGCATCGATCTGGTCAACTACCGGGTCACCTTCCACTTTAAAGCGAATGGCCGAGTAGGCGAGTATCAATCCGAAGATACTGGCAATAATGGCAAGTGTGATGATAACGGTAAGCATGTGATACGGGCTTATCGCTGGAGATATGACTGGTAATAGTGCATGGCTTAGATTTTCAGCTTAGATTTTTATGAGGCCACCAAACCCCATAAATGCCAGTGACATAATGCCAGCGGTAATCAGGGCAATGGAGGTTCCTTGAAAAACTTCGGGCACATCGGCAACGCTGATGCGTTCACGTAGTGCAGAAAACAGGATTAATACTAGCGAAAATCCGACCGCTGCACCAAAGCCGTAGAACAGGGATTGTAAAAATCCGTGCTGCTCCTGAATATTTAATAGCGCGACACCCAAAACAGCACAGTTAGTCGTAATCAATGGCAGGAAAATACCGAGTACGTTGTATAGCAGCGGACTGGTTTTATGGACTACCATCTCGGTAAATTGCACCACCACAGCTATCACCAGGATAAACATGATGGTGCGCATATATTCCAGCCCGAGTGGTGCCAGGACGTATTCATTGACAAGGTAACTGCTGACGGAAGATAACGTGAGCACAAAGGTGGTCGCTAGCGCCATGCCCATTGCAGTTTCCAGTTTTCGTGAAACGCCCATAAAAGGACACAGGCCAAGAAATTTGACCAGTACAAAATTGTTTACCAGAATGGTGCTTAATAATATGAGTGCATATTCAGCCATCCGCACATTCTATCAGATTGCATTCGCCGGTTTTTGATTTAGATTATGAAAAGTTGAATAGAATCAACAAGAAAAGTAGGTTTTTATAGTGGGTGAGATGGCCGTCAGGCGACTGCCTGGGAATGGAAAAAATCGTTAATGATGAGTCGGTTATTTTTTAGCGGCAATCTTTAATTCAGAGTCTTCGATGCTTTCGGCATCTGCGGTAACCTGGTTGCGTCCATTTTCTTTGGAATGGTAAACGGCTTTATCGGCGGCTTTATAGAGTTTGTCGAAATCGTATTCATGCTGATCGATCAACGTAGCGAGACCGATGCTGGCGGTAACGACTAAATCAGACGGTTCAGCGAGTTCTATCATCGAGCGGATATTTTCAGCTTTGTTTATGGCATTGTAGATATTGCAGTGCGGCAGCAAGATTAAAAATTCTTCACCGCCGATGCGTGACACGATATCACCCTGGCGGCAGGTCGTCATCAATAATTTTCCGATCTCAGATAACACTACGTCGCCTGTGGTATGGCCGAACTCATCATTGATCCGTTTGAAGTGATCAAGGTCCAGAATCATGATGCTTAAGGGGTAATTGTAGCGTTGAGCATCTTTGATATATTTGGGTGCATAGTCTGAGAGGCTGTGCCGGTTGTGGCAGGTGGTCAGCTGGTCGGTCATGGCTATGTTGAAAAGCGAGCGTTGCTGCTGACGCACCTGGTCAGCGAGACGTTTGTTAGTGATTAAGTTGTTCACCCGCGCCGCCAGTTCTTCTTCAATCGGGGGTTTGGTGACGTAATCATTGATTCCTGCATGTAACAGGTCGATACGTAGCTGTGCATCATCATAACCGGTCATGGCTAAGATGGGGATTTTGGCGGAAACCGCATTAGATGCACGAATCATGCGTATCAGAGAGAGCCCATCCATGGTGCCTTCTAACATTACGTCTGTGATAACCAGGTCGTAGTCGTTATCTGCAAATGCGTGAAAAGCTTCTTCTGCACTCGGAAAATGGGTGATTTCCAGGTTGAGTTTCTCCAGATATTTGGTGACGATGTGAGTGACAGAAGCACTGTCCTCGACGTATAAAACTCTGCCGCCTTGAATATCAAAAGTCTGCTCACCCTGGATGTAATAACGAATACTGGATTTCAGATAAGTGATATTGGTTTTTGGAAAGATGTCTTTGATGCCGGCAGCGCGTGCATTTCTCAACAGGGTTTCGTTGGGTTCAGAAGTCAGCAGGATAATCGGCGTGTTGCGTTCTGAAACCTTACAGTGTTGGATAAAGTCAGCACCGCTTTTATCGAAGATATGCTGAGACGCAATGATCAGATCGTAGCGGGTATCTTCATCCGTGTTGACCAGCAGATTTAGACCTTCTTCACCTGTTCGCACGCAGCTTGTGGTGCAGCCTAGCTTGACAAGCAGGTCCTGCAGTATCTTCTGGAACAAACGTCCATTTTCTAAAATAAGTACTTTCATTGATTAAGTATAATCGAGACTTGAAATTAGATATTAGTATATATGACAAACTGTCATTTATCGCAGATATACGGAACAGAAGTAAGGTTTTTAAGGTTAAACCGGATAAATTTATTATTTAACCTTCATGCCCGCTACGGCGCCATCGTCAGGATGAAGGATGAACAGATCTTTGCCACCTGGACCGGCTGCCAGGACCATGCCTTCCGATAGGCCAAAGCGCATTTTACGCGGTGCCAGGTTGGCTACCATGACAGTCAGTTTGCCTTCCAGATCTTCGGGTTTATAGGCGGATTTTATCCCGGCAAAAACATTTTTAGTCTGGCCATCTAGATCCAGGGTTAGCTGCAGTAACTTCTCCGCACCCTCGACATGTTCAGCCTTTACGATTCTGGCGATGCGCAGATCGATTTTGGCAAAATCCTCAAAGCTGATCTCATCGGCGATGGGGTCGTCTTGCAGCGGGCCTGTTACAGTCTTTTGTTGCACAGGCATGTTTTCTGTAGAAGCTTCAGTAATCGCGTCGATCTGTTCTTTTTCGATACGCGTTAGCAAAGGTTTGAATTTGTTTATGTGGTGAGCAAGTAGCGGGATGTCGATGTTCGACCAGTTTAGTTTAGTGTTTAAAAAGTTTTCGGATTTCTCAGCCGTTGCAGGCAGGATGGGTTTTAAATACGTCATCAATAAACGAAACATATTTAAACCCTGGCTGCAGACTTTTTGTACTTCGTTTTCACGACCTTCTTCTTTTATCAATATCCACGGTTTATTTTCGTCGATATAGACATTCGCTTTATCTGCTTGTGCCATGATCTCACGCACGGCTTTATTGTATTCACGCTTTTCATAGAACTCAGCAATCTGATCGCCGGCAGTAACCATGTCGTTGTATAGATCGGCATCGGGCAGTTCGGTTGATAATTTCCCATCGAATTTTTTAGTGATAAACCCAGCGCAACGGCTAGCGATGTTTACCACTTTCCCGACCAGGTCAGAGTTTACTCGTTGCATGAAATCTTCAAGATTCAAGTCGATATCGTCTACCCCGGAAGACAGCTTTGCGGTGTAGTAATAGCGTAGATATTCGGGATTTAAGTGATCGAGGTAGGTGCGTGCTTTAATAAATGTACCGCGTGACTTTGACATCTTCTGTCCGTTGACTGTCAGGAAACCATGGCAGAAAACCGCACTGGGTTTGCGGTAGCCTGCAGCCTCTAAAACAGCTGGCCAGAACAGTGTGTGGAAGCGGGCTATGTCTTTTCCAATGAAATGGTACAACTCGTTCTTACTGTCAGCTGACCAGAAGTCATCAAAGTTTATGCCTGTTCTGTCGCACAGGTTTTTGAAGCTCGCCATGTAGCCGATGGGGGCGTCCAGCCAGACGTAGAAGTATTTGCCAGGCGCGTCAGGTATTTCAAAACCCCAGTAGGGTGCATTACGCGAGATATCCCAGTCCTGCAGGCCTTCTTCGAACCACTCGTTAAGTTTGTTGGCAATCTCTGGCTGCACATGACCTGAATTTAGCCATTCGTGTAACATTTCGGTGAAGTGGCTGAGTTTGAAAAAGTATTGTTCAGAATCTTTTTCGATCGGCGTTGCTCCACTGACCGCGGAAACTGGATTTTTTAATTCTGTTGAGTCGTAGGTTGCACCACAAACTTCGCAGTTATCGCCATATTGATCATCGGCACCACACTTCGGGCAAGTACCTTTGATGAAGCGGTCAGGTAGAAACATGTCTGCTTCCGGGTCGTATGCCTGTTTGATGGTACGGGTATCGATGTGGCCATGTTCGCGTAGCTTTAGATAAATACTGGAAGCAAATTCTTTATTCTCTCTGGAGTGCGTGGTGTAGTAATTGTCAAACTTGATAAGAAAGCCATCGAAGTCGGCTTCATGCTCTTTTTGTGTGACAGCAATTAATTCTTCAGGTGTAATGCCATCCTGGCGAGCGCGCAACATGATAGGCGTACCATGGGCGTCATCAGCGCAGACGTAATAACAGGTGTTGTTGCGTATACGTTGGAAGCGTGCCCAGATGTCGGTTTGTATATATTCGACTAAATGGCCTAAATGAATCGGACCATTGGCGTAGGGTAATGCACTGGTAACGAGAATATTGCGTTTGTTTGTCATGTTTTCAGGTTGTTATCTTGATGGGAGCTAAGAGGGTATAATGGGCGCACAATTTAGCATTATGCTTGCTTTAATGCACTAAAAACCCCATCCACCCCTTTAAAAATGGGATCATCGTCCACATATAAAGCGGCTACCCCTTTAGGGTCAGGTTGTAACTAAATAGCCTCCCCTGAAATGTTAAGGTTAAAAAGACGCATTAATACTGTAAAATGCGCCATCATTTTTTAGAGAAAAGATTTTCGGCTTTTCAGGTACGCTTTAATAAGTAGCGTGCTGAGTCGATGATCAAACCGATTTGGAGTTCGCCATGAGCGTTACAAAAGAACAAGTTGAATCTGCCCTTAAGCAATACATCGACCCTTATTTGGAAAAGGATCCGGTAACAGCTGGTGTAGTTAAAGACATCACTATCGACGGTGGTGATGTAAAGGTCACGATCGTTTTGGGTTACCCGGCATTTGGTTTTGTCGATAAATTATCGGCTGATCTAAAACAAAAGATCGAAGCGCTTGATGGCGTTTCATCTGCTGAAGTAGATTCTACCTGGGTCATCGGCAGCCACACAGTGCAAGGTGGTATGAATCCGCTGGAAGGCATCAAAAATGTTATCGCTGTTGCCTCGGGTAAAGGCGGCGTTGGTAAATCAACCACTGCGGTCAATCTGGCGCTGGCACTTCAACTGGAAGGTGCGCGTGTGGGTATTCTGGATGCGGATATCTATGGCCCAAGTATTCCACGTATGTTGGGTATCGAAGGCAAGCCCGAGTCATCGGACGGAAAGTCTCTTGAGCCCATGGGCGGACATGGCTTGCAGGCAATGTCCATTGGTTTCATGATCGATGAGGAAACGCCGATGATCTGGCGTGGCCCAATGGTCACACAGGCGTTAGAGCAGTTGCTTCGTGATACCCGTTGGAAATCGCTAGACTACTTGATTATCGATTTACCGCCAGGTACAGGCGATGTGCAATTAACACTGGCGCAAAAAGTACCTGTTAGTGGCGCGGTTATCGTAACCACACCGCAAGACATCGCATTATTAGACGCACGTAAAGGTCTTAAAATGTTTGAGAAAGTTGAAGTGCCTGTGTTGGGTGTGGTTGAAAACATGAGCATACATATCTGTTCAGAATGTGGACATGCTGAGCATATCTTCGGCCAGGGCGGCGGTGAGAAAATGTGTGATATGCACAATGTTGATTTCCTGGGTGCATTACCGTTATCTATTGATATCCGTGTTAATGCCGATGACGGCCATCCTTCGGTTGCGGATGATCCAGATAGTCCAGCGTCGATGCTGTATCGTGACATCGCACGTCGCACAGCAGCGAAACTGTCCCTTAAAGCGAAAGATTATTCTGCTAAATTCCCGAATATTGTTATTCAGAATAATTGATCTGAGTCCGATCAGGGATATAAAAAAGCAGCCTTCGGGCTGCTTTTTTGTGGCTGTAGAATTCTATATTGTTAGTTTTAAGCACTTAATTGTGCACTAAAAGCTGACAGTTAAAATGCCTATTCTATAAAGTTAAAATCTTAGCTGAATCATGTTGGCAGTGGTAGACTGCACTTCATAGTAAAAATCAAACATGTGAAGTGCTGGAACAGCTCGTCGCCTAAACTGTGTGCCAGATTAATTGTGTGCATGACTAACCCAAAAAAGTCAGTAACTATTTGTGTCTAAAGAAAAAATACGCATCATAGGCATAGACCCTGGTTCAGTGTGTACCGGTTTTGGTGTGATCGATAGCGATGGTTTGCGCCATCACTATGTCACCAGTGGTCATATTAAGGTTAAAGGCGATGAGCTGCCGGCTCGTCTAGGTTGTATCTTTGATGAAGTGAGCAGCATCATCAGACAATGGCAGCCGCAGAGCATGGGAATTGAGCAGGTGTTCGTTAATAAAAACGTGGATTCAGCATTAAAACTGGGGCAGGCGCGCGGTGCCGCCATCTGTGCCGGGGTCAATGCGCAGCTTTCAGTCGGCGAATATGCGCCACGGGCTATCAAGAAAGCGGTGGTCGGTAATGGTTCGGCGGATAAAGAGCAGATTCAACAGATGATGAAGATATTACTAAAGCTGGATTTTGTGCCGCAGAGCGATGAGGCTGATGGTCTGGCGATAGCGTTATGCCACGCTAACCACATGCATGTTGAATTATTGGGTATCGCACCCAGGGTACGGGGCGGGCGCTGGAAATGATTGGACGGTTAATGGGTATTTTGCTGGAAAAACAACCACCTGCCATTCTGCTGGATGTGCAGGGTGTCGGCTACGAACTGGAAGCGTCAATGTCGACGTTTTATCACCTGCCCGGGTGCGGCGAAAAAATCACTTTGCATACACATCTTGTGGTGCGTGAAGATGCACAATTGCTGTACGGTTTTCATTCTTTGTCGGAACGTCAGATGTTTCGTAACCTGATAAAAATTAGCGGCGTCGGGCCTAAGCTGGCACTGACTATCCTGTCGGGAATGAGTGCTGAAGATTTTGCACGTTGCATCCTGGAAGCAGACAGCAAGGCTTTGACCCGTCTGCCCGGCGTAGGTAAAAAAACCGCCGAACGCCTGGTGATCGAATTGAAAGACCGCCTGGAAAAAGACGATTCGGTCAAATTATCCACCGGCGCAGATGGTTTACCGGCAAAGATCGAGCGCCAGGTGAATCCAGTGAACGATGCGGTCAGTGCGTTGATATCTTTAGGTTATAAGGCGCAGCAGGCCAGTCAGATGGTTCGTGATCTTGATGTTGAAAATAAATCGACCGAAGAAATTATTCGCGCCGCATTACAGGGAGGTCTTTAAATGAGCGATAACCCGGCATTGTCGGCACAGGGTATCGAAGGCGAAGTCGCCATCGACAGGGCGATTCGGCCACAGTATTTAAAAGATTATCGTGGTCAGCCAGCGGTAACTGAGCAACTGGATATTTTTATTCCAGCGGCTAAAGCACGTGGTGAAGCGTTAGATCACATTTTGTTTTATGGTCCACCGGGGCTGGGGAAAACCACACTGGCGCATATCGTTGCTAACGAAATGGGTGCCACATTGCACTCAACCTCGGGTCCGGTACTGGAAAAGCAGGGCGATTTAGCGGCCATGTTGACCAGCCTGGAGCCGCATGACGTCCTGTTTATCGATGAGATTCATCGTTTGAGTCCGGTGGTCGAAGAGGTTTTGTATCCTGCGATGGAAGATTTTCAACTGGATATCATGATCGGTGAAGGTCCGGCGGCGCGTTCCATCAAACTTGATCTGCCGCCGTTTACCCTGGTCGGCGCCACTACCCGGGCGGGTTCGCTAACATCACCATTGCGCGACCGTTTTGGCATTGTCCTGCGCCTGGATTTTTATGGTTTGAATGATCTTAGTTATATCGTAAAACGTTCGTCTGATATTTTAAATGTAGAAATCGATAACGAGGGCGCAGCCGAGATTGCACGTCGCGCTCGTGGTACACCACGCATCGTTAATCGCCTGTTACGCCGGGTGCGCGATTATGCCCAGGTCAAAGCTAGTGGCCTGGTAAATGAAGATATTGCGGCCAGGGCACTGGAATTATTAAAGGTCGACCCGCTGGGATTTGATATAATGGATCGTCGGTTGCTGCTGGCTATTATCGAGAAGTTTAATGGTGGTCCAGTCGGCGTGGAAAATCTGGCGGCTGCTATAGGTGAAGAGCGCGATACCATCGAAGATGTCATCGAGCCCTACTTGATCCAGCAGGGTTATTTGATGCGCACGCCAAGAGGGCGTATCGCCACCGCTAATGTGTATAAACATTTCGGCCTGCATGCGCCAGATAATTTAAACCGCGATTTGAGTAAAGAGTCGCTGCGCGAACAGGACCTGTTTGAGAAGTAAAACGTAAGAAATTAAAATAACGCTTTAATAAAAATAATAAAAAATAAGCAATGCCTGCAACTAAAACAACACAAAGCAAGGAATTTTCCTGGCCGGTACGTGTCTACTACGAGGATACCGATTCAGGCGGCGTGGTTTATTACGCCAACTATCTGAAATTTATGGAGCGCGCACGTACAGAATTGTTACGTAGCATAGGCTATCAACAGGACCAGTTACAAAAGGAGCAGGGTATTATTTTTGCAGTGCACAGTGCCAGCATAAAATATAAAAAACCAGCCAGATTTAATGATGAGTTAAACGTGATTACAGCTATTTGTTCACTGGGTAAAGCTAGTATCCATTTCAAACAGTCCATCTACTTAGCCGCTTCAAGTCAAAATGATTCGAACGCGGGTAAATGCCTGTCTTATGCAGATATAAAGATCGCCTGTCTCAATGCGGAAAAATTTACCCCGCAGAGTATACCAACAACAATTATCGAAGAAATTAATAAGGAGTTCTATTGTGGAAGCTGATATGTCACTGCTCGGGTTAGTTACACGGGCGAGTATTCTAGTGCAGATAGTCATGCTGATTCTGCTCAGTGCATCGGTACTGTCCTGGATTGTTATCGTGCTTAAATTTAAAGTATTGAAAATCGCAAAAGCAGACGCTATCCGATTTGAAGACCAGTTCTGGTCAGGTATTAATTTATCTGATCTATATCAGCAGGTTAAGCGCAAAGCGAATGAGAGTCGTGGACTGGCGCGAATCTTTGAATCCGGTTTTGCTGAATACGTACGCACCCGAAAAAGCAAAAGTAATACAGAGATGATGCTTGCCGGTGTGCAGCGCAGCATGAAAGTGGCTGTGGCACGAGAAGAAGATTACCTGGATTCGCATCTGTCATTGTTGGCAACCATCGGTTCTATCAGTCCCTATATTGGCCTATTCGGAACGGTTTGGGGTATCATGCGCTCATTCATTGCATTAGGCGCGGTTGAGCATGCCAGTCTCTCTATGGTAGCGCCGGGTATTGCAGAAGCATTAATCGCCACTGCGATGGGTCTGTTCGCAGCGATTCCAGCGGTTATTGCCTATAACCGATATGCAGAAAAAGTTGACCGCCTGTCCAGTACTTACGAAAACTTTGCAGAAGAATTTGCCACTATACTGCAGCGCCAAAGCCACGGACAGGACGAGGCGGCTGAGAATGTGCCGGCTTAGTCATGAGTAAAAAACGTCGCGCAATCTCCGAGATTAATGTGGTGCCCTACATCGATGTCATGCTGGTGTTATTGATTATCTTTATGATTACCGCGCCCATCGTGCAGCAGGGTATCGAGATTGAATTACCTAAAGTTGCAGCAAATTCGTTACCCCCGGATGAGCAAGAGCCTGTCATACTAACGGTAAGTAAAAGCGGCGAATATTATTTGAATGTGGGTGATGATCTAAAGAAGCCGGTTACTGCTGACATAGTCAAACAGCGTGTATCTTTAGTTTTAAAGCAGAAGCCGAAGATAGCTGTATTAGTTCGCGGCGATAAAGATGTTGATTATGGCTCGGTGACTACTGCGATGGTTTTGCTGCAGGCTGCCGGAGTAGAAAAAGTAGGTTTGATGACTGATCAGCCCTAGTGTGGCTGTGATAGTTTGATAACAGGATTATTTTACAGGTTTAGATGAATGGCTTCGTCCGGTTTATTAGCTGAAATAAAAAAGCATCCATGGATTATTGCATTGGTAGTTGCAGTGCATCTTTTCCTGATAGTGTTGTTAAGTATTAATTTACTCGATGATGATAAGCCGCCAATGCCGGCTTCGCAGAAACATCAGACCATCAATGCTATCGCTGTTGATGCGAAAGCCTATGATGATCGTGAAAAAAAGAAAAAGCAGGCAGTGCTAAAAAAGATAGATGATATAAAAGCAGCAAAAGAGAAAAAACAACGGGATCTGGAAAGGAAAAAAGACCTGGAAAAGCAGAAGGCCCTGGAAAAGAAAAAACGTGAGCAGCAATTTGCTGCAGAAAAAAAAGCAGAACAGAAAAAAAAGCAGTTAGCTATAGCTAAACAGAAAGAGGCTAAACAGAAAGAAGCTGAGCAGAAATTAGCTAAAGAAAAATTGGCTAAAGAAAGGTTGGCTCAAGAAAAACTTGCACGTAAAAAGAAAGCCGAAGAGCTTAGAATACAACAGGAAAAATTACGTAAACAGCAGGAAAAGCAGGCGGCCGAGAAAAAACGCAAGCTTGACGAGCAGCAACGGCGGGCGGATGAAAAAGCGCAACTTGAACGCGACCTGTTAGAAGAGGAAAGACGTGAAGAGAATGCACGTATTCAGGCCGCACGTGCAGCGCGATTGCAGACTCAACGTGAGCAATATATTATACAGATTGCCAAACAGGTCGAAAATAACTGGTTGCGTCCGGCCATGACTACCGCAGGGCAAAGTTGTGATGTCATTGTTAGGCAAACCATGAGTGGTGATGTTATTGATGTGCAGTTACAATCATGTAAGGCTGACAATGCTTTTCAACGTTCTGTGGAACGAGCTGTGCGCAAAGCATCACCGTTGCCATTACCACCTGACCCTGAACTGTTCGACCAACAGATATTTTTTAAATTTAAACCAAGTCCTTAGTGTCAGGTAAAATAATTACCAGCTAAGTTATTAAGTGAAGATAAACTGTAGAAAAATAATATGATTAAGAATTTACTAATTGGGTTGTTCTGTTTGAGTTTTGCTTCTGTCGCTCAGGCGGTATTAAAAATAGATATCACGGAAGGTTTTGAAGGTGCCTTGCCTATTGCTGTTATACCCTTTCAATGGAATGGAGCAAAGAAAACGGCCGATGGTGATGTCTCAGCAATCGTCATGTCTGATCTCGCGCGTAGTGGGAAGTTTTCTCCCGTTGCCGAAAAAGATTTGATTGCGCGGCCACAAAAACTTGAAGATGTACATTACAAAACCTGGCGTATTGCCGGCATGGATCATATTGTTATTGGCAATGTGGATAAGCAGGCTGATGGCAGTTATCAGGTGCAAGTTCGATTGATTGATATACTAAAAGCCAAGCAGGTGCTGGGGTATAGCTTTAAAGCGACAGATGCGACTTTGCGCACAGTGGCACATGAGATCAGTGATTACATCTTTACTCATATCACTGGACTGCCGGGCGCTTTCAATACACGCATCGCTTACGTAACGATAAATCGCGATAACAAGTCGTATCAATCGCAGCTGCAAGTTTCTGATACCGATGGTTATAACCCGCAGACCTTGCTGACATCTGATGAGCCAATCATGTCACCGACATGGTCTCCTGATGGTTCTGAGCTGGCTTATGTTTCTTTTGAAAATGGTCAGGCAGAAATCTATACCCAGAACATATTCACCGGAGCTAGAAAAAGTCGCTCGAAATATAAGGGCTTGAATGGATCACCGGCCTGGTCGCCGGATGGTAAAAAGCTTGTGATCACGCTATCAAAAGACGGTAATCCGGATATTTATATATTGAATCTCGCTAATAATAAATTAAAGCGGATAACCAGTCACTGGTCAATTGATACCGAAGCAGTATGGATGCCAGACGGCAAATCGATAATATATACCTCCAGTCGCAGCGGCAAACCGCAGTTATATCAACAATCGGTAACATCAAAGGCTGCCCCCGAACGCTTGACATATGAAGGTAATTATAATGCCAGTGCCAGTGTTTCAGCAGATGGTAAGTCAGTGGCTTATGTGCATGGTGAGGGAAATATTTATCGTATTGCAGTGCTTGAGCTAGCAACAAAGTCATCACGCATTTTAACGGACGGGCCACTGGATGAGTCTCCCGTCTACGCTCCGAATAACAGTATGATTTTATTTGCGTCACAGGAAAAAAATGAAGCGGTATTGGCTGCGGTTTCTGTCGATGGTCGGCAAAGACAACGGTTGGCATTTACTAATGGTGAGGTTAGAGAACCATCATGGGCGGCAGTACGGCATTGATCGAAAAAATTAACTGAAACTGTTTATGCAATGCAGTTTTTCAAAGCTTAAACTGTATAAACAGTTTATTTGTCAGTTTTTTTATAAATGTGAAAAAATAAGCTAGTTATAGAAATTTATGTTGATAACAATGAGGTTTTTGAAATGAAAAAATTATTTTTAATTGGAGTATTGGCGCTATCTTTAGCGGCATGTGGTGAGGCAATTAAGCCGGATGCCGATGCTGGGGATGTTGCTGGTACTAGTGCAGAGGATATGAGTGGCGCTACAGCGGGTGGTATCTATTCAGGTGGTATCGATGGCGAAGTACTGGAAGGTGGCATGCTGGTATCCTATGAAAAAGATGCCATTAATGATGCCAACAATGTGTTATTTGAAAAGGTGGTTTATTTTGCATTCGACAGTAATAATGTGGGCGATGATTATGTCGAGTTAGTTAAACATCACGGTAAATATCTTTCATTCAACAGCAGTGCCAGTGTACGACTGGAAGGTCACGCCGATGAACGCGGCACACGCGAATATAATGTTGCTCTGGCAGAGCGACGTGCACAGGCAGTGAAGCAGTTGATGCTGTATGAAGGCGCGACTAATGATCAGATTTCTATCATCAGCTACGGTGAAGAAAAGCCGGTGGCTTTTGGCCGTGATGATGAGTCCATGAGTTTAAATCGCCGAGTAGAGATTGTTTATTAATAAATCACCTAATGATATAAAATAGTGTTTTAAATTTATAGTGTAATTA
Organism: uncultured Gammaproteobacteria bacterium; assembly: GCA_963792545.1. Classification (GTDB taxonomy): domain Bacteria; phylum Pseudomonadota; class Gammaproteobacteria; order SZUA-229; family SZUA-229. The sequence goes on along the minus strand of CAWBXM010000024.1, from coordinate 5,164 downwards.
ACAGCACAATTTACTGGTTTACATAAAAAATGAATAACAGAGTAATAAAGTACAAGGTAAGCAAACTTGGTTTCGTCGTTTGCGGATTGCTATTTTCAGCAAACGTTATGGCTCAAGATGCCAGTCTTGCCAAACTGAACGAAACGCAACGTATCGAACGTCTTGAGCGGATGTTGAGTTCTGATGTTCTGCGTCAGCAAGCGCAAACAGTGCAATCATTACGTGAAGAGGTTTCTGCTCTGCGTGAATTAGTAGAGCAGCAGGAATACGAGCTTGAGAGTATGAAACAGCGGCAGCGTAATCTATATCTCGACATGGATCGACGTATAAATAATGCAGAAGCGGGTACTCAAAATAGTACAAGAGCAGCGCCTGTGCCACCACCGAATAATTCTTCATCCTCGGCAGCGGTGCCTGCCGTTGTGTCTGGTGATAATGATGGGCAGGCCGCATATTCAGAAGCATTTGCATTGCTAAAAGAGGGGCAGTACAAGCAGTCAATCAAATCATTTGAAGCATTCAAGGTAAATTACCCTAACAGTAAGTATGCTGATAATGCTCAGTACTGGCTTGGTGAAGCTAATTATGTCTCACGTGATTATAAAAAAGCACTATCTGACTTTCAGCAGTTAATCGCGCAGTACCCGGATAGTTCAAAAAATCCAGGCGCACGTTTGAAAATCGGTTATATCTATTTTGAATTGAAAAACTGGTCAGCTGCTCGTGACGCGCTTCAACAGGTAGTTACTCTGTACCCTGATTCTACTGTTGCTAAAAAGGCGAATGAACGACTGCAACGCATGAAGCGTGAAGGCAATTAGTGTGCAGTTCTGTAGCTTGAAGGCAAGTCGTTATATCGTTTTTTGAATGTAATGCCAGACCAGCAAGTATCACCACAGTTAGACGAGGTACACGGTGAGCCTCACGAGCAACAGGCTCGACTGAAAATCACTGAAATATTCTATTCACTGCAAGGTGAGGCACGTAATGTCGGCTTGCCGACGGTTTTTGTACGACTCACCGGCTGTCCTTTGCGTTGTCATTATTGTGATACTGCATATGCTTTTAGTGGCGGCGAATGGATGGATATCCGTGCCATCGTGCAACAGGTAATGCAATTCAAAACCAGGCATGTCACTGTCACTGGTGGTGAGCCTCTGGCGCAGAAAAATTGCATGGAGTTGCTTCGACAGTTGTGCGACCTTGGCTATGATGTGTCACTGGAGACCAGCGGTGCTATCGCCATTGATTCGGTAGATGAACGTGTGGTTAAGATTCTTGATGTCAAAACACCGGCTTCTGGAGAAGACAGTAAAAATCGCCTGGAAAATTTTTCACAGTTAAAAGTAGAAGATCAAATAAAGTTTGTTATATGTGATGCTAACGATTATCGCTGGAGTAAGTTATTTGTCGAGCAGCATCAGCTGGAAGATAAATGCGAGATATTGTTTTCGCCGAGTAATGGTGAGCTGGATGCAGTAACGCTGGCAGACTGGGTATTGCGCGACCAGCTCAATGTTCGTTTTCAGATTCAGTTACATAAGTACCTTTGGGGAGATAAACCCGGTGTGTAGTCCACGATTCAACTCCAATAAGGGTTGTACTGATGCCAGATAATTTGTCGACTTCTGCTAAACCAGAAAAAGCGATTGTTTTGCTTTCAGGTGGTCTCGATTCAGCTACTGTGCTGGCGATCGCCAGTCAGAAATTTTCCTGCCACACCATTAGCTTTAACTATGCACAGCGTGCTGTGTCTGAAATTAATGCTGCTCAGCGGTTGGCCGAGCATTTTTCTGTTAGCCACCAGGTTATTCATATAGATAGTGGAGTAATGGCAGGCTCGGCGCTGACTGATATGACGATTTCCGTACCAGACGCGTCTGAACATCTAGCCGAGGGCGCACGAGCTGAGATACCTGTCACCTATGTTCCGGCCAGGAATACGTTATTCCTGTCTCATGCGCTGGCGGTGGCGGAAGTGAGGGAGTCGCAAGATATTTTTATTGGAGTGAACGCTGTTGACTATTCGGGCTACCCGGATTGTCGGCCTGAGTTTATTCGTGCTTACCAGGAAATGGCCAATTTGGCCACAAAAGCCGGGGTCGAAGGACATCATCTGACTATTCATACTCCGTTAATTGATAAAAGCAAAGCGGATATTATACGTTTAGGAAGTGATCTCGGAGTCGACTATGCGTTGACCGTGTCCTGTTATCAGGCGAATGAGCAAGGCGAGGCCTGTGGGCATTGTGACTCCTGCCAGTTGCGTCGAGCAGGATTTGAGGAAGCGGATATTCCAGACCCAACACGTTATTTCTAATCTGGCTATCGCCTCATAATTATTGCCTCATAATATTGTTTTTCGGCGCAACTCCATGTAAGATTCGCGCCTTCCGTTAAATTACGTTAATTTGTATTTTGATGAAATTTTCGGGCCGTTAGCTCAGTTGGTAGAGCACCGGACTTTTAATCCGATGGTCGAGCGTTCAAGTCGCTCACGGCCCACCATCTATATCAAATAATAAAGGCTTGTCTTGTTATAAAGACAGGCCTTTTTTATTTGCTGAGTCAGCAAAATAGTCACCATCAGACTAACTTTCACCTTTATATCAAACTAACCTAAGTGTCTGCAACCGACGGCGGTTTCAACCCTCTTATGGTCGATACTGTTGAAAAACTTAGTATTTAAACGCGTATGCTGAATAGAGAATATTTTCTTATAGTAATTTTTTGTATTTAATGATGCTTTCTATCGCAGTTCTAAAATCATTTAAAGTGAATTTGGCAATTGTAAGTATTTATTACACTACACTTACTATTTATTAAATAAAAATCATTGAAATCAAATATTTAACTATTCATTCCAGACTATTTTGAATATTTCTATCTTAATGCTTTCAATACAGGAAAAATATTAAAAAAGATACTACAATCAATCTCTTATAATAAAAAATTTTAAAAGCCGTTCGTTGTGAAGTTTTGTGAATAATATAGATCTACATAAATATAAATCGGTTTTACTAGGCTTAACTGTCGTTACCATAATATGGGCAGGATTAGCTTTTAACTTATTTCATGGCATTGACCGCTGGCTCTATGATCAACAGATTATGCTACCCAGTATAAAGCTGGCCGAATCTCCCACCGTCATGCTACTGGAAACAGATCCAACATTTCATTATGCAGCGGCTCAAGACTGGTTTAACGTACTCGAAAAAATTAACACTTTAAGCCCTAAAGCTATCGTTCTAATATCAAAGCCGCAGTTATGGACAGACGCCGATATAACCAGGGCTATGGCACTATACCCCCTGTTTATAGGACATAATTGGCAACCCTCAGACCTCACTAATGATGAGGTATCACTTTTGCCGCCACTAGACGGCAAAGCTTATCGCCAGCACTGGCTCACCAATACAACGAACGGAAAACCCGTCCCATCGTTAGCCGTCACAATAACCAGCGAAGTTAGTGACTATACAAATACCTCTGAACTGGACCGATATTTTATTGATTTTAGACAGGCCGAGGGCCGCATACCAACAGTAAAAATGCAGCGCCTTCAACAGGGTGGACTGGTTGAAGCACTGGTGAAAGACAGGGTTGTTTTAATTGATTTTGTGGATGAGTTAAGCGCAAAACTGATTACCCCCGTTGGAGAAATGCGCCTACCGGTATATCAGGCCTTTGCGCTCGAAACGCTATTGAGTCAGAACCAGATTCAACATCTGAATACGCCATCGGTAATGCTACTATCGCTCTTTCTTGTCGCAGCATTACTCGTGCTCGTTCCGCGAATCAAAGATAACTACCTACACCTGTCTTTTGCAGCAATACTCATGACAAGCTTTGCTATAAGCTGGTTATTACTCATGCTGTCAGGCATATGGATACAGACAGGTGTGCTTCTATCCGCTGAGATAATTGTTTACTCTTTTATCTTTTATGAGTACAGCAATCAGCAAAAAATACACTTACGTAAAATCACTCACAAAAGCGTCTCTAACGTTGAGAAACGCTGGTTAACTCAAAGCTTTTTTTCAACCAAGGAACACTGGTCACAGATTGCAAACATGGTCACACAGACTCTGTCACTAAATCGAACCATATTTCTTGAACGTGTCGAAAACGATCACCGGGTGAAAGAGATTAAAGCTTTAAATTGCAGCTTAAACGATATCTCCGAGATGCGACGAGATTATCAACGTGAACCCTACACAACAGCGATAGAAAAAGCCGGCGCCTTACGCCTTACTGGCAAGTACTTAAAAAAATTAGACGAACAGGAAATTGAATACCTTGTCCCATTAAACTTTGCGGGTGAAATTCAGGGGTTTTGGGCGTTTACCGTAAGCGACACCCCCAACTATGACGAGAAAAAAACGCTCTATGCAGTAACACAACTATCGTTACAGATAGCAGAAATACTTTACCATCGCACACAATGGCTAAAGCATAAGGAATATGAACAACGCCCATTATCTCGTTTATTGGGTATGCAGTATCATGAATCGGATTTTGCCTCCATAAACCAGGCAATTAATTTTATGACTCAGCGTTTGACTGTCATGGAAACAGTCATGGACGGGATGGAGACCGCAATTATCCTCTATGACCTGTTTGGTCGTGTTGTACAAGTCAATGAAACCATGTCCAGCGCCTTATCTGAAATAAACATAGCGCCATACTCACTAACAACAGCAGACTTAATTAGTCAACTGGCATCATGTAGCCTACCTGAAGCAAGAAACCACCTCAGTTATATAATATTGGAAAAAGGCACAATCAACCTACCCATTAAAGATGACATTTTTGGTAAGGGTTATATGCTTTCTGTTCGCAGCTTGCTACAAAAAGATGAACAGGCATTTACCGAAGGCGATGTACATCCCTTTCAAATTATTGGTGTGTTATGCGAACTCATTGATTTAAGTAATGTAAGCGAAGTCTATGCACATAAAGATAAAGTAATCGAACACCTTAGCATCAGGATGAAAGCAGATATAAACACTATCAGTGCAAACTGCGAACAGATAAACAGTAATGACGAAACTACCGAACCAGAGGGCGAGGCGTTGGCCTTAGTCAAAGACAAATTTGCCAGTTTGGCAAAGAATATCGATTATATAAATGAGTTTTCAAAAAAAGACCTGAACGAACACTT
>CAWBXM010000023.1:0-21809 GCA_963792545.1 uncultured Gammaproteobacteria bacterium | reverse complement strand
TTAAGTAACAATCCTCAGCTTGAGTTACCTGCAAACACTTTGCCCAAAGTCGTCACACCTGGCACGGTCATCGCTGCGGTAAAAAAGGAACTGATAACAAAGTATAATCTTGCCGAAGATTGTGTTGTTGTGGCAGGTACGACAGACAGCAATGCAGCTGTTTTGGCAACGGGCGCGAACAAAATCGGCGATGCTGTCACTTCCCTTGGCAGCACATTAGTCATCAAAGTATTTTCTGAAACACCGCTATTCGACCCCGACTACGGGATCTACAGTCACCGTTTGAATAAACACTGGTTAGTCGGTGGTGCATCCAATACAGGCGGTAGCGTTTTGCGCCAGCATTTCAATCAACAACAGCTCGATGAGATGACGCCACAACTGCGGCCAGAAAAATTACTCGAGCTTAATTACTATCCGCTACCCGCAACAGGAGAACGCTTCCCTGTCAGCGATAGAAAAAAGCAAAATAATACCTCTCCGCGCCCAGAAAATGACCTTGATTTTTTTCAGGCACTGTTGGAAGGCATCACACATATCGAAGCCGAAGCTTATAAAAAACTGGAAGCACTTGGCACCACCAGGCCAACAAAAATATTTACCGCTGGTGGTGGCAGCAAAAACCCTGCATGGATGGCAATGCGAGAGCGTATAATTGGCATCCCCGTTGTTGCAGCAAAAAATAGCGAAGCCAGTTATGGCTCCGCGCTGCTGGCTAAGAAGGGTTACTCAGAACTAACGAATAACGAATAACGAATAACGAATAACGAATAACGAATATTTTCTCATATGATTTCATTTATCAAAGGTTTTCTCGATTGTTTTAGTGGCTTTGGACTTCTATTCAACCCCGGTGTCAGACGATTTGTACTTATTCCCTTCCTCATCAACCTGGGGTTGTTTTCACTGGCTACAAAACTGTTAAGTGACCAGCTTGATAGCTGGTTAGAAAAGCTATTGCCAACCTGGCTGAACTGGCTGGAATGGTTGATCTGGCCATTGTTTGCTATCGCTATGTTTCTTATCGTATTCTACACTTTTACGGTTATCGCTAATTTAATTGCAGCACCTTTTAATAGTTTATTGGCAGCCAGAATCGAAGCCTTGCTTACCGGGCAAAAACCAAAAGACATCAACTCCGATAGTTTCCTGAGACTGATGACTCGGACCGTAAAATCAGAGGTCCAAAAAATTCTGTATGCTATCAAATGGTTCATACCGCTTATCATCATCACCTTTATTCCAGGTCTTAACATCACCGCACCCTTCCTCTGGATTCTGTTCGCCGCCTGGTTTTTTGCGCTGGAATACAACGATTACCCGCTTGCTAATCGCGGTCAATTTTTTGAAGAGGTAAAACAGTATAATCGTGACAACCGGATGCGTTCACTGGGTTTAGGCAGCGCCGTATTTATATTAACAAGCATTCCCGTGGTTAACTTTTTCGCCATGCCCATGGCTGTCGCCGGTGCAACAAAGTCAGTCACAAAAGCAGCCGCTAAAACAGATCGCACAGAGCAGGTCTGATCATGGACAAGCGAGTAACCGAACTGGAGATCCGACTGACCCATCTCGAAGACACCATCGAGATACTGAATAACACCATCATCAAACAGCACGCTGAGATCGATCTGTTACAACTGCAGGTTTCTCAGCTGGAGAAAAAAATCAAAGCCTCACAATCCTCACCCGTCGCACTCGAAAGCGAAGAGACACCTCCTCCGCATTATTAATAAAATAAGCTTGATATGGTCAGATTTACGGTCAAAAACTTTAAAAACCTTTCACCACAGAGGCACAGAGGACACAGAGTTTTACTTTGTTAACTGCGCCTACGGCGCTGTTAACAACAAGAAGTTTTCTCTGTGTCCTCTGTGCCTCTGTGGTGAAAGGTTTTTGTTTATGCTTTTAAAGATATTGACTGATCGAATAACCTAACACCCAAAACTCTTCGTATACGTTTAAATTCAGAGGCTCACTAACAACCTGGCTAGTGATTACAAAGCTCCGCGCTGTTTATCACTAGCCAGCTCGTCTTCTGGCAGAATTCTTTCCTGCGCGACGCGCCATTGTCCATCGTCCTCTTTCTGAAGAATAAACTCGATGCCATTGGCATTTACGCTACCATCAGAGCCTTCAACCGTTTCGATGGATTTAAACATCACACGTTCTGGTGTTTCGGCCAGTATGTTAAGACCCTGATAACTAACTTTTTTTAGTAGTTTATTTTCAAATTCATGTTTACACTGGTTAAACCAGTCTTCATAAGTAATCACTTCAAAATCGGGAACGCCGTACACGCTGACGTCTTTTGAAATCAGATTCATGTGAGCTTCAAGATCCAGTTTATTTGCAGTCTCTGCCATTACGGCTAAAAATTCTAATGGTCTCATAATTTCTTAGGTGCTTATAGCATTCGTTAATGATAAACGATGTGTTTATCTGTGGACTAAATAGTTTTTATGATTGTTGATCGATCAGTTTTTGACGATACTCTACAACCAGTGGGTTTGTTTTACCCAGCATAATAAACAGGCCTCGTAGACATAAACTGGCTACTGCATTGTTCCAGCTAATGTCTTTTTTTATAATCAACAGCAATAGGTCCATCGCTTCTTTAAATTGACTGTGCATCATTTTATGGCTGCATAGCTCAAATAATAGAGTTAAGTCTTCCGGCTGTTTTTGAAGCTGTTTTTGTAGTGACTCTACATCACCTGCTTTTTTTTGCGTTGCCAGGAAGCGCGCATTAGTCATCAAAACCACCGCCTCTTCACTTTCCGATCTTAGTGGCGTTTTTTCCAGTAAAGAAAATGCCTGCTCGTAGGCTTCTTCTTTTATTAATAACTTTGCATAAGCCAGCTGGATTCGAGTGTTTTCAGGATCGATGATCACCAGTTTGTTTAACTGGTCAAATGCCTGATCTTTATGGCCGAGTTGATATTGTGCGACCGCGGCAGATAATTCCTTATCCGATTCTCGTGCAAGATATTTATTCAGCATTTTTTTGAAGCTGTCGGGTGAGTCATATCCGTGAACCTGGTCAACAACTTCTCCGTTAATATAAAGCTTTACAGTGGGTACGCTATTGATACCATAATCATGTGCCAGTTGCTTTTCTTTACTGGTATCGACGTTAACCAGCAGAAACTGACCGTTATAATCTTTCGCCAGTTTTTCCAGGACGGGCCATAGACGCAGACAAGGCCCTGCACTCTCAGCCCAGTAATTGACCATAACAGGTCCTTTGTGTGAATTACTTAGTACCGCATCGCTAAAATTGTCACGGGTTGCATCAATTATAAAAGTGCTCATTTACAAACTCCAATGGAGTTTGAACGGCAGCGTTTGTAATCGGACCAGATAGTATCTTTCAAAATTGCTCCAGTGAAAATTGATTCGTCTATTTCAGCCTCTTTGAATGAGGATTTTGTTAGATTAGCATTCGTAAAGTCAGTGCCTCGACAGTCTGACTTATCAAATTTGGATCCTGTTAACTCTGCAGCAATAAACTTTGCAAAATTCAGGTGCGCATCACTGAAAACCGATTGTGTCATTATCGAATGCGAAAAATCAGCCTTATCCATATTGCTTCGCTCAAAATTACTCTTCTTCAAATTCGACCCTATAAAGGTGGCGAATTCAAGATTTGCCTCATAGAATCGAGAGTTATTGACTTTAGCACCACTAAAATCTGCCTTTTCTAATGCTGAACGGCTAAAACGACTATTTTCCAATGCTGCATCCTTGAAACTCGCACCCTGTGCTTTTGCAGCAATAAATCGTGAATTGGCCATTCTGGCGCCGTCAAACCGAGCATTTTTAAGACTCGCCTGTCCAAAATCACTATTTTCTAACATAGCACCACTAAAGTTCGCATTATCAAAGGTACCACCGGTCATCACTGCACTCGATAGGTCCTTGTTTTTAAAATCCATGCCAGTAAAATCACAATTTGACCAGTTAACCCTGGGTGCAGCTTTATCTTCACACGCAGAAAATACTGGACTTATTCCAAAAGAGATAAGTATTATTAAAATTAGACTTTTTCGCACTGGTTTAATCATGCTTTTTTGCATATATTTACTAAAATTGGGAGTGTTAATTTACAAACTTCGAGTATCAGGGATTTTACAGCGAATCAAAGCGGAATGTTATCTATTAAACTCACTACACCATCTTCTAACTCTCCATTTAATGCATTAATGACAATGTTATGTTGCTTTGCAGTAAGCGCTGCTGCGTATGCTGAAGATAGTGATAATTATCGCCAGGAGCCTATAACCCCTATCCCGCAAACATTCGAGGTTAACATCGACAAAGCAAAACTGGGTGAAATACTTTTTTTTGATGTTCGTTTATCCAGTAACGGCAAACTTGCCTGCGCCAGCTGCCACCAGCTTGATGCCGGCGGTGATGACAATGTTGCTCTAGGCATCTCGAATAACACTGATCAACATTTCATCAACACCCCGAGTATTTTTAACGCAAGATATAATTTCAGACAAAATTGGGATGGCTCAGTTGAAACACTTGAACAGCAAGTTGATATGGTAATAAACAGTAACCATAAGTTTAATAATAACTGGAATGATGTCATCTCTACATTATTGCTCGATAATGAGCTTTCTGATGCGTTCAGTAGAATATACAAAGATGGTATTACTAAAAATAATATTATTGAAGTGGTTGTTGAGTTTGAAAAAACACTGATAACACCAAATTCACGGTTCGACCAATACCTGAGAAACAATAATCTCGCACTTAGTGAAGAAGAGATTAAAGGCTATCAAACCTTTAAGAAGCTCGGCTGCATCTCCTGCCATCAAGGGATAAATATCGGAGGCAATCTGTATCAAAAATTTGGTGTCTTTTACAACTATATCGCAGAACGTGGTGACATCAAGAAAGCCGACTACGGCAGGATGAATATCACCAATCGTCAGATGGATGCTTTTGTATTTAAAGTTCCATCACTTCGAAACATTGCGGTTACCGCGCCCTATCTGCATGATGGCAGCGCAGAGACACTGGATGAGGTCATCATAATCATGGGGAAGACACAGTTAGGCCGTATCCTGTCAAAAGATGAAATACAACTGATCAAGGCTTTCCTGAAGACACTAACAGGTGAGTACAACAACAAATCACTGGATGAAGCATCATGAACAAAGGAAATGTAAATTACCTGGTAGGCATTGTCCTGCTGGTTACAGTCATCAGCTTCTTTTTCTACAAAAGCATATTTAGCGAACTCCCTGTTAATGAGGCATTAGTTAATATCGGCGAGATAAAGGAACTACAGGTACAACTACATCGTGATTTGCTACGCTACCGAAGCAACCAGATCGAACAATACGATTCACTCAACAGAACCCTTAATGCAATCGACGAGAATATCAGCAATCTCAGCAATAACAGCATCAACAGCGAAGAGGTCGGCGATAATAGTATCCCTAACCTGAAAAAGTCTTTCCGTCACCAGTCGATACTGGTAGAAGACTTTAAAACACATCACTCGATATTACAGAACTCATTATTTTACATCTTCAACGTCGGCTCAGATCTATATTCTATAAAACCGAAAACCCAGTCAAAAGAGCAGCTCCGAACTACTGCAGAATTAATCACATTACTATTAGAGTATATCGAGAACCCGGAAAACAAAATCGCAAATAAAGTTTATCCTTTAATCGACAGCTTAAACCACAATCCTGATGTGGACACCAAAGCATTGATCAACCACAGCTTGATGATCATCGAACGGCTACCCGCTATCGATGAGATCCTGACTCAATTCAACTCGTTGAACATCGAGAATAAAATCATATCATTACAGAAAACAGTAAGTGCTCTAAGAGACAAACAAAACAACAATGCACAGATGCTCAATATATTTTTATTCATCTGCACGTTGTATCTTATTTTTTACATCCTGTATATTTTCATCACTTTGCGTAAAAACAAAAACGCTCTATCTGACAGTAATGAGAGATTGAACAACGAAATAGCACTTCGTGAAAAAACTGAACAAGCATTGTATCAACTGGTTAGCATCGACAAGAAAAGTAGTAAGAATAACGAAGAAGACAGAATTTTATATCTACTGAATGCATTATGTGACGCCCTCGATGTCGAATATGCTTACCTGGCAAAGATCAACACTTCAGGTATGAGCGCTGAAATTCTCGGCCTGCTGGATCATGGCATGTTTAGAAGCAACATCAGCTACGCACTAACTGACACACCCTGCGAAGAAGTTATCAAAAATGGTCGCCTGGTACACAATCGTGATTTTGCAAACTATTTTCCTGATTGTAGTGATGAACTATTATCTGATGCGGTCAGCTATATCGGCATAAGCCTGAAAGACAATAAGGAAAACGTAACCGGCATGATTGCAATAGCCAGCAGTAAGCCTATCGAAGATACAACACTGGCAGAAAACATTCTAACCATTGCTACCTCACGTGCAACAATCGAACTAGAACGTCAGATTGAGGTAAACAATAGATATCGTTATCAACAGGGTCTTGCGCTTATTGATGACTGGATCGCACGATTAATCACCGAAGGTTATGAAAAAGATGCCTTCTTTAAAAATATTTGCCGTGCAGCACAGGAGATAACAAAAACACAATTAGTTGCATTCCCGGTAATCAGCGACGATAAAAAACAATACCATTTTCTTGCCGCATGCGGCCTACAATCAGAAAAACTCGAAAAAAACATACTCAATGTAGATGATGGAGGTTTATGCGCCTGGACGATATTGAACAATGAAACCCTGGTAATTAACGATGTCGCTTCTGACTGCAGAGCACAAAAAGAATTATCAAAACAATTCAATATAAGATCGGCATTATTGACACCGGTTACTATTAAAAACAAAGCCTATGGCGCCATTGCAGTTTTCAGATCATACGATGAATTCGATGATGTTGATAAACAGTTAATCACTCAATTCAGCCAAAGTGTGCAGATGGCAATCATAAACATGCAACTGGTCAGCGACATGAAGTCGGAACGTGAGCGTGCAGAAGTCACATTACATTCGATCGGTGATGCTGTGATTACCACGAACGTGAATGGTGATATTGAATACATGAATCACGTAGCCGAAATGCTTACCGAATGGTCTCTTGACGAGGCAAAGAACCGGGCCATACAGAATGTATTCAGGATAGAAGATCTTGACACCGGCGAACCTCTACATGACGTCGTGAAGTCCTGCCTTTACGACGGCATAACCATCAACAAAAGCATACTAGGCCTGGTCGGTAAAAAAGGCACTAAAAAAGACATCGAAAGTTCGATATCACCTATTCTAAAAACATCAGGAGAAGTCGAAGGCGTAGTTATCGTTTTCCATGATGAAACACAACGACGCCAACTAGAAAACACTATAAAACACCAGGCAGCACACGACCCATTAACCGATCTACTTAACAGGGATGCATTTGATATTGAACTATCAGATCATGTATACGACGCAATAAACAATAACAAAAATCATGCACTATGTTATCTCGACCTCAATAACTTCAAACTGATAAATGACACCGCTGGTCATAGTGCCGGTGACCAGTGCCTAATACAGGTAACTTCATTAATACAGTCTTGTATCCGTGGCGAGGACACATTGAGCCGTCTGGGTGGTAACGAGTTCGGTCTTATCTTAAAACATTGTGCTCAGGCGAGTGCACTAAAGATCACAGAAAACATCAGCAAATGCATTACAGGCATGCCATTCACCTGGGACGGCAGTGACTATGCATTAGGTATAAGTATCGGTATCAACCCACTCAACAAAAATTCACAGGATGCCTCCGATGCAATTCGTAAAGCCGACCTTGCCTGTTACACTGCGAAAGACAAGGGCCACAACCGAATCTATGTTTACGAGGAAGAGAACAGTGAGATTATCCGTCGCCAGGAGGAATCATACTGGACAACAAGGATTAACGAAGCAATCGAAAACGACCGCTTAAAGTTATATGCGCAACCAATCGTTGCATTAAATCATAAAAATCCACAGAAACAACATGTGGAAATCCTGGCCCGCCTTCTTGACGAGGACAATTATCTAATACAGCCAAATGCATTCATCCCGGCGGCGGAACGTTACAATCTCATGCATCTGGTTGACAGAAAAATAATTTTTGAAACATTCTCTTTTATTCATAAATATTCAGATAAAGACGAGAAAATCACGCAGTATTCAATCAACTTGTCTGACAACACCATCGATGACAAAGATATTATCGATTACATCAAAGACATTGCTAGCAAGTTTGATATCAACACTAAGCTGATATGTTTTGAGATCACTGAAAAAACCACTATCAAAAAACTCAGCAGCGCTAAGGCATTCATCAAAGAACTAAAGTCCTTCGGCTTCAGGTTTGCACTCGACGATTTTGGCAGTGGCTTATTCTCCTTCCAGTACCTGAAAAACCTGCCAGTAGATTATATCAAAATCGACGGCAGATTTGTCTCCAACATGATCAACAATAATATCGATCACGCTATGATCGCGGCGATCAATGAAGTCAGCCATATCATGGGGATAAAGACTATTGCCGAGCATGTTGAGAACGATCAGATAGTCCGGAAACTTCAGGACCTCAATGTTGACTTCGGACAGGGTTACGGCATCGGACAACCTAAACCAATAAAGAAAGTCCTCTCATTCAGCGATGATGAAAAATTAACGTCGCTTAAGCTCATTAACAATAAACCTTGATGGACTTAAAAAATCTAAAGTCTTTTTATTGACCGGCAAAGATTCACCTTCTATCTGCGAAGCAATAATTTCCGCACAGAGAAAACTGCTGGTAAAACCTCGCGAGCCATGAGCCGCAGTGATATACAACCCCTTCTGGTACTGCACGGCAGGATATCGTTTATTGTGCTTGCCATGATGGATATCAGAGTATCGATCATAAAAAAAGCCCACATCCGGAACAGCACCTACGACGGGAACTCGATCTTTTGACATACAGCGAAAACCTACCCAGCTCTCATCAATATCTTCAGATTTAAAAACACCAGGATACATCACATCTAACGATGCCAGTAAAGACCTGTTTTCACTCGCATCGATTTCTGGCGATTTATTAAAACGCGAATATGTTGCACCCAGGTAGTGTTTATTAGCGATCGATTGAGTGAAATAGATATCGGCATTGATCGTTTTTTGAATATTTCTTGATTCCTGGTTAGCGTTGAGGACCAGGACCTGTCCACGTATTGCTTCTGTGGCCAGCTGCAGTGTCTTGACCAGATCATTGACTGAAGTACCGTTTGCGATGACCAGACAATCAGCTTTGTTGATCAGTTCAGATTCAGAAAAGCATGACCACTTATTATTGTCATAACTAATCTCATCAACTTTTCCGTGCAACAGTTTTAGAGCATCACCGCATTCCTGCTTGATTACCTCACACAGAACACCTGGAAGGACAACACCTGCTTTTTTATAATCCACTAACACCTTATCATCTGGACATCTGGTTTCGTCGCTAAAAAAACCCTCTGCAGTAGACATAAAATCATCATTAAATTGAAAGTGCCGGATAATATCAGTTATTCTTTTTCGATCAAAGCATTGTTGCAGGCCATCATCGAACCAGAATGCTTTTGAGTATTTTACCTGCAGCGTATTGAGTACATGTAAACTGTAACAATAAGCCGCTATATAAAACCGTGTATCAGTTTCATTGTTGACTGACAAACGCGGATAAACAATGGCTGCAGGATTCGCTGAGGTCTCTGCTGCTATATCTCCATGTTTATCAATGATACATACCGACCATCCACGCTGCACCATAGAGTACGCCATACTTAAGCCGGCAATACCTGCACCAATAATCGTCATTTTTTTTGATGTCGAGGTAATTTTCTTTGCTGGTACAAACCATGGTTTGTCTTTGTAGAAAAGCGGCGGCGATAGTTTATCTTTCAGGGTGGCAACCAGCATCTCACGCTTGTTACCGTGCCCGCTTACTTTTCTCACCTCAAAACCGGCTTGTCCAAGATTACGTTTCACAAACCCCGCTGAAGTATAAGTACTACAACTCGCACCTGCAGCACTGTTTGCGGCCATCCGTTCAAACACACTACTCGTCCACATAGCAGGATTTTTTGCCGGTGAAAAACCGTCCAGGTACCAGGCATCGACATCTAAACCCTCATCATCTAACGCCTGACTGACATCCATAAATTTAAAATGAATAACAACCTGGTTATCAAACATCCTACGGCAGTGAGTCGCCTCGATCGCTGGCGGATAACTCTCGAGCATCACGTCACATATTGGTTTTAGCTCGGGGTATCGTGAGACCAGGGCAGCGATACTATCGGCTGACAATGGATATTTGTCTATTGCAATATAATGCAAGGTCTTTTTAGTATCGCATGTGGCACAGTGTTTCAACCATTGACGAATCGTAAGCACACAGTTCAAACCGCTGCCAAAGCCTAATTCTGCAATAGTAAACTGAGTATATTCATTCCAGCGTGCCGCCAGGTTATTATGCTCAAAAAAGACATGATTAAATTCGCTTTCACCGGGAATAGCTTCAGTATTATTTGATGAATAATAGATATCATCAAACAATTCACTGTATGGATGCCCGTCTCGCCAGATTAAATTTGTGTACTGCATATAGCCTTAACAAGCCCGGTAAAGGTAAAATAGGCGCTCAATTTTAAGCGTGTTATCAAATTATGCAATTTACAGATAAAACCATATTAATCACGGGTGCTAGCGACGGCATAGGTAAAGCCACCGCTATCGAGTGTGCCAGACAGGGTGCAACCGTTATTATCCATGGCAAGACCCAACCGAAGCTCGAGCTACTGTACGATGAGATAACACAGGCGGGTTACACTGAACCGGTTATTTATCCCCTGGATCTTGAAAAAATAACACCTGACGATTGCGATACTCTCAATGAAGTTATCCATAAAGAGTTTGGCAAACTTGATGGTCTATTCAACAATGCCGCATGGTTAGGTGCATCCTCACCGATACAGCAGTATGACATGAAGCTGTGGCATCGTGTGATGCAGATCAATCTGAACGCTGCGTTCATGCTGACACATGCCTGTCTGCCTCTACTCAACAAAGAGAGTCATAGTGCGGTGGTGTTTAACCTCGACGATAAAAGTACTGCCTACTGGGGCGCTTATGGCGTTTCCAAAGCGGGTTTAAAATCTCTGATGGAGATACTTGCAGATGAAGTCGATAACACAGCCGTTAATGTTACAGGGCTAATTCCAGACAAAGTCAGAACCGGCCTTAGAACCCGTGCATTTCCAGCTGAAAACCCCACCAATATAAGTCGACCCGATGAAGTCGCCAAAGCTGCAGCTTATCTATTGAGTGAAGCAGGTGTTTCAGTAGACGGAAAAGACTCGCATGGTATAGCTTTCAAACTTGATGAGTTATTACAAAGCATAAGCTGAGTGTTAAAAACTTTCGAAATTAAAGTCACCTCTATTAATTGCTTGCGCCCTTAAATAAATAGACTTCTCATCTGCATTAATCTGTGTTCATCTATGGATAATGGTTTTTACTATTAGACTTGTCAAAGACAGGTTTAACCAATACCAGAAAATACGCTGTAGCAATGCCTGCCGCACCGAACACCATACACATCACCATGATCTGATAACGCACAGCAATCAGCGGTGACACACCAGACAGGATCTGTCCGGTCATCATGCCCGGCAACGAGACAAGCCCAACAGCAAATAAAGAATTCATCACTGGGATCAGCGATGACTGTAGGGCAATCTTACGCGCTTCATCATAAGCAACTTCTCTTGCAAGTTCCGCATTCAGACGTTCTGCTGCCAGGCTGACACTATTCATCGCATTGGCGAATATCATGCCCGCGATCGGGATTAATGACTGCGCTGAATACCATGGGTCGATCAGCATGACGCCCTGCGTTATCAATATCAGCGTTAGACCACCACCAACCGTTATAGCGAGAAAAGCCGATTTGTATAACAGCCATCTTCTATCCGCGACCGTACCTAATGCGATCCAGCTTGACGCCAACACCATAACTATCAGCACAAACATAACAACCCAGGCACTATCAGAATCAAATATATAACTTAGGAAGTAACCAATAAGAAGTAATTGCACCAGCATTCTGGTAACAGCATAGAGTGCCATTTTTGAATTTAGTGACCATTTGAAAAGAATAAAAATAGTCACCAATACCGGTACAAACGCCATCGAAAGATTTATCAATGGGATAGTGTTAATCGTCTGATTCATTCTGCGGGTATTCCAGTAAAGTTTAAAGATTTCCCCTGACAGGACAAGACTTTTAACAAACAGTCAAAGGCTTTAAAATCGATTCACCACAGAGGCACGGAGGACACAGAGAAATTCTTGATATTATTAAAAACGCTACAAACTCAATTTAACAAATAGCTTAACTCTGTGTCCTCCGTGCCTCTCTGGTTGAATGCTTTTGACCATAGTATACGAAAGAGCAATACTGTCCGGTTTTATTTCATCAGATCGACTTCAATTCCCATCTCACGCAGGTGATCAGCACGTTTATCAATATATCGCTGAAAATTGCTCTCGGTTTTATAAGCACCGGAGGAGACATAATCCATAACAGACTGAGTATGGAACGCTTTTAGATAGGCATCCATCCTGAACACCTCATTGCCTTGTTTGTTGAAAAACACCAGACTCGGAGCGTATTTTATATCCAGCTTTTTAGCCCAGTCGCGTAGCTTTAGCACTTCACCTGCAGGCGTAGTGATCAATTGATCTGACCACATATCCAGTACTGCAACATTAAAATTCGACAGTAGCTCTAAACTTTCTTTACGTTTCAAAATATCCAGATGCAGCTCATCGCAGGTACTGCATTTTTTTTGTTCGAACATAACCAGCAATAGTTTGTCCGATCCCGATAGATTCGTTACCGACTCAACACTGTTGATGTCATCATGTAAACGACCGGTTGCTGGCTGTGGACTAACCTTTTCCATATAGTCCTGATAACTTAAAACGGATTCCTGACTGCTTCCTATATAGTCCAATAGAGCACTGAATTTTTCCGGTGGGTAATAACCATTTGCGCGAAATATAACTTTATTATCTTCGTTAAAAAATAATAACGTTGGCGTGTATTGAACTTTCAAGGCCTCTGCAAATTTCTTTTCAGTGTAAGCTCTATCACCGACAGTTACTTCTTTATCGCCCCATAGATTGATCGATACCACATCAAAGTATTTTTTTGTTTTTTCTGAAATCTCTCGTTGCGAAAAATTCTCCCGCAGAAGTTTTTTGCAATATGGACAACCATCCTGGTAAAAATAAACCATCAATCGTTTATTATTATCAGCGGCATCTTCAACATCTTCAAACAGATCAAGGAAAGAGACTTTAAACCAGGCAGGGTGTTCTTCATGCCCGGGATTTACCATGCCAGCACTTAGCTCACCTTCTGTTTTTGCGTTTATCTGAAGCGAGAAGAAAATCAGCGTAGAAAGCAGCGCCATGTGTAAGCTAAATAATGTTCTAGATAACGCTAGTTTATTCATGACAGCTAACCTGGAGTTATACCATCATCTGTGTGGATTTATTTATCCTCACTTAGACGATGCAAACCTTTATACCCTGTGGATATGAAGAACTAAAAACACTCAGCTTCAGCGTTTTTTCTTTACTTTAGATTGTACTGACTTTGCCCTGCCTTTCAAGGGCGGCCTGGCAGAAGTTTTACGGGACTCGTCAGACTGATGGCTAGCACTCGACTGACCACTGGCTGCATGCCTGGCGTTCGTGGTCTTTGCCGCTGAATGCTTGCCATATAGCTGATTTTTTATCGACAGATTCTTCGCTTTATCACTGCGCTTCTTCGCCATTTCGTCGCGCCCTTCAGGCCACTCTAATTTAACGAACTCAAATAATTTTTTTATCTCATCGAGTGACAGCTCGACTTTTCTACCTGTTTTTAAATCACGAGGCAAAACCAGGTTGCCGTAGCGAACACGTATCAAGCGGCTAACGCGAACATCCTGCGATTGCCAGAGTCGTCGTATCTCACGGTTTTTTCCTTCTTTCAATATAACGTGATACCAGTGATTTGCGCCCTGCCCTCCAGCATCAGTAATGCTATCAAACTTGAGGAACCCATCTTCCAGTTGCACGCCTTTCAATAAACGTTTGACCGTTTCCGCTGTTACCTCACCATTAACTCTAACCGCATATTCACGTTCGATCTCACTCGACGGATGCATCATGTGATTAGCTAATTCACCGTAATTGGTAAACAGTAATAATCCACTAGTATTTATATCCAACCGGCCAATACTAATCCATCGGCCCTGATTTAATCTTCCGATACTATCGAAAACTGTCCTGCGCCCTTCATCATCTTTCTGGGTACAGATCTCACCTTCGGGTTTATTATATATCAATACGCGGATGCGGCTGACTTCAGTACTGATGACAGCCCGGCGGTTACCGATGTTAACCTTGTCACCATCTTTAACATGATCACCCAGTTTGGCAATTTGGCCATTGATACGAATCTTTTCCTCACCGATCAAACGCTCTATCTCGCGGCGAGAACCGTACCCCATTCGCGCCAGTGCTTTTTGCACACGTTCTTCTGTCATATGAATATCAGATTAAAAAGTTAAGAGATATTTAATCATTTGATTAAACATTGTAGGCCTGACGAGTTGAGTCGTCATCAAGGTCTTCCGTTTCATCCCTAATTGTTTGCGCCCTTCTATCGACATCATCTGCATCGGTATCACCATCGACATGCCCATCAGCATTTTGCTTCGACTCTGAATCAACATCATCAGCTAGAGCGTTTTCGCTATCGTCTGCTGAAGAATCTGCTTCACTGTCCTTTGCTACGCTAGTTTCAGGGCTGTCTCCTGATTCGTCACTAGCTGAATCGTCTGTATTTTTTTCATGCTGCTCATCTTCATCCAGTTGAAGCTCAGGGTGAACAGCATCCAGGTCTCTAATCTCTGCCAGGGTAGGCAATTCATCCAGTTTTTTCAGATTGAAGTAATCAAGAAATTCTTTTGTTGTGCCATAGAGCGACGGTTTACCCGGCACGTCTTTATGACCTAGCACTTTTATCCAGTCACGTTCCAGTAACGTTTTGATGATATTTGAACTGACACTGACACCGCGTACTTCTTCGATCTCACCACGTGTGACTGGCTGACGGTAAGCGATCAACGCCATGGTTTCTAATAATGCCCGGGTATAACGCGCTGGTTTTTCTTCCCATAAACGCCCTACCCAGGGCGCAAATTCCTGTTTGACCTGTAAGCGATATCCACTTGCAACTTCTTTAACTTCATAACCCCGATCGGCATTATCTTCAAGCATCTCATGCAAGGCTTTACGGATTTCATCTCGCGTTGGGCGTTCTTCATCCAGCTCAAATAACGCTTCCAGTTGAAGCACATTCAAACTGCGTTCGGCCGCCAGCAATACGGCTTCAAGGATATTTTTAAGTCTGCTTATTTCCATCATTCACCTTCGAGTGTTGGCGCCAGCTTTTGGTATTATGAGATCAGTCATTATCAGTTGTAGCACTGACTGAACCTGCGGCTTTTAAATGTATAGGTGCAAACGCTTCCGACTGCACCAGGTCAATCAATTGTTCTTTTACCAGCTCAAGAATGGCCAGCAGTGTTACCACTACACCGCGGCGTCCTTCTTCGATACTAAATAAACTGGTGTAGTTGGTAAAACCATCTTTACCGATTGCGCTGAGCACATGGGTCATACGTTCTCGCACAGATAGAGCTTCACGTTGTATATGATGATGGCTGTACATCTCAGCGCGTGCCATGGCATCTTTAAAAGCAAACAAAATGTCACGTAGATCGATTTCTGGCAGCGGTTTTTCCTTATGCATCTCCGGCAATTCGATATCGGTCATATAGATCTCTCGATTGACCCGGGGCAACATATCAATATTTTGCGCAGCCAGTTTGAAGCGCTCGTATTCCTGCAATCGACGAATCAACTCAGCACGAGGGTCATCTTCCTCTTCACTCTCGGCAGGTCGCGGCAACAACATGCGTGATTTTATTTCAGCAAGCATAGCTGCCATCAATAAGTATTCAGCTGCCAGTTCAATTTTTAAATTTTGCATCAAATCGATGTACTGCATGTACTGCCGGGTAATCGCTTCCAGCGGAATCTCCAGGATATCGATATTTTGACGCTTGATCAGATAGAGCAATAAATCCAGTGGCCCTTCAAAAGCCTCGAGTATAACTTCGAGCGCATCCGGGGGAATATACAGGTCCTGCGGTACTACGGTCAGCGGCTCACCCTGGATCAGGGCAAAAGGCAGTTCACCCTGTTTTTCTTCTGTTTGATGTGCATTTTTACTGGCCTGCAATTTACTGGCTGGCGCTGCGACCTCGGTATCGACATGGGTATCGACATGCGGCACTAGTATCAACGCTAGCATGCTCAGCGGACGAGTCTTGCGACTTTTCCTGCTGTGCTTCGTGTAACTGTGTTTCCTGAATGTCCGGGTTTGCCATAATTAGCCGTTTGTTGTGTATTGAGGTTTAGCCGTTAGCCGATCCAAATAAGTGCTACAGATATGCAATACCCATCGCTTTTCTAACGTCTTCCAGTGTATCACGAGCGACATCTCTTGCGGCCTCATTTCCTTCTTCAATGATGGCCTTCACTGTGGTGATATCTTCTTCATATTCTTTTGCCCTATCCTGCATTGGCTTCAGTTCAGCAAGTACAGCATCGATGATCGGTTGTTTGCACTCAACACAGCCGATAGAAGCGCTTCTACAGCCTTGCTGCACCCATTCGCGGTCTTTATCATCTGAATACACTTCATGAAACTTCCACACAGGGCATTTTGCCGGGTCACCCGCATCGGTGCGACGTACTCTGGCAGGGTCCGTAGGCATGGTACGCAGCTTATGAGCAACAGTATCCGGGGCATCACGCAATGCGATGGTATTATGGTATGATTTGGACATTTTTTGGCCATCCAGTCCCGGCATTTTCGATGCAGGCGTCAGCAGAGCATTAGGTTCTGGCAGGATGATTTTGCCGGAACCTTCCAGGTAGCCAAACAGCCGTTCTTTGTCACCGATCGAGATGTTTTGCTGAGAATCGAGCAGCGCCTGCGCCACCTTCAATGCTTCAGCATCGCCTTTTTCCTGAAATTCTTTTCGATACTGAAAAAACATTTTGGAATTTTTCTTACCCATCTTGGCTGCTGCCTGTTTTGCTTTTTCTTCAAAATCGGGCTCTCGACCATAGAGATGATTGAAACGGCGGGCGACTTCACGGGTCAGCTCGACGTGAGCCACCTGATCTTCACCCACTGGCACAATACCTGCCTTATAAGCCAGAATATCGGCGCTTTGCAGCAAGGGGTAACCCAGAAAACCATAGGTCGCCAGGTCTTTTTCTCTTAACATCTCCTGCTGATCTTTATAAGTCGGCACCCGCTCCAGCCAGCTCAGCGGGGTAATCATCGACAGCAGCGTATGTAATTCAGCATGTTCTGGTACTTTTGACTGAATGAATAACCTCGCCGAACCCGGACTGATACCTGCAGCCAGCCAGTCAACCACCATTTCCCAGGTGCTCTGCTCGATGATCGATGGGTCTTCATAGTGAGTAGTCAGAGCGTGCCAGTCAGCCACAAAAAAGAAGCATTCATACTCGTGTTGTAACTGCACCCAGTTTTTTAGTACGCCGTGGTAGTGACCCAGATGCAAACGGCCTGTCGGACGCATGCCTGATAATACGCGTTTATGTTGTGTGACTACTGCATTCAATTTGTTGTTACCCTGTTATTGCTACTGAAGCATGCCGATAGAGCATACCGATGAAAAAAGCGTCTGATACTGACTAAAGCCCAAAAATACTGCCCACGATATTGACGAAATACTGTACCAGTGGCCACATGATCTTACCGAGTAATCCACTGAACAGTAATAATAAAATAATAAGCATACCGTATTTTTCCAGACGTATAAATTGCATCGCCAGAGACGGCGGCAAAACACCTGCAAGCACACGGCCACCATCCAGCGGAGGAATCGGAATGAGGTTTAATACCATTAACACAGCATTGATAATAATACCGTTTCTGCCCATTTCGACCATAAACGAAAGCAGCGCTGAATGATCAAGCAGTAGCGACGACGACTGAATAAACATCGCCCAGAAACACGCCATTAAAAAGTTAGATGCCGGTCCTGCAACTGCAACCAGCGCCATATCCAGCAGAGGTGATTTAAAATAACGTGGCTCTACCGGTACCGGTTTGGCCCAACCGATAACAAAAGGACTGATCATTGCCAGAAATAGTGGCACCACTACCGTACCCATCGGATCGACATGTTTCAGCGGGTTTATCGTAATCCTGCCGCGACTCTTCGCTGTCGGATCACCCAATTTATAAGCGACCCAGCCATGTGCAGCCTCGTGCAAGGTAATAGCAAATAAAATAGGTGCAGCCCAAACGGCAACGGTATGAACAATATCAGGGATGGACGTCATTTAAGTGTTATTAATGTTTTTGTCGCAGAACCAGCGCGCAGTTTACACCGATAAAGCAGTGAATAGTTAATAGTGAATAGCGCCGCTAGTAACGCTGATGAGGTTTTTGCTTTTAGTTATTAACTATTCACTGCTTTATTAGCTATTTACTGCTTTTAAAGCCCGTGATCCGTGCCCTTTCCATGACGCCGGATATCCGGCACACCGTCAGTCAGGCGAATAACCGTAGTCGGCTCTATCCCACAATGTCCACCATCGATAATCAAATCTACCTGCTTTTCCAGCTGCGAGCGAATATCTTCGGCATCCGTCACCGGTAACTCTTCACCCGGCATCACCAGCGTACAGGTAATCAACGGCTGGCGCAGCTCTTCGAGTAAAGCATTAACCACCGGGTGGTCCATAATACGCAAGCCGATATGGCGACGTTTTGGGTGCATCAGGCGGCGCGGTACCTCGTTGGTGCCAGGCAGAATAAAAGTGTACGGCCCCGGCGTTAATGATTTGAGCAAACGATAATCAGTATTACTGATTTTTGCATAAGTCGAAATTTCAGACAGATCACGACATACCAATGTCAGGTTGTGTTTATCATCGATCTGCCGGATACGCCGCAGTCGGGTAACTGCATCTTTATCACCAATCTGACATCCCAGCGCATAACTGGAATCCGTCGGGTAAACAATCACGCCACCGTTATTGATAATATCCACCGCCTGTTTAATAAGGCGTTTTTGTGGGTTGTCGGGATGAATTTCGAAGAATTGACTCATGGGGGCAGTGAATAACTAATAGTGAATAGTGAATAACTTAAAACCCTATTATATAAGACATGGGAAGATATCTATCAATATTTTTGTTACCTTATTTTTACACTATTCACTATTAACTCCTCACTATTCACTAGCGCAGGCAGGTATAATGCCCAACTTACAAAAACTATGACACAAAAATAAACCACAGCACACATTAAAAACATGAAGCTACTCTTTGATTTTTTCCCAATTATTCTATTTTTCGTCAGCTATTATCAGGCGAAGTTCCTGATCGCCAACACTTTTGTCGGCCAACTCATTAACCCCGATAAACCCGATTTTATCAACGCCACCATCATCGCTACCGCAGTCGCCATCATTGCCAGCTTTATCCAGGTCGCCTATCACTGGTACAGTACTCGCAAGTTCGAGCGCATGCATATTTTTTCACTGGTGCTTATTACCGTGCTTGGCAGCATCACAATCTTTTTAGGCAACCCGGCGTTTATCCAGTGGAAACCCACCGTATTAAACTGGTTGTTTGCCATTGTTTTTCTCAGCAGTATGTTCATCGGCAAAAGCCCCATTATCCAGCGCATGATGAAAGAACAGATAAGCCTGCCCGATGTTGTCTGGACAAGGCTCAACCTTTCCTGGGTCGCTTTCTTTTTTATCAGCGGCGCTGCCAATCTCTATGTTGCCTTCTACTACAACATCGGCGCCAGCGATGATGTCCGTATGGACACATGGGTCAACTTCAAACTGTTCGGCCTGATGGGATTAACCATCGGTTTTATCATCCTGCAAGCCATCTACCTGTCACGGCACATCATAGAAGATGACGAAGATAATAAGGATGATGATAAGTTGAACGAAAACGGAGAGCAGTCTTAATGTTATACGCCATCATTTCCCAGGACATAGAAAACAGCCTGCAGAATCGCCTGTCTGCCAGACCAGAACACCTGCAGCGCTTAACCGCCCTGCAGGATCAAGGGCGTTTAATACTGGCCGGCCCGCATCCGGCGATCGACAGCAATGATCCCGGTGAAGCAGGTTTTAGCGGCAGTCTGATCGTTGCAGAATTTGAAAGCATCGAAGAAGCCAAAGCCTGGGCCGATGCCGACCCTTATGTAGCTGCCGGTGTATATTCAAGCGTTACAGTCAAACCTTTCAAGAAGGTTTTCCCAAATTAAACGTTCAGTGCATTAAATTGCCATAACTGCCAACTTTCAACTGTTAACTGCCAACTATTTCCGCTACAATGCGCCTGCACGTGCCGGGGTGGTGGAACTGGTAGACACGCCGGATTCAAAATCCGGTTCCTTCACGGGAGTGCCGGTTCGATTCCGGCCCTCGGTACCATATAAAATGCGGGTTTCAGGCGATTCACACCATCGCAGCCTGAAAGCCTCAAAATTATCAGCAAGCCAATAGCAAGCCACATCGTCAAATATCAGCCGTTCTGAGCAACTTTCTCTATACCAGCAATACCACGTAAGGCCCTGCCCTCAGGTAGCCTGATTATCTTCGAATATAACCATTGTATTCGGGTACGGCATAAACCGTCGCGCCTTTTTTAGCTGTTCCTGCACTGAGGGTATATCAGGCAGTAGCCAGGCTTCATCTTCATTCAGGGTGGTAGTTGAATCCTTACCCAACCACACATCATCATCTAATTTTACTTTCCACATGGCTGAAAGAGTTGTAAAGCTTACTCGCCTATCGACTGACATTCTTTCATTTTACACGGTCAAACGCATGGCGGATAACGTCAAGTAACACCGCCATTAACGACTTATTCTCATACAGATCATTAAACACCCTTTAGGGCTAGCAATTAATAAAAGGCAGAGGAATCCTGCTGGGGAGAAAAAACATGTTTTTCAAGGGTGATATGAGACTCAAGAAAGTCTCTGACTTTCTATATTACGAAGTCGATGCAAAAAAGGACGAAGATGTTGAAGAGCTTGGTGGCTCTAAAAAATGGAAACTTTCTTTTAACTACGTGTATATCAAATTAAAGAACGTAGAAGTCATCTCGCGACATAGAGTGAATGATTATGACTCTATGCTACACACGTTTGATGACGCTGATACCGAAAAACCTTTCATGGCAATCGAGCCAAATGTTTCAACTGAAACATCTATAGAGGGTTTTGCTGACGAAGAAGAATATGACCTAAACACGTTCTATTGCATGGGCCGTGAAAAAGACGGTTTTTACTACCCATTTAGAGTTGAAGACCCTATCAAGGTGATATTGGAATCAGGTGAACCTGAAACTGGATAACGACCAATGCAAAGATGGCATTTACGCGGGGTCCGCAGGTTATTCTTCGCATGAGGGTTACATGTACTTTCAGCTCCGACTACCCAACGATCAGATAAGCAGCATTGTGCAGGAGTTGAAAAGTAACCCGGGAGCTGAAGTCAAAGTTGGCGTGATAATGCACTCATTCACCAATGTGATGGAA
>CAWBXM010000022.1:0-18899 GCA_963792545.1 uncultured Gammaproteobacteria bacterium | reverse complement strand
ACACAGCGCTGCCGCACTGCGCCAGGGTTGCCGACCCGCTTTATCTGCACCCGGCAGTCTAAATGGGCACATGCTGGCAACGCGCTGCCACTGCCCCGGTTTACCGACAAAAGTTTCACCGCCCCACAATGTGCCATCTTCTCCATAACCCACACCATCCCATGTAAAGACGATGACTGCATCGTTTTTCTGACACTCATAATAAGCAGCAGAAGCATGTGCATGATGATGATACACCTGCTGCAGCGGCAGCTTCTGACGGCGTGCCCAGCGGCTAGTGGTATAACCCGGATGCGCATCACAGATGATGTTTTCTACTTTTACATCATAGAGCTTCTGCAGATCATTGATGGTATTTTCGAAAACCTCAAGACTTCGCGCAGAATCCATCTCACCGATGTGAGGCGAGATAACAGCGCGATTACCCCATGCCAGGGTGATGGTGTTTTTCATGTGGGCACCGACTGCAAGAATCGGCTGCTCCAGCTCAAAAGGTAAAGTCAGTTCTAGCGGTGCAAAACCTCGACCATAACGAATCGGTCTGGGTTTGCCGGCAATAGTTTTAAATACCGGATCATCGGCAGGTCGTTCGATCGCTCGGTTGTGATGCAGACAAGCATCCGCCACATGTTGCAGCCGTTGCTCAACTTGCTGGTTGTCAGTCAATACAGGTTCACCGCTAATATTTGCCGAAGTGGCAACCAGTGGCCCGGCAAATTCGTTTAGCAGCAGATGATGCAGCGGGCTGTAAGGCAGCATCATACCGACTTCATTCAATCCCGGGGAAATTTGCTCAGACAATGACAATAAACCGGCTTTAGTATTTTCCAGTCTGATTTTTTTGACCAGCAGTATCGGTCGTGCAGCCTGCCGCAGAAAATCTTTATCATCTTTATTCAAGATTAGCGATTTCTGCGCATATTCAAATGGATTCTCTAGCGGTGATGGAAACATGACCGCAAGCGGTTTATGTGGCCGATGTTTGTTCTCACGTAAGCGGATAACGGCGTCGGTGCTGGCGGCATCACACATCAGGTGATAACCGCCGATGCCTTTAACCGCGACTACTTTACCTTCACGTAAAACATCGACTGTCTTTTTTATTGCCTTTTCATTATCGTTGATCAGTGTCGCAGCCTGATGAAAAGTCAGCGCAGGACCACACACAGGACACGCCACCGGCTCAGCATGAAACCGTCGATCCAACGGATTTTCATATTCGGCCAGACATGCAGGGCATAATTCAAAATCGGCCATAGTGGTATTGGCTCGATCATAAGGTAGGTTTCTTATCAAGGTGTAACGTGGTCCGCACTGAGTGCAGTTGATAAACGGATAATGATAGCGACGATTCGATACATCATTTAATTCAGCCAGGCAGTCATCACACAGAAAAAGATCCGCCGGTACGCTGATACGCGCTTCGCCCTGACTCTGACTTTGCAGGATACTAAAGGAATCAAAAACACCGATGTCTACCGGTTTGTCTGACTCGAGCTCTGGTTTTGCCAGTGGTGGTTTTTTAGTGAATATGTCACTGCGAAAATTATCCAGGTTTTGCGCATAACCCTGTACATGCACCTCTACAGTGCCGACACAATTTTTTACCCAACCGGTTAGTTTATGTTCGACAGCAAGACGATAGATGAAAGGACGAAAACCCACACCCTGAACCTGCCCAGATAATATTATCTGCCTGGCTGCTAACACCGTATCTGGTTTTTTGCTTAAACAGGTGTCCACATATTAGGCCTGGTTTATTTCTATAAGTTTGCTGAATTATTGATAGACAGATTGCCTGTTGTATTTAATGTATGAATTTTAGCGTCTGGTTAAACCGTTTAGGTTCTGGCATCGCGGTTTACAAAAGCGCTCCTACAAGTGTATAGATAACCGTAGGAGCGCTTTGGTGAAGCGCGATTTTTTTCTTATGACTCACCAACTGCTTTCTTTAATGGTTCTTTGTTGGCAGATTCACGCAGACCACCTGCCCACCAGATTCGACAGGCACCTTCATCTGAAACCATACACGGTCCTATCGGGTTCCTCGGCTGACAGGCTTTACCGAACAGGCGGCATTCATTCGGATAAATCTTACCGAGTACAACCTGTGCACAATCACATCCTGGTGGCATCTGGCCTGCGCGTTTGCGTGCATCATCCGCATAAGAGGGGAAAATTTTCCTGGCATCATGATCACTGTATGTTTTATTTAATATGTAACCGGACGCAGGGATAATTCCCACACCTCGCCAGTTAGCATCATAAACATCCATCGCATTGTTTAGATGGGACTGCGCGGATGTATTACCACCAGGTTTCACCAATGCGGGATAACAGTTGTCCAGAAAATAACATTCATCATTGAGCTGGCGCAATGTTGAATACATTGCTGCTAATAAACTTTCTGTCTGGAACCCGGCTACCGCGGCGGGAATATTATGTTTCTCTACAACAAACTCCCACTCTTCCGGCCCCATGATCGTTGCTACATGACCCGGTGCGATCAACGCGTCAAACCCTGGTGTACCTGACTCGAGTAACATCGAAACAGCTGGCCAGGTTAAACGGCCGGATAATAATACTGAAAGATTATCAGGCACACCCTCCACCATCATCGCAGCAACGGGGGCAGTGGTGGTCTCAAAACCAGCAGCAAAAAACACGACCGCTTTTTCAGGATTATTTTTAGCAATACTGACCGCTTCGGTAGGTGATGCTATCGGCCGGATATCTGCGCCCTGTGCTTTTGCCTGTTCCAGTGTACGTGCCTTAACTTTGGGAACATTCACCGGTACACGCAACATGTCACCAAATGCGACCAGGATAATATCTTCATTTAATGCCAGTTGGATTGCTTCGAATACATCTTCTTCGGGACAAATACATACGGGACAACCCGGCCCCGGAACCAGTTCGATATAATCCGGCAGCGCTCTACGAAGTCCTGCCATAGTAATGGAGCGTTCATGACCACCGCAGACATTCATGATCTTCACCTTACCGTTTGGTGTTTTACTGTGCGGCAAAGCGTGAATGCGTTCGAGCCATTGTTTTGCAGTGGCCGTCATATCATGTAGTTACGGTGTCAGCATGCTCATGCTCATGCTCATGCTCATGTTCATGTTCATGGTCATGGTCATGGTGATGATGTGCGCTTCCTGTCTGCACCGGATGCTGCTCAAGATACGAGACACGTTCAACTATCTGCTGTGAGATCCATTCGACCCAGTGGTCCATGCCGGACTTATCTTTGGCAGAAAGTGCAATGATGGGCGCCGTACTGGCTATATCCTGCAGATATTTTTTTGATTTTTCCGGATCAAAGTCATCGAGTATCGGCAGCAGGTCACATTTACTAAATATCACCAGATCAGCCGCCCGGAACATCACCGGGTATTTCGCCGGTTTATCATCGCCCTCGGGTATCGATAACAAGGTAACATTCAGGTGCTGGCCGAGATCAAAACTCGCCGGACAAACCAGGTTGCCCACATTTTCGATAAACACGATATCGAATTCTGAAAGATCAAGATTATGTAATGCCTGATGAACCATGTGTGCGTCCAGATGACAGGCACTGCCGGTGGCAATCTGTATTGCTTTAACACCGTGCCGACGAATCCGCTCAGCGTCATTTTCTGTTTCCAGGTCACCTTCGATCACCGCAATACGCAGATGATTTTCATTACTGGCATGATTTAATTGCTGAATAGTTGCTTCGAGCAGGGAAGTTTTTCCCGCGCCGGGTGATGACATCAGGTTAATAGCAAGCACATTGTGTTGATCGAAATGATTGCGGTTATGTTCAGCCGTCATGTCATTTTCATGCAACAGGCTGTGCAATACGGTTACCGCTTCTTTACCGCTTTCAGTCTTCTGTAATTTACCACCGGGGCGGATTAGGCCTTCGTTGCCGTGGGTTATATTGCATCCGCATGTATCACACATTACTTTATTCTCCAAAAATATTTATTTCATTACAACAAGGCATTATTCATTGCTCGCTTCGAGCTCAACACTGAGCAACATCATCTCATCACCACTGATCAATGTCGTTCGCCAGTCACCACATTGTTTACATATTAATTTATTAGGCAGTGCATCAGACTCACTGCCGCACTTTGTGCATTTAACCCTAATCGGTAAATCTTCAACGATTAACTCCGCATTTTCAGCGATGGTTCCAGCACTGGCCACAGTGTAGGCATTTTTTAATAACTGTGACTCTACGCCTGACAGCGGCCCAATGCCGATAATAATAGCGCACACAATCTTAGCGTTTTTTTGCAGTGCAATATCTTCTACCTGATCGATTAATGACTGGCAAACCGCAAGCTCGTGCATCCTTAGGGCTCTGCTGCCAGCATAATGTCATACAGCTCCCACGCAGTCTGCGCTTCTTGCTGTGATATTTTCTGAATGGCATAACCGACATGCACCACGATAAAATCATCCACCTCAAGTTTGTCTTCCTGCATCATGAACAGGCTGACATCACGCGTTACACCTTTCGCTTCACAGTGTGCTGTGAAGCCATCGATGGATTTAATCTGCATAGGAATACCAAGACACATAAATACACTTCCTAAAATAAGCCTGTCACAACATTTAACTTCATAAAATAAAACGACAAATTGACATATGTCAATAAGTCATATATCAATCACTGATAAAAACAACACTAGTTAATCAGGAATGATCATGATACACGAAAAAACGTTAATTCTGGGCATTGGCAATACCTTACTTACTGATGAAGGTGCGGGCATCCACGCTCTCAACCTCCTTCAATCACAATATCCTGATATACCAAACTTAAACTTCATCGATGGCGGCACACTAAGTTTCACCCTCGCCGTGTGGATTGAAGACTGCACCAATCTCATTGTTTTTGATGCCGCTGAATTAAACCAGCCAGCCGGGTCAGTTAAGACCTTTATCGATACAGAATTTGATCATTTTCTGGGAGCCCCCAGGCGCAGTGCGCATGAAGTAGGGCTGCTGGATCTTATGGATATCGCTCGTCTTACCGGCCACTTCCCTGAACACCGCGCCTTGATTGGCATTCAACCTGATGTGATGAGCTGGGGAATGAAACCCACTAAAGCTATCCAGCATGCATTAGATGAAGCTGTCAGTGAAGCGGTGGAATTGATGAAAAAATGGGAAATACTTAATACAGGTCAAGAAGTTTCGGTTGCATAACATTAATATTACTAAAACAATAACGGTGCAGATTAATAACCTGGGAAGGAGCGAAAAGTGAAACGTACAATACTGATTCCAATCGATGGCTCTGAATCACCCGAAGAGACTGTGTTATATGCTAGTTCGATGTGCCCTAAATCTGAGACCCGAATTGTCCTCTTACATGTAACACCCGTGGTCAACACCAGCAACGCGGTGCTTGATAATGTACCGCATGTAAAGACAATTTACGAATCACTTAAAAATGACGATTGGACAGTCGATATAGAAGTTCGTATGGGTGATCCGGTTTTCGAAATATTAAAGATGTCCATATTACTGCCAGCTACTATGACACTGATGTCGACACACGGCCGTTCGGGCATCGAGCGCATCCGTCATGGCAGCGTTACCGAGCAGGTATTGAAACAATCACCCAATCCGGTTTTTATCTTGCACAGTGCACGACCTAAACCGGCAGAAGATCACAGTAAAAGTCTATTCAATCGCATCCTGGTGCCACTTGATGGTACGGAAGCGTCATCTGCAATTCTTGAATGTGTTGAACGTTTTGCAACGATGCACGATTCAGAAATTGTACTGTTTCACGATGAGATAGAAACGGCAGAATTCGATGATAAAAAGGCAGAGATCAAGGAAAAACTGCAGGAGCAAAGTGTCGAACTTGCAAACAGGGGTTTAAAAGTCTCACTTGATATGAGTACATTTAAAAGACCTATCCGTGAGATTCTCGACAGGGTTGATTCTATGGGTATCGACCTGGTCTCCATGGCGACACACGGTAATGATGGTGAGATGCGCGCTCTGGACGAGTCCGTTACTGCTGAAATTATCCGACATTCTAATTGCCCGTTACTGGTCTGGTCTGCAGAACCACAGTGCCCGACCATTACCTGATCAACCGTAAAGTTATCGTACGAGAATTTTTGTTATGAGAGAAGCCGGGATACCAGTGACGATAGAGCTTAGATTTGACAGGCCGGTCAACAACGAACTGACCCATAATGTTAAACCTCTGCTGCATGAGATTAAACATGCATTAGATAACCTCATCGAAACCGGCAAGACGACAGTTATCGATTTGCGCAGCATCCCACTCGCTCCTGGCGAAGAAGATAAAATTTTAGATATGCTCGGTCAGGGTGAGGTACAGGCTCAACTTAATACCCTGGGTTTAAGCGAAGTTATCGAAACACAGTATGCAGGTGTTTGGATCGTCACACACTACAATGATGAGGGCCATATCATTAGCCGTTTTATTGAAGTCACAACAATGCCAGAGATTCTTAGTTCACAGACTGAGGATATTATGGCCGCATTTAGTCGCCTTGCTCTGGACCTGGATCATGATCTGGAAGGCAACCTGAAAACCAATGAGTCGTCGGTGGAGAAATAAGAATGATAGATAATTCTAATAAAGATAAAACACTTGGCGAGGCCATGCGTAGTCAGGGCATTTCACGCCGCAGTTTTCTGAAATTCTGTGCCGCCACGGCATCGATGATGGCCATGTCGCCAGCAATGATTCCGAGAATTGCGCATGCACTGGAAAATGCGAGAAGACCGTCTGTCATCTGGTTATCCTTTCAGGAATGTACTGGCTGCACCGAGTCGCTAACGCGTGCACATACGGCCACCATCGAAAGCCTGATTTTTGATTATATATCACTTGATTACCATCACACATTACAGGCCGCTTCTGGCCATAGCGCAGAAGACGCTCGTAAAGTGGCAATGGAAGAAAACTTTGGTAAATATTTACTGATTGTCGACGGTTCCATCCCTCTAGGTAATCCTGGTTACTCCACCATTGCGGGTATCAGTAATCATGATATGCTGATGGAAACAGCCAAAGGTGCGGCAGCCGTTATTGCTATTGGCACCTGTGCTACTTATGGCGGTATCCCACATGCCAACCCCAACCCAACAGGCGCAGTTTCTGTTGGTGACTTAATCAAAGATAAACCTATCGTTAATGTACCCGGCTGCCCGCCAATCCCTGTTGTCATCACCGGCGTACTGACCCACTTTTTAACGTTCGGCGCCTTACCCGAACTCGATCATATCGGTAGACCCATGGCATTTTATGGTCAGAGCATTCATGATCGCTGTTACCGTCGGCCTTTTTATGACAAAGGTCTGTTCGCAGAAACTTTCGATGATGAAGGTGCAAAAAAAGGCTGGTGTTTATACAAACTGGGCTGTAAAGGACCAACAACATACAATGCCTGTGCCACCACAAAGTGGAACAATGGAACCAGCTTCCCGATCGAAGCAGGTCATCCCTGCCTGGGCTGCTCCGAACCCGATTTCTGGGATGGTGGCGGTTTTTATAAAGCGCTGTCAATGCCAACCGAAAACATAACGAAGACAGCTATCTACACCGCTGCCGGTGCGGTGGCTGCAGGGGTAGCTTTAGGTGCAATAAACAAGAGCAAAAAGAGCAGCGCTGCTAAAGCGCACAACAAAACAACCATAGATGATCTGGAAAAGTGATCTAGTGAATCAACTGTTTTTACATGTAGTTGCGACCATAACGAGGCTTAAATGATGAGTGAAATAGAGTTCCTGAACTGGGTACGTGGTCCTGGCTTTCAGATTGCGACAGTGATTTTTATTGCCGGTGTGATAATACGTTTCGGCGAGATATTATTACTCGGCCGAAAGGGAAATCTAGCGGAAGCCAAGGGTTCTGAGATGCGTAGTGGACTTCGCACTATCGTGACAAGATCGGTCCCTGATAAGAGCACTTTTCAACGTTCGACGTTTACCGTTGTTGCTGGTTACATATTTCATCTCGGCCTGTTTATTACCATATTTTTATTCGCACCACACATGTTGATGTTTAAAGAAGTGCTCGGTTTTGGCTGGCCTTCTATTCCAACTGCCATCGTTGACGCCACGGCAGTAGTAACGATCATCGCTTTACTCGCGGTACTTGCTCACCGTATGCGTCATACCGTGCTTAAGTTTATCAGCACCAAAGAAGATTATTTTGTCTGGTTCGCAACGATACTTCCACTGGTTACCGGCTATATGGCTTTCCACCGTATCGGCACAACCGCACCAACGCTACTCGCCATACATATTTTAAGTGTCGAGTTATTACTGGTTGTCTTTCCATTCACCAAGTTAATGCATGCCTTTACCCTCGTGTTGGCACGCTGGTATACCGGTGCTATTTCAGGATACAGAGGAGTTGAGTCATGAGCGCTTCATTAGAAAAAGGCATTAATGCACTAAAAACACAGGTTGATTCAACGGCTGCATCATTTTTTAGCAGCTGTGTACATTGCGGCATGTGTGCCGATGCCTGCCTGTTCTATACAGAGATAGGCGACCCGGCAGCAACGCCGATCAATAAAGCCGAACCGTTACGCCGCATCTGGAAATCAGAATACACTTTATTGGGGCGTGTCGGAAAAATGTTTGGCCTGACTGCGAAGGTTGATGACGAGCTACTGACTCAATGGGAAACACTGGTGTATGACAATTGCACTCTATGTGGACGTTGCTCGATGGTGTGCCCGGTTGGCATAGATATCGCATTGCTTATTCGAAAAACACGTGAAGGCATGGCAGCAGCAGGTCATGCGCCAGAAGGATTAATTGGCGCTACCAAACGTGCA
Organism: uncultured Gammaproteobacteria bacterium; assembly: GCA_963792545.1. Taxonomy (GTDB): domain Bacteria; phylum Pseudomonadota; class Gammaproteobacteria; order SZUA-229; family SZUA-229. Next base: position 10,059 of record CAWBXM010000022.1, on the reverse strand, counting down.
GTCACTATCGGTAGCCCTATGGGCGTAAAACTTCCAGCACTGATGGCACAGATCAAACATGTCGAAAAAGATACCGGCATGACGATACCACTCGATCTCGTAGGTGCAGAGTACATGCTGCTGTTATCATCGATGGAGATCATGAACTTCCCTGAATTTATCGAAGCCACTGCAAAAATATTTAATAAAGCCGGTGTTAGCTGGACCATTTCAACTGAAGCATTCGAAGCGACCAACAGCGGCATACAGATCGGCGTAGCAGATATTGCTGCTGAGCTGGTACAACGCATCGTTGATGCGGCTGAAAAACTAAAAGTTAAAACCGTCATCAGTCCTGAATGCGGTCATGCTTACATGGCGATTCGCTGGGATGGCCCTAACCTTGTCGGCAAACCTTTCAGCTTTAAGGTAAGACATATTCTTGAAGTGCTCGATGAGTTCCGTCAGGATGGTCGCTTGAAAATAACCGGCAAGGAAACTCAGAAACTAACCTACCACGACCCTTGCCAGATATCACGACGCGGCGGTGTGATTGACCAGCCACGTAACCTTATCAACATGTTTTCTGATAACTTCGTTGAGATGCCTGATACCGGAAAGATGAACTGGTGCTGTGGTGCTGGTGGTGGCGTTAGTTCTAACGAACGTGCCGATGAAGTAAGATTAAAGGTTTTCCAACGCAAAAAAGATCAGCTCGATGCGGTTAAACCCGATGCAATTATCAGCGCATGTTCAAACTGCCGCATCCATCTTGAAGATGGACTTGAGGAATATCACATGGATATTCCATTGATGAGTTTGACTGAAACGCTTGCCGAGCATCTGGCTGACTAACTGCTTTGCGGCAGCTTAAAGATTTAAGATTTGGGGAATACGAGATGAGTCAAATAACAAATGAAGCGGAATTTAAACAGGCGATACATGCTCTGGATGCCACACAGCAAAGAATGGTGGCAGCCATGTTCGTCGAGCACGTTGCATCATTGAGCGATGATGAACGAATAAAACGTGCGATTAAAGTCGCCACGGATAAAAACATTTCAGAAAACGAGATAGCCGATGCATTGAAATCTGCAAGAGCTGCAATCATGGACAGTTCCACACGTTGTGGCGCAGAAGGCAACTGGACAGATCAGGCGGGCTATTTTGTTGCTCGCGCGGCAGTTGCAGCAGTGACACCACCGGCGCAATCAAAATCAGGTAGTCCTGCGTGGCAGGCAGCCATGAGTTGCCGAATGGCGCAGACGAGCATGTTAATAGACAATGATTCTGATGAGGTTTCGGAAAATTCTGAAAGTGAATGGCAGTACAAAACATTATCAGGCTATCTACAGTAATAAAAAACAGTCATTATCCGCATTGAAAAAGCGAAATTCATAAGAAGAGAGAATTAACATGAGCGAATCCGGTGGAAACGAAAGAATTGTAGTTGACCCGATCACCCGAATAGAAGGTCATTTACGTATCGAAGCGGAAATGGACGGTGATAGGATTAAAAAAGCCTATTCAGCCGGCACCAGCGTGCGTGGTATCGAAACTATATTAAAAGGAAGAGACCCTCGTGATGCCTGGGCATTTGCACAGCGTATCTGCGGTGTATGCACATTAGTACACGGTCTTGCCTCTATCCGTTCAGTCGAAAATGCACTGAGCTATACAATTCCAAAAAATGCTGAGCTGATTCGAAACCTGATGAGCGGCGCACAATACATCCATGACCACGTTATGCATTTTTATCATCTGCATGCACTTGACTGGGTTGATGTTGTATCGGCTTTAAGTGCCGACCCAAAAGCGACTTCAGAACTTGCTCAATCATTGAGTAACTATCCAAAATCATCGCCCGGTTATTTCTCCGATATGCAGAAAAAACTGAAAGGTTTTGTTGAAGCCGGTCAGCTGGGTATTTTTGCCAAAGCTTACTGGGGACACCCCGCTTACAAATTGCCCCCAGAAGCTAACTTGATGGCAGTCTCTCATTATCTTGAAGCACTGACATGGCAGCGTGATGTCGCACGTTTACAGACCATCTTCGGTGGTAAAAACCCACACCCTAACTTTGTGGTTGGTGGTGTTCCCTGCCCTATCGATCTAAATTCTGATTCAGCCATCAATGCAAAAAAACTGTCACAGGTACAGGACATCATCAACCAGATGAAAACTTTTGTTGATCAGGTCTATGTCCCCGATACCTTAGCGATTGCCAGTTACTATAAAGATTGGGGCAGCCGTGGTGAAGGACTTGGCAACTTCCTGTGCTATGGTGACTTCCCGTCTAACGGCATGGATGATGTCTCCGGATTTATGATCCCACCCGGCGCAATTTTAAACCGTGATCTCAGCACAATTCATGAAGTTGATATGAACGCACCTGAAGAGATTCAGGAATATGTTGCACACTCATGGTATGACTACGAAGGGGGCAAAGACGCTGGCCTGCATCCATACGACGGTGAAACCACATTGAATTACACCGGCCCTAAACCACCTTATGAGCACCTGGATGTAGATCAATCCTACTCCTGGCTAAAAGCACCTCGCTGGAAAGGTCATTCGATGGAGATGGGACCACTGTCACGGGTTCTGATGTTATATGCAACCGGCCATGAGCAGACAAAAGAGCTGGTTAACATGACATTAAGCAAACTGGATATTCCAGTCGATGCTCTGTTCTCTACCCTGGGTCGTACCGCGGCAAGAACGCTCGAAACAAAAATTATTGCAGACTCTATGCAGGGCTGGTTTGATGATTTAGTTATTAATATCAAAGCCGGTGATACAAAAACCTTTAACGAAGTCTTATGGGAACCCTCAAGCTGGCCAAAGAGCGCACAAGGTGTCGGTTACATGGAAGCGCCTCGTGGTGGTTTAGCTCACTGGATAGTTATCGAAGATGAGATCATCAAAAACTATCAAGCGGTTGTACCTAGCACCTGGAATGCTGGACCAAGAGATAATAAAGGTCAGCCAGGTGCTTATGAGGCAGCGCTTGAAGACAATCACACGTTGTTTGACCCGTTAAAACCCGTAGAGATATTACGCACCATCCATAGCTTCGACCCCTGTATTGCCTGCGCGGTACATCTAACTGATTCAGATGGTGAAGAAATTATTAAGGTGAAAATAAAATGATGAAAAAAATACTGACGTCAAAATTATTACTGGCTGTATTGCCGCTGATCTCAACTACTGCGCTGGCACATACAGGACACCTGATGAATGAATCGGTTCATGGTTTCCTGCATATTGAGCATATCGCTGCCCTTGCCGTGCTGGGTGTAGTTGCCTACATTGCACATGTATTTGGTAAAAAGTAGTTTTTAACAGGCTGAACACCTGAATACTGGATGGCTAACAATAGACACTCAGTAAAATCAGGGTGGTATTGAAGAAAACAGCCAACAGCGAAGCAGCAAAGAAACAGGCAATTACAGAATAAGCCCGGATTAACAAGACCTACTTCGAAGAAAGTTTTTCTACCTGAAGCGCTTTTTCAGTTATATCTTTGTAAAGCCCAATCACATGTGCCGCAAGTTCCTGAGCCTCCGGGTGCCTGTCTACAAGTGGTAGCGTTTTTCTAGCATCTGCAACCGCCGTTTCTAAAAAATCCAGCTCTGCGTTATCAAGTGGCATCCCATCATCCAGCTTTTCTTTCATGGCGAGGAGTTGAGGCAGTCTTTTTTTCTCCAGTCTTTCCAGGAGAACCTGGATAACACCAGCATCAGATGTTGGATCATTCATATAATTATTCCTGTTTTAAAAGTTAAAATCTTCTCAGTCTTCAGCGCGTTCATTATGGATGTTTCGCCAGTATCTAATCTACAGCATTGTTTCGTCAGGCACATCCTCGGGTAGTTCAAACGGCGTTACTGTTGTTAATGGACCCATAAAAATAGCGCCACCGCCTTTGTGACCGATACCGGCTGTTTCATAAATATAATCAAACAGAACATCGGCCTCATCTTCTGACACTACGACCTCCACCATCTTGACCAGAGTTGGTTCCGGTAGCCGGTTACTTTTACTTTCGGCACTCTGCAAAATAGCGATACCACGGCAAGCTACACTGCTTGTTCGGATTATCTGTTTTTCGTAACGCAATGCCTGCATCAGTTTCTTGTCAGCCCCGTTATCAGGTAATACACAGGTGATGAGTTTGGCGTCTTTTTGGCAATAAGGCTGAGAAACACCCTGATTCATGATTCCCCCTCAAGTTTTCTTATTATATCCTGAGGGATATAAGTGGCGACTTTCTCCAGTGGTGTGATGTACAGGTAACCGTTACCAGGAACATCCAACTTGCCAGCCCGATAGATACTGTTGCAAACAGTATCCTGCTGCTCTGATGAAACGATGATACTGACCACTTCTTTTTCTGCCTCCACCGCGATACCGAGCAGGCCCAGGCGCTCACGCGCCTCGTATCCTTTTGCATAGTAACTAATGGCGCCAGTGATTGCACCGGCATCACGTGCGGCCTTCAATATGATATCGCTCATACCGTCCTTTACAACACAGGTGATCTGGGCGACATCAGTCAAATAGGTAATATTACTATTGCTCATAATATGGCTTGCGCCTCCTGTCCTGTCGTTATGGTAGCTGTAGCGGCGGCCCGTTCAACCTGTAAGCTCGCTTTATAACGCGCATATAGGCCGGTGACCATCACTGAAATAATGGGGCCGATTGACGCCATGCAGAGTATGCCGAAACCTTCCACCGTGTCCATCGCAGAGCCGACACCCAGCCCCATAGCCAGTACCAGGGGTACGGTTATCGGGCCAGTCGTTACACCGGCACTATCCCAGGCAACATTAACAAATTCTTCACTGGAAAAAATGGTCAGTACGATAGCCAGCAGATAGCTGGGCACAATCATCCATACCAGTGGCAGATTGAAAATCAACTTGGCGAGGCCGGCCGCAATACCAAATGCAACACCGAGAGAAACAGCGATGAGCAAGGTCTTCTTCTTGAACACACCGTTGGTCAGTTTCTCCGTGGTTTCCCCCAGTGCGTTGAGCGCTGGTTCCGCCAGGGTAGCACCAAACCCCAGCACCCACGCAAACAGCAGAGTCAGCGTCAGGCCGACGACATAAATATAAATAGGCGATACTGCAACGCCCGGCACTTCGGTGAATGCAGCGGGAACCAGGGTACCGACGTCACCACCGAGTTTGGATAGACCATAGGTGAGCCCCAGATTGAAGATGCACATACCGATGATCGTCAGCGTGATGCCGTAAAAAATTTCACCCTTGTTCTTGAGTTTTTCTTTCAGTACCAGGCTGAGTACCACAAACAGAAACAGCACCAGTGGCAGGATGGCGCGCACGCCCATTATGATCTCCACACCCGGACTGCTTTCATACCACGCAGGATCGGCTGATTGCGTGGCTGCAGCAGCCTGTCGTGCCAGCTCGATGATCTCAGCGGGAGACAGGGTAAATGAAACATACTGCGCCAGCAGAAACACACCCGTAACGGGGAACAACGATGCCAGCGTGACGATGCCAAATCCCGACAGGCCTGAATCGCCTTTACCAGCCGCTGCTGCGATACCGATACCCAATGATAATACCAGTGGCACAGTGACTGGTCCGGTGGTAACCGCACCGCAGTCCCAGGCCAGACCGATGATATTTTGCATATGTGGATCGAAGGCACTGTATACCGTTAAGACCAGTACCGGGGCCAGTGCCGCATAAATCATCGGCTTCAGGCTCCAGCCATAAAGAAACCGCAGCGTACCCAGTACCGCTGCCAGACCAACACTGAAACCCACCACCAGCACCAGAGCGTCAGACCAATCGTTGAGCAAAGCATACAGATAAGGCGCCTGCTCGACAGATACGTTTTTTCCCGCAGCCTTTAATGCACCAATCGCCGGCTCAGCGAAGGTCACGCCAATGCCGAGCAGGAGTGTAATGAAAAGCACCAACGGCAGTGGTGATTTACGCGGCAGAGTACTGCCGATTATGGTGCCAAATGGCATCAGACCGAGTTTGAGTCCCTCCATAAAAAACATCAAACCAGCAATGACCGCAAACAGTCCGGCGCTGATAATCCAGTAATCAGCTTCCAGTTCGCGCAGGATAAGAATTTGAAACAGCAGCAGATAAAGACCCAGCGGAACCACAGCCTTGAGCTGTTCCATAAACCGTACCGATACATAGGGGCGGATCAGCTGGAAGATTTCCCCGGCAGTCAGCTTTAACCGAAGCTGGTCTTCGGGGATAGGGATGAGATTACCGTCGACATCTATTTCCAGCTTCGGCTTCAGACGGTTAAAGCTGACTTCGTCATGCCCCACCCCAAGTTTTTGTTGGTAGTCACCGAATCGGTAATTTTTATTCATAATTTTATATTTGCCAATCCAGATTAGCGGAGAATTAAGACTCTAATATAATAAGTCCCGATAAACAACACGATTAACAAGGCGCAGCCAAAAAAATTATAAATAAGATTATCTGTAAATTTAAACGTCTATATTATGGTTACTTACTACTTGCCAAATTTAGATAGTTGAAAATATTTTTAACTGCCAGAAACAGTATGGGTCTTGTTTTTTTGCCTTTACCAACAGATGAGGCCTACAACATTATATCTGTAATTTTCGTTTTAAATAACGAAGAAGTTATTTTTTTTCGATTAAAGTGCGGGCGTCTTGTTTATTGTTTGTGGGTCGAAACGTAACTGTCTCATCCATGATAAAAATCCTTTTAATTGGAGTATTAGTAACTACTTATGCTGTGACTGCTTTTACCCTTAAATATCGTAATATGCAGTCTTAATCTAAAATCTCCATACATCAAGACTGCTTTACCCCTTAAATATCACAATATGCAGTCTTAGCCATGTGTTAGGATAAAAATTAAAAATTTAAGCACTGCCTGAAGCTTCTTTTGCCCTTAAATATCGAAATATGGAGTCTTAGAGGGTGTCTATTATAAAAAATATGTAGTCTTAGAAGACGTCATATCGACAAGTTAGGTTTTAATAACGCTTACATAAGGAGAATAGTATGTGTCACATAACTGTCAGCAGCTTTACGATTGAAGTTACAAGTAATGTTTTGCGCTTTAACTTATCGTTCTCTATCGATCAAACAGCCACAGAAGCAACACTAGGTATTCCTTCGCGCATCTTCATTAAACTTATGAAGAAAACTGCCTCAATTGATTCATGTCACTTGTATGCTGACATGGCTACCACTATTGATGGTGCAAGACGATCTTCAATACCTCCAGGTACAAACCAACCACCAGGCCTGGAGAGTCTGAGCAAAACGATATTTCTGCTTCCGATTGGATTAATGCAGGTATATATAACTCCAGCGGTAGCTACACATTCTCATTTGACAAGCTTCCATCTGAGCTGCCGAGAGACTTCCGTGCTGAGGAGTGGTATATAATTGCACTATCTAGGCCCGATATAATATCTGATGTTTCAATATCTGATTCGGTGATATTAAACATATAAACCTAAAAATGTATAACGAGACCCTTGTCTTGTTAATTAAAATGTTATGCAAAAGCATCCAGAAATAAAACAGTTTGTTCAGGAAACGCTAGGCTGTTCTTGCCCAGAAGAAGTGTTTAACAAAATTGAGTATGACAAGGAGTTAGCAGAACTGTGGGGGCGCAGAGTGAATGTTGGTGATCGACTCCTTATCTACATAATTAACACAGATTCCGAAAAAGACTTATCTGACAAAGTAAACTCGGCCTTACAGTTAGGTGTGGCAGAGCGTAACTCAAAGGGGCTTAACCGATTTAGGCTTGTGTTAGTGTCATCGAAAGGAGATGAAATACGAGTCTTGGCAGAAAAGGAGTTCCGTGAATCTGTATACTACGATGAAAAAACGCACCTTCATATTGTTAGCGAAGAAGATATTGCACAATTTGATAATGCCTAAAAATGTATAATGAGACACGGGGTCTCGTTAATTAAGCTGTTAGGCAAAAAACGATAAAAAAGGAGAATACTATGAAGTTTTACACAAAATGTATTATTGCTGCATCTTTTTTAACATCTTCTGGTTGTAGCTCTTTTACTCGACCAAATGAACAACCGGTTATAGAGGAAAAACTAAATTCATCTTTCTTCTCTGATGCCAAAGTAGGAACCTTATCATTAACACCAGACAGAAGAGTTGTACTAGTAAATTTCAAAAACAATAGGTTTTGTGCTGAGGCACCAACAGAGGTTGGCGCAGATTTGTCTCAAGTATTAAAGCTAGCTGCTGAAGCTAGTAAAGGAGGTGAGTATAAAGCAGGCCTTGAAGCTATAAGTGCAACCTCCAGTAGTAATTCCGTACTAAATAAACGAACACAGGGGATGCAACTTTTTTTAGCTAATTCATATTTTATTTGCCAAATGTATATGAATGGAGCAATCGATGAGGAGCCACTAATGAAGATACAGCTTGAAACATTAAATGCTGTAGCTCCATTAATTGAAAAGGAAGTTGAACTTATGTACAAAAATAATGTGACTGATAACAACAATGAAAAATATAAACCTTTAGATATAAACCATATTATGAATGATATTGACCTCAAAAAACCAACGATTGAAGAGCCTAACAATTAGCTCAAGCGGACGTATAAAACGCACTGCTTAGCAAAGCGTTATACAGTAATAGGAGTAAATATTTAGTGAGTGGAAGTATCGATAAAGCTGTTTCTTTAATTCGTATAGCAAAAAAGTGGATGTCGTTTATTGTTCTTATTCTGATGACGATAATTGTTGCTGTCGCGATAGTAGAGCTCGGTATAATTCTTTATTTAGATTTATTTGATCCGACAGATGATGTGCTTTTTCTTGAAATAGATGAAATCTTTAGAATCTTTGGTTTCTTTTTCATTATTCTCATTGGGTTCGAGCTCATAGAGACAATACAAATGTATTTCAAAGATAATGTCATACATGCAGAGGTTGTTTTATTGGTTGCGGTTATAGCTGTTTCTCGGAAGGTGATTTTACTGGATCTAGAAAAATATGATCCATTAGCAATAATAGGCTTAGGCTTTATTATTCTAGCTTTAGGCGGTTGTTATTGGTTTATTAAGCTGAGCTACAGAGGCAGAAATGTATAACAAGTCAATCAAGCTCGCCAGCAAAAGGCGCTGGCTTGGACTTCGCAAAAACGCTCCGCCACTTATTTCGAACGTTAGGTGTAATACTCAAGAGTCTCACTAAGTCATGGCCGTTCATGAAACTGATACCAAAAAATAGTTTATTAAGTAGCTTAAAACGAAGAAGATGGCATTATGCGACTCTTGGTATTTTATTAAGTTTCATAGGTCCTTTAGGAGAGTGGTTGTTTGTTAAGTTATTCTCCAGGTCGATCAATGATTCCTTTTACTTAACTTTAATTTACACAGAAATTTTCTCTTTGGTATTTTTTAGTCTTTTTGGTTACATTCTTGGAAAACATACTGAGAAGATAGAGCAGCTTGCTTTTCATGATAACCTTACAGGTCTCTATAATCGTCATTATCTATTTGAAAAACTGAACGAGTTAATGGCTCTGCATAAACGATATCAGGAAAAACTTAGTCTTGTAATGCTGGATTTAGATCATTTTAAAAAAGTAAACGATTCTTATGGTCATGCAGTTGGTGATAAAACACTAAAAGCCGCTGCGAAATGTATTATGGAGGAAATCAGGGACACAGATTTCGGTAGTCGATATGGCGGTGAAGAATTTATTATTATTTGTCCCCATACAAGTGTGAGCGATTGTCACGAAGTAGCTGAACGTATCCGGACTGCAATCAATAGCTTGCATTCAGACGCCTTGGGATTTCCGGGTCCCCAGACTATTTCTGCGGGTGTTTATGAATTGTCATCGGATCGGGATGTGTCACTGATACAAATATTGAATAATGTTGACGAGGCACTTTATCATGCAAAAAAAACAGGCCGAAACAAAGTAGTGATTTATAGTGCTGATGTGTTCGAAAAACGAGATAGTAACACCCTGTAAATGCTGCAGAATATCATAATCAATGAGCTGCTATTGCACCTAATAAATCAATCAAGTACGCCATG
>CAWBXM010000021.1:0-15186 GCA_963792545.1 uncultured Gammaproteobacteria bacterium | reverse complement strand
ATAGTCACGGAAAAATGATTCGTGATGCCTGGGTGTTTGATATATTGCCGGAAACTGAAGATTGCAGCGGCTGGACAGCACAGCGGTTAGATGAACTCTACGATAAGGTCGCCAAAGCGTGGGAGCCTTACGGGCACTTACCTTCGTTGCTCCCCCCCGACTTACGCGAAAAACACACGCGCATTTTTCAGGAAGCACTGGAGTTTGCCAAAACCAGAGGCTGGAATGCGGATGATGCCCTCAGAGACGACAAGTGAAACCAATGGGGTATCCTGTAGCCCTTTAATTTGAAACGTCCATCTACAGAATACTGTCCCCAGAATTACACCGAATACAATAATGGCTAAAGAGCTAGTTATTGTAATTCAATCAAAAATAACAAAGAATGATGAGCAATATCTTACATTTCTAAATACAAAGCTATCAATTCCTATAGGTTACATGCAATTTGATCATAGAGCAGGTAAACCAGTTTATAAATATTTATATTCAGGTTAAAGCATCAGCACCGCAATAAATTCTCAAAACTACGTGTATGAGCAACATAATTAAATGAAATACGGGAGTGAGTGTGATGGAAGCGTTAAATAAACTCAAAGAAATTAGTTCTCAAAGTGCCGATTTCGTAAAAACAAAAGTCGGTAAATCTGCTAACAGGATTACTGAATGGCTGCGAAAGTTCGATCGTCGTATTCGCATCAATGATCACAGCTACAACTATACCTATAGAGATAGAAAACCACTGCTGTCAAAAGTTGATGGACGTTATGTTATCGACTGGAAAGCGCTGTTACTGCTGATAAAAGCGGAGGGCCATTATTTTTTCATCAGCTGGACAGTGTTGCTTCTGTCGTCCTTTCTGATTCTTGGGCCTAATCTCGATAGCATTCATGGCTATGCACCAGCGATACTGCTGGTGGTGTCCTATGCTGCAGCCATTCTGATTCCACTGAAATTGGCAAAGCCTAATAACCTGCTGTTCTATCAGGCTGGGTTGCTCGCAATGTTATCACTGCTCATCTGGTTCTGGTTATCCAAAGGGCATGTGGAACGCGATGGGGAACCCTATCGTCATATCCTGTTTGCCGGCTTCGTGTTGATGTTGCTGGGTATTTTACTTTCCAAGAAGATTGCATCCTGGTTGCTGGGAAAATATAAATCGCCCCCCTTTGCTGAACGCATCAAAGAGGTAGAATTATTTTATTCCACCGTAAAGCATCCGATGGACGTGTCCTGGCTCGCCTACATCAGAAGCTTTTTAACGACACCATTTTATAATCCCATCAAACTGCTGTTGTTCCCATCCATGTTTGTTTTGCTCATGCCCGACCGCTATCTGATGTGGTGGGGAATCTGTATTGTGGGTAGTGTTGTCTGGCTCTATTTCGCCGCTGCCAATGTGCATGAACGTTTGCATTATCTCGCCGAAGTACTCGATGGCCTCTTTTTCAAAGGTGGCCAACTGGTGGTTAGTGTTGTTGTGATTGCGCTTGCCATCGCGCGTGTATTTGATGAGTCTCATGTCACCACGCTCATTGAGTCCAGTCCCGGCAGGGTCAATATGACCTTGATTCGTTATGTTCTCGCTGCCTATATCCTGTTCTGGTTTTTTGAATACTGGATTAATCGCTATTTACTGGAAAGCTTTGTCAAACTGTTTTCAACAGCCAATAACAAAAACGAGCCTTGCAAGATCACGTTTGATGCCAATAAATCAAAAACCGATGTCGCTGCAGCAGGCAGAACATTACAGGCACATGGTGGTTCACGATTGATTGTGCTGGGGAATCACAGTGTAACTGCAGAACAATGTTGGCATACCTATAGCCGCCGTAGTTTGCTTGACAAGATTTTTTCGCAACTGGATATAGATGATGAAGATATTAACAAAGATTACCAAACGGCTCAGGTGATCAAACAACGCATGCGCGTATTCTTTTTGCTGTTGAACCTTTACCTGGTGTTCAGTATTGGCATCTTGACCTGGCATTATATGGACTTACCACAAAAAGCCGAAGCCAGCAGTGTACAGTTGACAGTAGATGAACATAATAACCTGTTCAATCTGCATGGGCATATCTTCCCCAATATGAAGAATGAACCTAATAAGGAGCAGGAACCTGACCAACCACTCATTTTCATTGCCGCCTCCGGTGGCGGTACCCGTGCGGCGCTATATGCCGAGTCACTCTTACGCGGTTTGAGGGAATACGATCTGCTGGATAACGTGGTGCTCACCAGCAGTGTTTCCGGTGGCAGTGCAGCCATGGCCTATTTTGCCGCCTACCGTGAACAATTGCTTAACGATGAAGTAAAAGATGAAGAGGGTAATCGCTGGCAAACATTCAGTGAAGTCATGGGCGAACCCTTTATCCAGGATGTGCTCGAAGGCATTGTCGACTGGCGCATTATCGGTGGTGTTAAACAGCAAACGGAAGAGGGTAAAAACTATAAGGCTGGTTTTAGACTTGGTGAGCTATTGGCGGAAAGTTTCGAAAATCGTTTTGGCCTCATCGAACAAAGTGAACAAGGTAAAAAGCTTCGTGAAAACAACCGCATCGGTTTTCAGAAACATTTTGGTGCCATCTTCAACACTGCCATTGTGGCAAAATTTCCTCGCTGGAATTGCACAGAAGTTGAGAAAAACGAAGACTGGAAAAAATGCGTTTGTAAAACTCAAAAGCCTTTAGCACAGAGGGAAGATGAGTGCAGCGATTTACGTACTTCAATTGGTAAGGGTGGACGCTTGATATTCACTAATCTGCAAAACAGCAAAGCCTTCCCTCATAGCGGCCAACCTGTCACGGACGATGAGTACCTCACCTACGAAGTGTTGCAGGACCCGAAAATACCGCTGACCCGAGCCGCAGCTCTCAGCGCCAACTTCCCGCCGATATTCCCCAATGCGGCTGTGGATGTTGAAAATGTCCGCCGATACTGGGTCACAGATGGTGGTGTCTCGGATAACCGCGGTGTGCTGTCTTTGCTCTATGCGCTACGTGACGCCCTGCAACAGGAAAAGGAGCGTTGTAAAGACAAAGATACCGATTGCTCCAAAGCGACGCGGCCTGATCTGCATGTGTTCATTGCTGAAGCCTCGGCTACCACACTGTCATTCAGTCGCAGCATTGGCATCAGTGCTGCCTTTGGTGCACCGGCACAATTTGCCAGTCAGCTCATGGTGGGCATGGCTGATGAGGTGAAAAGAATCTATGAAGAAGACCTGAAAACAGTCAATGAAGAAGGTAAGGTGGTTAAAGGCAAAGTGTACTTCCATTATCTGGCCATGCCGCTGATGATTCGCAGTAATGGCGGACTGGGGACTCACTGGATGCTACCCACCACGGTGAAATTTAATCAGCCGTTGAACATCGGCCTGCAGGGTAAATACAACGAAGTCGATCCTATCAAGTTATCCGGCGATGAGGCACGCCAGTTGGTGGATGCCTTACACAGCAAGCAAGAGCCATTACTAGATAATTATGATATGAACACATTATGGCAGTGGATCTGTAAAGACCAGTACAGCCGTCATCAACAGGTGTGGCTGGGGGCTATTACTCAACTCAGGCCAGATATTAAAATTGAAGATATCGATAAATGTGCGGCCAGATAATGGCCGCATCGATGGGCAATACCGACCCCTTTGTTTCTTAAAGTGAAAATATGTCATCAAAATTATCCACTGATGAGTCATTGATCATTTTTCTAGTTCACGGCACCTTTGCCCGTGGCGCTAGTTGGACCAAACCCGATTCTACATTCCGTACTAAATTGAAACGTGATCTACAGGCTATGGGGCATGAAAAAATACGCTTTGTGCTATTCGAGTGGAGTGGTGATAATACCCACCGTGCACGCAGGGAGGCTGCGGTTAAACTCGAGCGAGCGCTGCGAACCAGCGTGCGCTTGCAGCCGCAGTCTTATCACTTTGTGGTGGCGCATAGTCATGGTGGCAATATCGCGCTACGGGCGGTCAAACGCTCGCGTTACTTTTCAGAAAAAGCAATCGGCGTGGTTACGCTGGCGACACCATTTCTTAAATTCAGCAAGCTGCGTAGTTATCATGTTACCTGGCCGATATTCTGCTATGGCTTTGTCGTAGGTGCTATCGCTATTGCCATGTTATCGCTTGTTTATGGATTTGGTTTATTGCTTGCTATGTTTTTTGGCGGGCTTGTAGCCCTGGGGAAAAGTTTGGTCGATGTATTCTCCAGGGATAAGGCAAAGCGGACGGGCGCGCTAAAAACGCTGCTATTCGCGCTACTCATTGCGCTGGGTTTATTTTTATTATTCTGGTTATCGCTATCGATAATTGAATACTGGGGGCCAACCCCCGGGCATTGGCTAGCAGCACTCAATGCCGCCCTGTTTGGCGACCGGTTTAGCGCAGTGATAACAACCGGGGTCAATATCATTTTGCTTTCTGCCGGTATGTTATTCGTTATTTATATGGCTTATCTGAATGGAATCGATGAGGTTAGCTGGCAGCGAAGGCGCGGCATTGTTCGGCTTAGGCAGGAAATTTTCAGGCGTTATGCTTACTCGCAACCGGAGTCAGAATTTCGTGGTCCGCTGTTGTCGCTGTCTTCAAGCGTGGATGAAGCCCTCGGGGTTTTATTTGGCGCCTGGATGATGCATCGCTGGACTAGTTGGGTGGTGCGAAGCGGTATTATTTTCCTGGTATTTGTTATGTCAGCTTTGACGATTTATTTGACGATTGAATGGGCCCGCTGGTTTACCGAGGCGGCTCACCATACCTGGTTTATTGCCTTGATGTGGGATACGGGCACAGAGGTGGTTATTATTGTTGGCTTTATCATCATGTCCGGGTTTGTCTGGCTGAACACGAAGCTTTTCAGTAAGCTGGTCGGCCATTCTAACATCGGCCTTGGGCTTGCTAATCCGGATTATAATTTGCTTTGGCGCATTCGAGCCCAACGCCTTTCCGGTTTAAGTGCGGATTCGGAAAACCGGCGTTATAGCTTTAAGGAAATTATTCAGGGCTCTGAGGGTTTACTGTTTCATTCGCGGCTATATAGCCACCCGCGCGCGATCCACCGAATAGCAGGTTGGATGCATGCCTGTGTGGGCAGGAGCAAAAATAGGGAATAGTCAAAGTAGTCAAAGGGTCAGACTCCTTGAAAATTAATAAATAATCTTTCCCTATAAAATCATGGAGTCTGACCCTTTGATACTACCCTTTGATACTTTTCCCAAAGGTGTTGTTATGCACCGATCTATTAATAGTAAGAGTATTAGAGCCGTTATGAATGCAGATGATTTACGCCAACAGTTAATGGCACAGGGCTTAAACCAGAGTGAACTGGCATCCAGCCCTTTTAAGCAGTTTGAAGCCTGGTATGGGCAAACTATCGATACAGGGATCTATGAACCGGGGGCTATGTCTCTAGCGACAGTGGATGCAGAAGGTCAGCCCTGGCAACGTATTGTGTTGTTGAAGTTGTTTGATGAACAGGGCTTTGTGTTTTTTACTAATTACGAAAGCCGTAAAGCGAAACAGATTGCCCAGAATCCAAAGGTGAGTGTGTTATTCTCCTGGCATGCCATGGGGCGTCAGGTAAAAATGACCGGCGAAGTTGAGAAGGTCACTACCGCCGAGTCTTTGAAATATTTTTCTACACGACCACGAGGCAGCCAGATTGGTGCCTGGTCATCCAATCAGAGTCAGATGATCAGTTCTCGCTCCATATTGGTTTCTATGTTCGATAGTATGAAAAAAAAATACGATAATAAGGACGTGCCTTTGCCTCCTTTCTGGGGTGGCTACAGGGTAAAGCCTCAGACTTTTGAATTCTGGCAGGCACGGGACAGTCGTCTGCATGATCGCTTTATTTACCGCAAAAATGAAGCAGGTGAGTGGGCCAGTGAAAGACTGTCACCTTAGAATTAAAGGGGTCAGACCCCTTTTATTCGTTATCATAATATTTCGTAGCGTCTTCTTCATCTTCCCAGTTATATTCCTTCTCTGGTAGGTTGGTATCATAGTTTCTCAGCAGTATGGCCAGAATAATGCCTATCATGGCACCAAAAAAGTGGCTTTCATAGGAAATGCCGGGATCGTTTGGGAAGATGCCCCAGATCATGCTGCCGTATAGAAAAGACACGACCATTGACAGTGCAATTGCACGTCTGTCCCATCTGATTGCGCCGATAGTGAAGACGAAGAACATAAGACCGAATGTCAGACCACTCGCGCCTATATGATAAGTCTGACGTGCAAAAAGCCAGACACCCAGACCGGTGCCGATATATATGGCAGGTACCACTATCTTTGCTGATTTCGGGTAGCCGTATATAAGTGCCGTACCAAGTATAAGCAGCGGTGCTGTGTTAGCGAACAGATGTGAGAATGAACTGTGAATCAATGGTGCCCAGAAAATGCCCATTAGC
Organism: uncultured Gammaproteobacteria bacterium; assembly: GCA_963792545.1. Classification (GTDB taxonomy): domain Bacteria; phylum Pseudomonadota; class Gammaproteobacteria; order SZUA-229; family SZUA-229. The sequence goes on along the minus strand of CAWBXM010000021.1, from coordinate 8,772 downwards.
CCACTCAGCTGTCCAGGCATAATTCCATACTTGTACAGCCTGGCGTCAATCAACACTTCAACTATTTTTATTAACCACAGGGCGATAGTGAATGCTGCCACCAGGGTGAAAGATCGCTTCAGATGAAAGGAATCTTTTTGTGGGTTATTCAGGGTATGGGGTTTTGTGAACATGGGGTAGGGTGCAGAACGGAGAACTATTTTTCTGGCTTTGTGAAGGTGAGTGCATCCCGTTTATCTGGTGGCGAAATATGATTATGCAATGTTTTCGATTAAAGTAAGCAGAGAATCAAGGGAGAATCGGGGAAGGGGTCAGACTCCTTGAAAATTAATAAATAATCTTTCCCTATAAAATCATGGAGTCTGACCCTTTGATATTTGCGCATTTTTCAGGAAGCACTGGAGTTTGCCAAAACCAGAGGCTGGAATGCGGATGATGCCCTCAGAGACGACAAGTGAAACCAATGGGGTATCCTGTAACCCTTTAATTTGAAACGTCCATCTACACTAAATATTACAACATCTCTCCAATTACGATAAAGGTAAGTGAATTAAGTCTGGTCATCGTCTTTATGATTGTCGTCTTTTATAAATGGCAATACTTTTTCGGGTTTGTCGTGATCCTGTTCAGCCAGGGATTGTCCCAGGATGTCTTCCATTGCATCCAGCGTTGTTTTTAAAACCATGCGAGCTGCAAAGTGGTAGAGGCGAACTTCGCAGCTTATCGGCTCGTGTAGGTTGTCACGACCTTCGACCTGGAAGTCTGTCCATGCAACGACCGGTATATCATTTAACACACGGTCGACGACAATCCAGTCGTGCTCCTGAACGATCAGATCGAGGTGGTTGAGTGTAGGAATTTTGAAACGAATTTGATGACCAATTCGCTTCAGCGCGATATGTGCCTGGTTAAAGTAATGCGCATCGACACTGCCTGGTCGCCTGTCCAATATCAGAACTTCATTATGTCGAGTATAAGGTGGCATCGCGAATTATTTCTTCGGTGATGGGCATACTACTGATAATAGCAGCAAAAGGAGTAGTAAGGAGGGGTATGGGGTCAGGCCTTAAAAAAACTGGGGTCAGAACACAGTTTTCGCTAATATTAGCAACAACTGTGTTCTGACCCCGATTGTTGGACCCCGATTGTTGTATTCGGCAATAACTGTCACAACGGTATTGTCTTTTGTAGTTATTCTATTGTCTGCTCGGTATCATCAGAGCCAACAAGATAACAGTGATAAATAGCGACAATTTAATTACTTAGCTATTGCTATAACATTTCAATTTTGATTCAAAGTAAACGTTTTAAATGGCTATTACATAAAGAATAAAAATTTGCGGTAAGTTGTAAACTCTCATGTACATGACGCCAGACGTGTCCGCAAGTAATCTGGTAGATACGCACTTATTTTATCCAATAAGTTCATGCCTCGGTTTGGTTGCGCCGATGTATCGAAATGCAACTAATCTATAAGCTTAATACTAATTCATAGAATGATAGCGGCAGTCTTTATGGCTGCCGTTTTTTATGCGCGAATACATGCCAAAAACACATAATGAAATGCCCGACGATGCCAGGGTACGCTTGGTTAGTTTTATAGGGGCGGATTAATGGCATACCAGAAAGATATTGACCATCAGGAAAATATTCGTATTATCATATAAATAGTCCTTAAGTTTTGGTGGAAAGCAATGGATGTTGCCCTTGTACCCAGGCACAGACATCTACTCCCTTTGTCTGGGTGCTTTTTTGACTGTGAAAAACCACGAATTCTGCTTTTTATCCTGTTCGCATTACTACGATAACGAAATATAGGAGGAATAAGATGATGGTCAAAACAGAAAAAATGCGCGAAGTACTACACAACATAAGAAATGAAACAAATCACTTTTCCGCTCAATACCTCAACGGTGCAGCAGTTACCACACCAGAAAAGTTTTTAGCCGCCAAAGAAGCTGAGTTCTGTAACAAGCATTACGTCGCGGCTGTGAGTATTGACCAGGGGCGGATTTTTAATACCTTTCACGATTGGTTGAAGGAATACGATTCAGAAGACGGGCTTTTTACGATTGAGGATATGTGTAAGGTTTACAAATTAGCAGTGCTTGCATCAAGCAGATAATGACAACCATCTAAAATGAGATTAGAGCCTCTAACTCGACAGGTGGTAAATAATACCCCATGTCTGAACGTGATTTGTAAGGTTTATCTTACATCACATAGCGCACCTGAGCGATACACATAGAACAGGTCTGCCCGTTATATTTGCAGCTGATTATTGAAGTCTGGTTACGACCGTTCAAGGTTGACCTGACAGTAGAAAATTTAAAGGGTGAAAATAGTGAAATCTAGTAAAGATAACCAGTGAGAAACAATAACCATAGAATTTGGTGCATGGTTAATATTAGGTATTGTTTACATATTAGTTAAGAAAGCTTTTTGATTTGAGTAAGAGCAAAGGAGGCGAAATGTTAGTACTGACTAGAAAAGTAGGCGAGACAATTATATTAGATGTTGGTATTGAAATTACGGTGATAGATGTTCAGGGCAGTCACGTCAAGGTATGTATAGATGCACCCGAAGAAGTAAAGGTTTGCCGTGAAGAAATATGCGAAAGACACCTGCCCGATTACTGCGCGCCGCCATATGGGTAATAGATGCTTTTTTTAAAGAAATAAACAAGACAACCACATTTAAGTTGCCGACATTAAAAGTAAGTAAGGCCCACGCAAGTGCGTGAGCCATTTAAAAAGAAGTGGTATTACACACCTCGACAATGACAGTCTGGTAATCCAGCTATCTTGCAAGCCAGTTTGCAACCGCCGTCTCCAAACAGGTTTTCCAGATTTTTCCTGGTGCATGGAGCAGTGGGATTAATTTGCTTGCTAAGCTTTTTAATGATCTCCCTGGGATCAGGGGCAAGACCAAATTCTGCCTGATAGCCCCTTAAAAAATTGATAACATGCCAATGACAATCCGTTAACTCTAAGCTATGCTCTTCTGCCATTTCTATAGCAAAATCTCTGGTCCAGGCATCAAAATTAACCAGGTACCCCTTATTGTTAAATTCTAAATTTGTGTTTTGTAACATTTATCCACCCCCCACAAGCTGATTAAATTGTTCACCTACATTACTATCGTAATTAATGAATATTTATCATGTCTTGATTACAGTCAATAATGGCTAAGAAACATCATGAAAATTTTAAATGAGTACAGGGTTTCATAAGAATAATTAATGGCTAAACAAGAAAAATAAACAAGACACCCACACTTTAAAAAATCAAAAACAAACTTCTGCATTATTTAAAAAGGGAAGTGCAGATATAAAACGTCTGACTTAAGAGAAATCAACGCCCCTTATTCATAAAATCAAAGGCAGACTTTATTTTGGCAATAGCCATCCATGAACTGATGTGATTCAGCTCTCGTCTTGAATGACTAAAAGCTTGGCTTAACGACTTGAAAAAAAACATCTCGCAATGGCGAATGCCGCGGAACGGGGTCAGGTCTTACAATCTCGCATCAACATAGAAAATGCTTGCTTGCAAGACCTGACCCTATTACCTAATACCTATAAATCAGACTTCCCTTATAATATTTTTTATCGAGCTAAATTCATGAATGACTAGCTCAACAGTGTTACCCGGCAGTTCAACGACATTGCCCCTGATATCGATTTCTGGAGCTTGCGTTTAACCTCTGAGTGCCATGAAGCAGTGAGTGCGTTACGTCTTACTTTGTGAGAATGTTTCAATTCATTTGAAACTGGTTTAAGTATCGTATTATCCAAGTAACTCTCGTACTCGTTTTAGTAGAGTGTGAGATTTGAATGGTTTGTGAATTAAACTTTTGTGCAAACTGTCATCAATCATTCCTAAATTTCGGTCATCATTAAAACCACTGACTAGTTGAATTTTTAAAGTCGGGTATTTTTCTTGTGCCATAACGGCAAGTTGGTAGCCATCAACATCAGGCATGATGATATCTGAAATCATTATATCGATAGTTTCATTCTCCAGTATCTCAAGCGCCTGTTTAGCGCCATCAGCACGAAATACCTGGTAGCCCTGATTGCTGAATATTTCTGCCGTTAAATTGAGTAATGATATTTCATCGTCAACGATGAGAACAGATTCATTACCTGATAAATCTTCAACATTGCCTTCCTGCATAATTTCATTTTCAGAGCGATCAGAATACTGTGGAAAATAGAGTGAGAAGCAAGTGCCTTTTCCCGGTTCCGAGTCCACGGTAATATTTCCACCGCTGATTTCAACAAACCCGTATACCTGGCTGAGTCCAAGCCCGGTGCCTTTTTCTCCTTTGGACGAGTAAAATGGATCGAATATTTTATCCAGCATGGAATCATCCATGCCGCATCCGGTGTCGATTACGCTGAGCTTTACATAGTTTCCAGGGCTTACATCGATAACCTTTGCTTGCTGTTTATCGATAGTCTCGTTACGAGTCTTGAAGGTTAACTTGCCGCTGTCTTGTATCGCATGCATGGTATTGATGCTCATATTAATAATTGCATCTTCCAGGTCATTGCTATCCAGAAAAACATTCCACAAATCATCAGCAAAATCGAACTCTAAAGTTATGCGTGCAGTCAGTGTTTTTTCTAGCATGTCCCGATCATCTTGCAATATTTTATTGATATTCAGGCTTTCTGAATCGGATGCTTTTTTACGGGAGAAAGCCAGTAGTTTGCGGGTTAGACTGGCGCTTCGTTCCCCGGCACGTTGGATTTGATGGGTATATTTAGTTAGACCGGGCTGGTCTCTCAGTTCATTGGCCAGTAATTCGTTATATCCAAGTATGATTCCTAGCATATTGTTAAAGTCATGAGCGATACCGCCGGTAAGTTTTCCCAGGGCATCCATTTTCTGACTGTGACGAAGCTTGTCATTTTGGCGTTTGAATTCAGTTATGTCGGTAGATATACCGCATATAGCGTAAATCTCACCGGCTTCATTAAATAATGGAAATTTGATGGCGATATAGTTGTGAAGACCATCATCGTGAGGCACGGTTTCCTCGTACTCCAGTGCCTTTCCTGCTGTTATTACTGCCTGATCATTGCGTTTTAATTCATCGGCTATGTCTTTTGGAAGAATATCATAGTCAGTTTTGTTTAAAAACTCCTGTCGTTCTACGTGAAATAAATCTATAAATTTCTGATTGGTAAATGTGTAGTGGCCATCTGTGTCTTTAACATATATGACGGCAGGTGAATAATCCATAATAGCTTGCAAGTTACGCCTGGCTTTTTCTTCGATGTCGATGTTTCTTTTTTCAAGTTCCTTCCTGTTTTCTTCGATCAATCTGGCCGATCGATTCATCTCCTTTGCGAGTTCACCAAGTTCATCGTTTCTATCTAGATCTATTATTGCAAGTCCTTCGCCGCGGCCCATGATGCGTGCCCCATCTACAAGCTTGCGAATCGACCTGATGATGCTGTTAGAAAATATGATCGATAAAACAAGTCCCATTATTGCGAGAATAGGAAAAATAATAGTAAAGATTATTTTGGAAATGTTTTTTATTTCCGTTAGAAACACATCGGGATGTACCGATAATCTAACATTCCATGAAAGACCGGGTAAATCTATATCCCTGCTCATTGACCATGGAGTCGCATCAATTGGATTGCAGTTGTCTATGTTGCTGCTTTTTAATAACACTGTTCCATCAGCATCAGTCATGCATACCATTTCTGAATCGGAGGTGGATAATAGTCTGATAGAATCTTCAAAATATTTATAATCAACACTTAGTTGTAAGATGCCTTCCAGTCTATTTGAGGAGACATAAATGGGAATCCACCAGGTAAGACTTTGGATTTTATTATTTATATTGTCCTGTTTGATTCTGTATTCATTATTTTTTAGTGCCAGCATTCTGCGAACGGTAGCATCCTGAGATCTATCTGATAGATAACGGTTGATACTTGATCTATCAACCCGAAAAATCTCTGCACCTTGATTGTCAATATAGATTGCCTGGGATAATTCAGTGTTCTGTTGCATTGAATCATAGAGATATAATTCCAGTTGCCGTATATCGTTTTTTAATGCAGCCCGATTCAATGTCAGCTGGTTGAATCGCATGCTGCTGAACATTGGTAATTTCGCAGTCGATCGAAAACGTTCAGTTAATTCGTTAAATTTATAGTTAAGGTCTTTAAGACGAAACTGAGCGTCGATCTGGAATTGTTTTTCCAGCTGATGCACCATTGCTGATTCCATACGATTAAAAATAAGAATTGTGGCAGCGAACAGAAAAAGTCCCCCGCCCAGACCCAGTGCCAACAGGAATCGCGTTCTTAATGACATAAGTGGTTATCTCTGCCGCTGTCTTGCATCTTGTCTTACTGCATTGAGTACTTCATCATATAAATTTTTACGAGGCATGTTATCCCATAAGATCATGCGATTGAAATAATCAGGGTCATCAAGATGCAGTGCGCGCATTTCTTCAGATTTTAGTAATCCCAGAGTTTCGATATTGGAGGGTGCGAGGCCGGCGATTTCAACCATTTGTTGTTGAATAGAAGGGTCGATTTGATGATTGATGTACTGGTGCGCCAATTCCTTATGGTGGACGTTTTTGCTAATCATGTAGCTGTCAAACATGCCCACAGCACCTTCTTTCGGAATGATCATAGCAAAATTTTTACCTGCGGCTTTTAGCCGGGCTGATGGATCGTACCAGCTATTATATGCGACCAATTGCCCTTTCTTAACTAAACTAAGTTCGTCACCACCACCTTTGTAATAATGCGCCTGGAGTTTATTGAACTCAAACAGCTTGTTTTTAACTTTGTCTAATTGCGCTCGGGTGAGGCTGTATACATTTTTGTAGCCAAGCGCCAGAGCCGTGGTCCAGATCATCGACACGTCATCCCACATACCGACCTTGCCTGTGTATTCCGGGTTCCATAGAACATCCCAGCTATCAGGGCTTTCAATTATATCTTTGTCATACATCAGACCCGTGGGTCCCCATGCCCAGGGCACGGCAAAGACCTGGCTGTCAAATTGACTCCATTTTGAATATTTAAGGTTGTGATGCAGATCCTGGTAGTTTGGCAGTTTCTCTAGATCTACGGCTTCAACCAGCCCCATATCATGCAAAATTTTGATGCCTTCATTAGAGATAATGAAAACATCAAAATGCTCATCTGATTCAGCAAGATTTACGATATCGTCCAGGTTGCTTAGAGGTTTGAATTCGATAGTTATGCCGGTCTTTTTCTCAAAACTCCTGTAACCGATAGTCTTATCTGGGTGTTCCGGGTCAGCATAAACGTCCCAGCCGGCTATCTTGAGGTGAGAAGATTCATCAGCAAACAGGTTTGGCACAAAAAAGATGAGCAGTATAAAAAAAAGAATTACACGTGTTTTGTTCATTTGCCACATAGGGGGTATCCTTAAATAAAGCTTATACCTGGCTGATTGCCATCTGAAATCAAAATGACTTAATAAATACAGATTACTATCTCTAAATACTAGTGAATATACTCATTTATACAAGTAAAGTTAGCCCTTCAGCAAACATCAAGCACCTGTCTGATCAGGCACCGCCCGGCATTAAAACTCACGGGGCCAGGCCTTGCATTTCACATGATAACAAATGTAAGGCCTGACCCCGTGGCGTTGGTGAAATATAATTTATATAGCGTTGATTAATATAAAACACTGAGTGCTCATGATAATTCTGTTTTATCAAAACTTGATTTGCTTATTTCGATTTCTCCTGAGAATGATCAATGTCTGTCCGCTCAAGTAATTGATCCAGTTGTTTTTGCAGCATGGTGATATCCTGGCGGATATGATCGGTATCTTCCTTACTGGATAGTTGCTGATGCTTATCTTTGTTATCCTGCTCCTTAACTGTGGCGATGGCATCGACAATGATACCGATAAACAGGTTTAACACCATGAAATACTGGGGTCGAAAAACTGGGGTCAGAACACAGTTTTCGCTAATATTAGCAACAACTGTGTTCTGACCCCGATTGTTGCTCCAACTCGAATCACTAAAATAATTTACCGCATCAGGATTTAAATATGCAAAGTCATTTCTATGCTTACATCAGTAAAATTCGCTGGCTGCAACGCTGGGGTTTAAAGCGCAATACGGTGCAGGAAAATGTGATGGAGCATAGTTGGGAAGTCGCTACTATTTCACATGCGCTGGGGTTAATTAAAAACCGTTACTACGATGGTCAGTTAGATGTTAACGCGATTGTTGTGGCTGCTATGTATCACGATTGCAGTGAGGTGATTACGGGTGATATGCCTTCGCCGATTAAGTACCATTCGAACGAGATTACGCAGGCTTACCAATCGATAGAAAGACAGGCCGAGCGCGAACTTTTGAGTCTGCTGCCAAAAGATCTGCAATATGATTATGAGTCGGTGATCATCGAGAGTAAAATTCCTGAAGATCACAAGGTAATAATCAAATCAGCAGATACCATATCTGCGTACATAAAATGCCAGATGGAAATAGCCGCAGGTAATCATGAATTTGCTAAAGCGGCGGAAGAGATTAAGGCCAAACTGGACGCGATTGAGCATCCCGAAGTGCAGCATTTTCTCGCAACTTTTTCGCACAGCTATGCCTTAACGCTGGATGAGCTGTTAAAGAAGTAATGCCCATTACAAATTGGTGTTCTATAAAAATATCGACTTACTGATGGTTATAATACTCATGCTGAAAGTTAGCCTGGGTTTCTTTAAAGCTTACGATTGGCCC
>CAWBXM010000020.1:0-14728 GCA_963792545.1 uncultured Gammaproteobacteria bacterium | reverse complement strand
CCTTCACCCGATGGTGCGACCATATCTACGCCATCTGACGTTGCGCCATAACCAACAATTTCAGCGTAGATGGGAGCGCCACGTTTTAGTGCATGTTCGAGCTCTTCAACCACTACACAGGCACCACCGCCAGCGATGACAAAACCATCGCGGTTAGCGTCATAGGTGCGTGATGCTTTTTCCGGGGTTTCATTGTACTTTGTTGACAGTGCACCCATGGCATCAAATAACATACTGAGTGACCAGTGTTCTTCTTCGCCACCACCGGCAAAGATGAGGTCCTGTTTGCCCATCTGGATCAGCTCATAAGCATTACCTATACAGTGGGTGCTGGTGGCACAGGCAGAGCTGATGGAGTAGTTGACGCCTTTGATATGGAAGGGTGTGGCCAGACAGGCTGATACCGTGCTAGCCATGGTGCGAGGTACCATGTATGGGCCGACACGCCGGATTCCTTTGCTACGAAGGATATCTGCGGCTTCAACCTGGTTGGCTGATGATGCACCACCAGAACCCATGACGATGCCCGTGCGGATGTTTGAAACCTGACTATCATCGAGTTTGGCATCATCGATTGCCTGTTGCATCGCAATATAGGAAAAGGCAGCCGCATCTCCCATGAAACGTTTAACTTTACGATCAATAAAGTCATCGACGTTAATATCAACACTGCCAGCAATATTGCTGCGCATGCCGATATCTGCATATTCCTGTTTGAATTTTATGCCGGAACGTCCTTGTTGCAGTGAGTCTAATACGGCATTTTTGTCATTACCGAGACAAGAAACTATCCCGATTCCAGATATTACAACTCGTTTCATTTTATTGTTACCTTAAAAATTATCAGTAGAAGTAAACAGGCCAACACGCAGGTTTTTCGCGTAATAAATTTCACGACCATCAACTAACATTGTTCCATCGGCAATGCCCATAATAAGTCCACGTGCAATCACGCGTTTTACATCAATTTTATATTGAATAATTTTACCCGTGGGTAGTACCTGTCCGATAAATTTAACTTCACCTACCCCCAGCGCTCGTCCACGCCCTTTATGACCGAGCCAGCCAAGATTAAAGCCAAGAAGCTGCCACATGGCGTCAAGCCCCAGACAGCCTGGCATTACCGGGTCACCTTTAAAGTGGCATTCAAAAAACCACAGATCAGGCTTGATATCCAGTTCTGCTATAATTTCGCCTTTGTTATAAGCACCACCGGCATCGGTAATTTTTGTAATGCGATCCATCATCAACATATTAGGCGCAGGTAACTGTGCATTGCCGGGACCAAATAACTCCCCTCGGCCACAGGTTAGCAGTTCGTCATAGTTGTATGAGCTAGGGCGTGCGGTTGTGTCCGAATTGGCAAGCATAATTTTTCTCAATGTGATAAACGGATAATTATATGATATTTCATCGTATTAACCGATGATTTTATAGGAAATTCATGTACGATGAAATAATTGTGAGCAAGTAATAGGCAAAGATGGAAGATTTACTGTTAATAATTTTAATTATGGCCGGGATTTGGTACTGGTGGGATACTCAGCGCTGTAATGAGATGGCCTTTTCAGTGTGTAAGCAAAAGTGTGAGCATGCTGGTTTGCAGTTACTGGATGCAACCGTGTCTCGGCAGCGCAGTTGGTTGCGTAGAGGAGCAAATGGCAGTGTGCAGATATGTCGTCTGTATAGCTTTGAATACTGTGATGATCAGTCATTAGATTATGGGCAGAGGTATTCTGGTTACATTGTGATAATCGGCAAACAGGTGGTGGAAACCAGTCTGCCTCATGATCATGACAATGTGCGACATATACATTGACCCTGTTTTTTGTTTTAACCAAAAAGACACAGCTACAAAAAAAGCCGAATTAACGGCTTTTTTTGATTGTGCTAAGAGATAACTCGTTTAGTAAGTGAAGAATCGTTTATCAAAACGTAATCTTGCAGCGCGTGTTTCACCTTCAGGAATAACTTTTATATCAAACTTGAGAAATTCACCGTCACTGATTTTTGTTTCGGCAAGGTAATAAATGGCAGTGCCTTCTTTTATAGTTTTAAATTCAAGTTGCTTTAACTGGCCGGTCAGGTTGCTAGCATTGCCGGTTACGGCTGCTGGTGTAGGTGTACCCGTGGTGTCCATTACTTTCTTCAGTACAGCGATGTTAATAAGAACGCGATTGTTTGCACGTGCCAGGCCATATTGTTTTGCAACCTCAGGTGAGATCGTGTCGCTTCTGAAAGCATTGTAATGGATTACATAATCACCAAATGGTTGAGAGTTTTCGGCGTAGCTGTTTAAGCTGGCTAGCGCTAATGTGACTATAAACAGTGTCTTAAAAAGTTTGTTAACTGGATTATGCATGCGGAGCTCCTCTTTATGTGTCACTTAATATTGTTATTATGGACTCACTTGGTGAGACCTTATCATGGTTATTTTGTTCGTGTTTGATCAGTAATTAGTATAATGGCTTGTTTTATATGGAGATTCAAGCAAAAACACGTTCTGATATCAATAGTTATAGCGATTATTATGTTGAAATAGCTGTTATTTTAGAACATCCAATAATCCCTGGCCGATGCAATGCAGTCGCCAGCCTTGCATTATATTCAGCTCGGGAGGCAGGGTGCCATCTTTTTGATCGTGCCATAAGATTAGTTTTTCCAGTTCTTTTCGAGAGCAAATAATTGCTGGTGAAATCCCCAGTTGTTCGGCTTTAGTATTGATTAGATGTTGCAAGTTTTTAAGTGTCTTTTTCTGATCACTATCGAGAGAATTAAAATCGTTATCTGGACAGGCTTCCAGAGCAGACTGTTGCGCTTCTGTGATGGCGTCAAGTAACTGTTGCTTCTCGTTATCATCAAAGTGGTATTTAGCTCCGATGATCTGATCCATGGCCTCAATGTTTTCAGGTGCGTTGAACGCTAGATTAATAATTATATCGTCTGCCAGAATTTTTCTTCGGTTTCTGTCTTTCTGTTGAGCCAGATGTTCACGCCATACTGCTATAGCCTGAATGATGGCCAGTTTTTTGCGATCTAACCTGGTGGCACCCTTGACACGTTTCCATAAGGTATCACTATCCATTTGAAAAGAATGTTCATCGCCAAGTAATCTTGCAGAGTCTTCATCAAACCAGGTTTTTCTGCCGAGCTGATGCAGTTTCTCATCGAGAATATTTCGCAGTTTGTATAGATAAAAAACATCATCACCGGCGTATTGAATCTGTTTTGTAGTCAGTGGTCGTTGCAGCCAGTTGGTTCGGGTTTGTGACTTGTCTAAAAGTGTTCCTAATTCCTTTTCAACCAGTGCTGCATATCCAATCTGGTGATGGTCTGTCAGCAGTGCGTTGGCAATCTGCGTGTCGTAGATTGCATTGGGTACCTGGCCAAGATAGTAAAATAACACTTCCAGATCCTGTGAACAGGAGTGAAAAATCTTTGTGATTTTGCTGTTAAGAAAAATGGCTCTTAATGCATCTCTGGCATCGAATGCCAGTGGGTCGATGCAGGCAACGATGGTCTCAGTGGCAATCTGTACCAGTGCTAATTGCGGGAAATAGGTGGTTTCTCGAAAAAACTCGGTGTCGACAGCAATGATGCTTTCATTATTTAACTGCTCCAGCAGTTCATCCATTCGAGAGCTTGTTTCGATTAATTCGGGAACCATAAGAGCCGTTAGCTACGGGGATGTAGTGTATGCCGATTTTTCAGGGGCGAAAATCGGTGAATAGTTAATAGTTTGCAGTGTGAAAGCATGAGTAATTTTCAAGATTTTGGCTGTAGCAGTTCGATCTCGTAACCGTCGGGGTCGGCGACAAATGCCAGCAGGGTGGTGCCTGCATTCATCGGCCCGGGTTCCCGGATTATATTTCCGCCTTGTGCACGTATTTTTTCAGCTGCCTTATAAACATCATCGACTTCGATGGCAAGATGACCAAAACCTTTGCCCAGGTCGTAGTGCTCGATGTCCCAGTTATAAGTGAGTTCCAGTGCGGTGTTATGTTTCTCGTCACCGTAGCCCAGAAAGGCGAGGGTGAATTTCCCCTCGGGGTACTCTTTCTGTCGTAGCAGTTTCATGCCTAAGGTCTCGGTATAAAAGCTTATCGAACGTTGCAGGTTGCCCACCCTGAGCATAGTGTGTAGTAATCGCATAGTTTTTTACATTATAGTAACAAGTGTATGGAGGAGTATATTAACTTATACTATTAAGGGCATCTCTATTAATTGTCAATTAATAGAGATGCCCTTAAAAATCAACGCCCTAATTTGAGACTAATGCAATGGATTTTTCGTTTAACGCCAATACTTTCAGAGATTTATTTCATAACGCCGTGACAGAGGTTATTGCTGATGTCGAACCCGATGAGCAAGATGTTAACTCGCCGCATAATTTACTGGCGGCAATGGATCAGGCAATCGATGTGATGGCCAGGGCCGATGCTGATAGTGCTGTGCAACAGAAGATGAGTATGGAAAGTATGGGTTTACTGGAGGAAAAGGATATCAGTCAGATTGGCCAATACACGCTGGATTTGCTGGAAGCGATGGTTTCATATATACAGAATAAAACTGGTGAGCAGAACCGTGAGTTAATTCGTCTGAGTGTGCCAGTATCATTATGGGTGGCCAGACATGGCGGCAAATTGTCGCAGATTGATATGCTGGTTAATTCACTTGCCGGTTATGCCAATGAACTGGTCGAACCACACATGCTTGCAGATCTCGCCAGGGTGATCCGTGAGGTTATCGACGCCTGTGATGATAGTATTCGGCAGGATATGGAGCAGACAAATATGATGCGTCCATGGCGAGTTTTGAATTTAAATTATGGCATTGTCGCAACACGAAGTCATCAGCCAGAACTGATCGAACGGGCTTATGACGCACTGATAAAAAATTTGCCACAAGATGCTCGCCAGTTTTTCAAAGAAGGCCGGCAGCAGATGGATATTATCGGTTATCCGGATGAGGTGCGTGAAGTGGTCGAGCGTTATAACAAAATGTGGGGTTCTGAGAGTTCGTTACACTAGATTTTTTACTGCTGAGATGCCTATTTTGACTGTTAGAGGCGCCTTTGACGTAGTTAACAGTAAAAGATGTTTTCTCTGCACCTCGATGTCTCGGCAACTGCCTTGTTCTACCACCTATATCCATGTAGGCGTTGAGGTAAGTTTAAGGTTTTAATACTTTATGTTTTGTGCGGATGAAATCCTGATGTGGTACGTGTAATAATTCGGCTAAACGTCGCAGCAGGTGTTCTTCATATTTGTCCAGCTCATGGTCTGCATAAGCTAATTGCCACAGGTCCTCAACAAGATCGATCTTTTGCTGCTGTGAATAATGTGTGTTGAGCAACGATGTAAACTGGAAGTAGTCAGTGGCATCGTGCTTTTCATTGTTAGCTAAATCAATTAACGAGTCTATCTCGCTGGAACTCAGGTTAAACCGTAGTTCGAGTAACTCGCGTAATTTATTTTCCTCATCGTCAGTTACCTGCGTATCGACGTGTAACATTTCAACCATTAATGCAGCCGTGGCCATTTGCAGGCGGCGTTCGAGAGGGATTTCGGCTTCAGTGTTCTGGCCCAGGTATTGATCAAAGAATTTCTGTAATTTTGTCAGCATGATTAGTTTTTAGGTGTGTTTTCTAGTAAGGCCAGTGCGGCATCGACCTGTTGCCTGCTAAAGCCGTTTAATTGATATTCTCCGATCAGTAAGATCGGCACTGCACCGCTGCCGTTGTCCTGATAGAGCCGCTTGCCTTCCTCGGTGTTCTCCATGTCGTATTCGCAGTAACTGATATTGTTTTTTTGAAAATATTTTTTTGCCTGGTAGCAATAAGTACACCACCATGCACCTAACATGATGACCTCTGGTTTGCTGGCAACGATGTTCGGTGTGCAGTCTATGGTATTAACCGGTTCGTGTCTGCTGAGTAAAATAATAGCAGCGACGAAGATCACAATAACCAGCAGACCGCCGCGTTTATGACTGGGATTGTTTTTTCGGGGGGTGTCGATAATCATGGCCTGTTAAAGTTTGTTCGGTATTACTTTTTTAAGACATGAATCTAACAGGCAGGTTCAGTCCTTGAACCTCTGTATGTTGATATGTACTAATAACGGCGTGGTGTTCTTCTCTGGAATGTTCTTAACTCGGCTATAAAATGATTGCGATAGTACATTACTGCGCTGGAACCATTCGCTTTTACATCGATTATTTTCCAGTCTTTGCCTTCACGTTTCATCCGGAAATCAAGATGCACGGGTATTGAGTCCGGGCGATAAATTGTGGTGTTGACAAAAGCCTCATCCTGTCCGCGATAACGTACTTTTTGAAAGCGAACGCGGGTGTTTTTGGCGTCGAAGCTGCCGAGGTGTCTTGCCAGGCTGGACAGGAAAGTCTCACGCAGGTTGCGTTGAAAAGCTGCTTTATCTTTTTCTGTCATGTTGTCCGCGTAACGGCCGGTTATCCAGTGTGACATGTTGTTAAAGTCAAAATGAGGAATGATTTCATTTTCGATGAAGCCACGAAGCTGTATAGGCTTGACCTTGTCTGAGTTGCTGCTGAAAGTGGTGATTTTTTCCAGTGCTGTATGGATGGCATAAGCTGGATCAGCAGACGTTGCTGCCTTCTGCTGTGGGTAGGCAAAAGCGCATGTAGATATGAGTAGTAGTGAAAAATATGTAATAAGAATCCCTGTTTTCTTGACTAGAATTTGCATAGTAGAGTACCTGTAATTAGAAATTTATAGTGTTATTTATTAGGCTTGTCGGCTTCTGTGTCGGCACTATAATAACAGGAAAACAGGTGGATACAACAGGTGTGTTTATGTCTGCTGAGTAATAATCTAAAAATTAAAATCAGCCTAAAATACGGCGAGGGCTGGACTGTATGGAAAATGAATGTTTGTATTAATAAAACTTGTGACGAGCGACGCGTTGAATTTTTACTTCGCTGGTTTTGCCGAATACGGTAAGGCGCGTGATGATAGGTGAATTGCCCCGGCAGTAATCTTCGAATGGTGTGCGTTCCTGTATGTCGAAGCCATCAAATGCCACAGTAAATGCTGACGAAATAGTAGCGCCGCAGGCGCCGTTCAGATTTTTGCTGAATACCTGTGGTTCGATGGTGATGGTATATTCACCTGAACTAAGTGCGCAGGATTTGGTGACTTTCTTAATTCTGACGATGCGTGTGTATTCAGTTTTGCGGTCAATCTCGACCAGGTTCCAGGGTGAGTAGGTACCGTCTTCATCTGAATAATTGTAGGAAGCTCCCTCGTCGCTTTTTAGTAAAGAATTTGTCAGTGTGATTATGTCGGCTTCAGGATTGCACTTGTAGGTAACCAGCGGGTATATTGCCTCAGACGCAGAAACGCCTGCTATATAAGTGTAGGTCGCAAAAAATATGATTAATAATTTTAGTCTGGTCATAACTATGCTCGCATGCCGGGTGACTATTTAAAACTTGTTTGGTTTTTTCCGCCCTGGAAGTCATTTAAATCCTGAAATTTATTCTTGTCAAAGTTAGTATAGTTTATATGTGAAGTTTTGGTAGAAATTACCGCAAGCATATGATCTTTATGTGTATTTTTTCTGATTGACAGGCCGGGCTGGCTATTCCTGATTATAATAATCATACTTTTTCAATAGATCGTTCATAAAGGTCCAGGCTTCGTTGTAGGTCAGCCCACTTTCTTTTGGAATGACGATTTTTATATAAAGCTTGTTAGGGTGTTTCTTTTTCAAACTGGCGAGTTTGCGGTGTAATTGTTTCTTAGAGACGATAGTGTAATTTTCGTCACCAGAATCTTTAAAGCGGATCCGCTCCTTACCTTTGATGCGTTCAAAATTCACACTGACCACATATTTACCTTTGGCGGTGCGCGCTGGTCGTATTAGCTTGTCATATTTAACTTTGAGCGAACCAAAATCATCTTCCAGTGACGACAGCTTGCGAGATTGTGAGTCACGTTCCTGAGTAATGATGATGATTTTTTGACGTTCGCTTTCCAGCTGATTCTGTTTCTGTTCAATATCGATATTTAGCTGTGACAGACTGTCTTCCATTGATGTGACTTTTGAACTCAAGTTGATTATCTTTTGTTCATTTTTATTGACAGAATTTTTTAGCTGCTCATTCTCAGAGAGCATGATAACAATCTGTTGGTCTTTATCTTCAAGCTCTACGTTTAGCTGGTTGGCCTGTTCGCTGGCCTGCAATAACTGCATGCGCAGCATGGAGACTTCATTTTGTGATTGTGCAAGCTGTTCTTCTAGCGTTGCGTTTTCATGTGAGGTGTCATCGATGATTTTTGCTGCCTGTTCTTCAGCCGCCATGCTGTTTCGTAACTGGTCGAGTAGCTCCCAGTTTTTTACCATTAACAACATCGAAGTGAGCAGGAAAATGATGACTACTACCATCATGATGTCGGTGAATGATGGCCAGAAGCTTTCGCTTGTTAAATCTCTCTGCCGTAGATCAACAAAATGTTCGCTCACAATAGAGTACTCATCGCTGTTTCTGAATAGTGTTTAATTTGATGACAGACGAAAGCCATCGCGTAACAGTGTTTTGATTTCATCGATATCGGCACTTAAGCGCATCAGACTTTCGGCATTATTTCCTGTCAGTGCGTTCAGGTTGCGTCCGGCCTCAGCAAAGTCTATCTGTGTGCTGGTCATTACACGGGCAGCATCATGCAGGGCTTTTACCAGGTGGCCAATTTCTTGCAGCATACTGTCTGTCTGATAGGTGAATCGAGGCATGATATACAGTGCGGTGGCCTGTTCTATACCACTTAGTAACTCGGTTTGAACATCGGTTAGTTTTAAATAGAAATAACCAAAAAACAGGTAACAGATAATCGCAGTCGAGGTCGTTGATAGCGCTGTCGACATGCCATGTATGACGATGCTCATGCCACTGATGCCATCAGCACTATCGATAATATCTGATGCACCGAGCAGGGCGATCGACAGAGAGATAATAGTGCCAAATACACCGGTTAAAATCAGAATATTGCTGATAAAACGCGGCACGCTTAAGTGTGTGTTTTCAGTTGCCACCAGCGTCGATGCCAGAGCACTGTGATTGACGGCAACATTATGTTTGCTGATCTCGAGCACTGAAGTGTAGCGATTGTAGATAAGACTTTTTTTACTGATGCGTTCGGTAGGCAGTAATTCTTCGTTCTCGATATTTCTAATAAATCGAGAAAGTGAAGTTTCCTCACGGCTGTAACGCAGTAGCAGGGTGATAATACGGAAAGTCCCCAGCAGGAACAGGCCGAGAATACTGCCGTTTACAATGTAACCGGTATTGGTTACCTGGTTTCTAATGTAGAAGTTGAACAGGAACTCATGATTAATCAGTAATAGAAATCCCAGTAAAATCGATAATATAAGAAACTGGAATAATACGTTACGACTGTGATTAGTTTTGTGTTGAACCATAAACGTGCCTGCTTATCCGCAAAAGTCGATTTTAAAATGGTAGTTGTAAAATATGCCGCTTGCAACATTATAAATGTAAGGTTATCTGAGCGGAAGTATATTGATAATAATTAATAAAACAATCAGTCAGAAGGCATATAAAACTAAAGTTTGTGCGTTGGTGAGGGTTGATTCTGTATGGAAATTATCGATATGTGCAAGACTTTTAATCTGAATCTGGACTGCCAAAGTTCATGCCAATGGATAATCGATGTTCTGCACTGAGATTTTTTGTCACCTCATGACGAGCATCGGGTTCAAAAAAAATAAATTCACCGGCATGGGGCGTGATTTCAGTTTTGTTGGTAATGCGGTCCTGTGTCTTATCGTAAATGATCAGATTGCCGGAATTTTCAGGTACATGAATATAATAAACGCCTGATAAAAGCTCATCATCGTCATCGTGTGTGTGTAGCGTTGTTGATGAGCCTGGTGGCATGTAATTAAACCAGTAACCGGCGCGTAATGGTTGGACTTTTAAAATTTGTTGCGCCAGATCAGTTGCCTCGCTGATGAGTATGGCAAGTTCAGGGATATGCTGTTGATCGAGATATATGTTTTCATAGCGACCTTCAAATAAATGCGTTTTTCGAATGTCCGCTGCTTTATAGTGACTGAGGAAACCGTTAAGTATCTGTGTATTCAGTGGTAGGGTTTTTTTTGATAAAAACTTTTGATGTGCAGGCATATGTTTAGCTGTATTCTGACATGGCGGCGCTAATAATAAATATGAGCTTAATGGTAATACATAATGCCGTAATACCGAAAGCTATTTAGGGAATGTTGGGGCGGCTAGATGATACGTGAGAACCGTTGATTGTTTTTTTCTTCCAGGTAATGGTCAAATTGCATGCAGATTGACCGCGCCAATAATCGTCCGCTATTGGTGATGATTAATTTTTTGTTGCTCATCGTGATCAAATCATCATCTGCCATCATTTTTAGATTTTTCAGCGTCGATTTGAAATAGTTTTTAAAATCGATACCCCATTTGTTTTCCAGTTTAGTAATGTCCAAATTGTTGTTGCACATAAGCTGGTTAATAATCTCACCACGTAATATGTCATCGGACTCTAACTCGATACCACGAAATACCGGGATTTTTCCCTGTTCCAGGTAGTTTTCATATTCCTCTATAGTGCGTACGTTCTGACTATAATTGTCTCCGATGCGGCTGATTGCAGTAACCCCCATGGCGATCATGTCACAGTCTGCATTGGTCGAATAGCCCTGAAAATTTCGATGTAAAGTACCGTGTTTTTGTGCTTCAACCAGCGAGTCAGTGGCTTTGGCGAAATGGTCCATACCGATATAAACATAACCCGCATCCTGTAATTTATCGATACACAGTTGCAGGATGTTTAGTTTTTCTTCTGCGGACGGTAATTCTTCTTCATTGATTCGGCGTTGCGGTTTAAACATCTCCGGTAAGTGCGCGTAGTTGTATATGGCGATGCGATCAGGGTCTAGTTTTATCGTGGTGTCCAGCGTCTCAGAAAAACTGTGCATGGTCTGGTTCGGCAGGCCATACATCAAATCGATATTGATGGATTTAAACTGGAAAGCTCTTGCATCAACGATGTGCTGCTTGATCTGTTCGGTTGACTGTACGCGGTTGACAGACTTTTGCACGCAGGCGTCAAAATCCTGTACGCCAAAGCTGATACGGTTAAATCCAAGATTGTTTAAATTTTTTAATCGTTGCTGGTCGACAGTACGTGGGTCTACCTCGATGCCAAACTCGACTTCGTTATTCGCGGGCACATTAAAATTTTCTCGGATGCATTCGATAATTTCATAAATTTCCTTATCGTTCAAAAAAGTAGGCGTGCCACCGCCCCAGTGTATCTGTGTTACCAGGCGATCTTTTGCAAACAGGGCGCCCTGTAATTTTATCTCCCGCTTTAATAGCTGAATATAATGCGCAGCTTTGGATTTATCTTTAGTGATTACCTTACTGCAACCGCAGTAGTAACATATGGTGTCACAGAAAGGAATGTGCAGGTACAGAGACAGCGAGGCAGGTATTGGATCGTCATTGCTTTTTGCTGTCCAGTCTAGATAGTCTTCGAGACCAATATCAGTACTAAATTGTACTGCGGTAGGGTACGACGTATAGCGCGGCCCAAAGGTATCGTAACGTTTGATTAATTCTTTGTTAAAGGTAACCTTGTTGTCCATATTCGCCAGGAGACTAAATCTCTGATTATCTGTAAGTTGGTTTTTCCAGTTGATATAGTATGTGTAACAAAAAATCACTGGCATGACATACATCAAATGAAATGAGTTTTTGTTAAGGGCACAAGCAATTAATAGAGGTGCCCTTTAGAAAGAATCTTATTGAAATGGGGCTTGAACAGTTAGTAAATCAGGGCTGATTTATCACTAACTTTTTGATATTTATAAAGCTTGCTTATATATTATGGTGTCGTTTTAGAGGATGTGAGCAGTTCATGGGGTCAACGAGAGCATTGATAATGGGTGTTTATGCATAAACAATATTCTTTAGATCTTTTATGAGGATCTCTTTGTCGCGTTTATTGAGGAACGCGCCTAGTTCAAGTTCTTTGCCGTGGGAGCGGATGAAGACCTGCTTCGGGTAACCACGAGTTTCCGGTTTTTTGACAAATATTTTTGCCCACATACGGTGGTACTTCCAGGATTTTTCTGCATGATGGTGGCCGTGTTCAATAACTACGGTACCTTCATCAAAAGTGATAACTTCCGTCCTGTTATTGGCGCGTAAACGCAGGTATAAGCAGATAAATAAAAAACCAACTTCCAGGCCAGCGAATGGGAATATTAGCCACAGGCCGTGGAATGCAAAATAACTTGAAATACAAAAAGCGATAAAGGCAAGTGAGTAGACAATCTGCATATTAAATTGCCAGCTAGATGAGTTATTAGGTCTTAGCACGATAGTCGCCAGTCCTGTACTCTGATTGATATGGGTCTCTACCATAACGGTTATGTGTATGCTGATAGTTGATAGTTGCGTTGGCACTTGTGCAAGTGCTATAAATTATAACATTACAAATTATATTTTTTAAGCCGGTACAAAAACGCATCACGGCTTAAGCCAAGTAGTTTTGCGGCTTTTGATTTGTTGCCCCTGGTATGATCAAGCGCTTGCTTTATAAGGTCAATCTCCAGTGACTCCATGTCAATACCGTGTTCTGGAAGCATATAGCCTGAACAATTATTGACTTCACATTCGAGGATCTGTTGTGGCAGATTATCTTTGTCGATTGTCTCTGCGGGCATTAATGCCGAGACGTGCTCGCAGATATTCTTTAATTCTCTGATATTACCTGGCCAGTTGTAGTGTTTGAGCTGGTTGAGTGCGTCGTGGCTAAACTTGCAGGGTTGTACTTTGTTTCGCTGAGCCGCCTGTTGCAAAAAATGGTTTGCCAGTTCTGGTACGTCCTTACGGCGTTCTTTTAAATTTGGCAGCCGCAGGGTGACAACACTTAAACGATAAAAAAGGTCGCTGCGAAACTTCCCTTCATCCATTAGCTTCATCAGATCACGGTTTGTGGCGGCTAGAATACGTACATCTACTTTTTCTAATTCGTGTGATCCAACACGTTGGCATTCGCCATTTTCAACAAAGCGTAATAATTTACCTTGTAACGGTAGCGGTAATTCACCAATTTCATCGAGAAATAATGTGCCGCCGTGTGCTTTTTGCACGTAACCATCTCTTCTTTCGTCGGCACCGGTAAAGGCACCTTTCTCGTGGCCAAATAAGAGTGATTCGACCAGTTCGGCGGGCAGTGCGGCGCAGTTGATAATGATAAAGGGCTGCTCTGCACGCAGGCTG
This sequence comes from uncultured Gammaproteobacteria bacterium, assembly GCA_963792545.1. GTDB lineage: Bacteria > Pseudomonadota > Gammaproteobacteria > SZUA-229 > SZUA-229. The sequence continues at coordinate 1,408 of CAWBXM010000020.1, read as the reverse complement.
CTCTGCTGTAGTGCCTGCGCCATCAGTTCTTTACCGGTACCGGTTTCACCTTCTATTAAAATATGTACATCTGCTGCCGCCGCAATCTGTGCGGTACGAATGACCGATTCTAAGGCTGGTGAGTGACCGATGATATCGGTAAAAGCGTCGCTGTTGCTAAGATTAAACATGGCGTAGCAGTGGGCTAATGATGGTGATGTTCCATTGGAATAAACAAGCTGCCAATGGCCATTGCGATAATGAGCAGGCCAACCACTTGTCTGGCACGGGTCGAACGTGCAAAACGGGTGACCCAGGAGGTCATAAATCCTGCGGTAATTAATGTGGGTAAAGTGCCAAGGCCAAATGCCAGCATAGTGAGTGCGCCTTGTATTGCATTACCGGCAGTCAGGGCCCAGATGAGCACAAAATACACCAGTCCGCAAGGCAGCCAGCCCCATATTAAACCGTAGGCAAGAGCTTTTGGTAAGGACGTCACCGGGACCAGTTTTCTGCCTATGGGTTCAAGGCGTTTCCATACGGGGATACCTATTTTTTCTACGCTGGCGAGCTGCGGTAACCAGCCCGTAAGGTACAAACCGATTGCGACCATCATCGAAATGCCGACCATGCGCAGGATGGTATGTCCTTGATCAAAACCTGCTGATTGTAAAAATCCAGTGCCTAGCGCTCCCGCAATCAAACCGGCAATACTGTAACTAATTAAGCGGCCAAGATTGTAGGTTAGAACAAAGAAAAACAGCCTGGATTTATGATTTCGTGTTTCAACTGGCAGGCTGAGGCTCAAGGCTCCGATGATGCCGCCGCACATGCCGACACAGTGCAAAGTGCTGAATAAGCCAAGTAGGAAAGCTGAGGTTAGGGTGACGGGATCGGACATCATAATACGGTGAATAACTAATAGTTATTAGTGAATAGTTAAAGAGGTTTTTTAGTATCTGCCCAATCCTGACGGAGTAGGGGATGACTGTTCTGTTGAATCAGATTCTGATTTTTTAGTGGAGTATGAGTAACGGCCTGTAGTTAAAAAGGGTCTATCAGATGTCAATAAAATCAAAACGACTCTCATACGTTTCCTCCAGTTACCATGTTTGTGCAATTCACTATTAACTATTAGTTATTAATTATTCACTGATTTTACCCCACATATCATACTCGTCAGTAGCGGTGATTGTCACCTGTGTGATTTCACCCACCTTGACAGTGTTGTTTTCAGACCAGTCTGCGGGTAAGTCAATATAAACAAGTCCATCAATATCCGGTGCGTCGGAGCTTGTGCGTGCGATGATCTGTGTGCCAATGTCATCAGAAACGATGTCATCAATGATAACGTCACGCGTTTTACCGATGTTGAGTTTTAGTTTCTCGGCGCTGATGCCCGCCTGTTTTTCCATGAAACGGGCAAGAC
>CAWBXM010000019.1:0-5379 GCA_963792545.1 uncultured Gammaproteobacteria bacterium | reverse complement strand
TGTCTCTCTACTGCTTCATTGGTTCGTATTACTCAGAAGGAACCGTAGCTGCACCATTACCAGGCAGGCCATTAGTCGATGCTTCACCATCAATGGTTGCATAGGTTATATGTGGCAGGAATTTACCCATGCGGTAGCCGATGGTGGTATACCATGCTTCGGTGTCACCAAAAGCTTTTTCTAATGACTTATCAGTCGTGCGTTTCTGCCATTCTGCATAAACGACTATATTTTTCATATCCAGATTAAAACCGGCTGCTGCCACATTACATTTACCCTTACCATTTAAATCAACATCTACTGGAACACCGGTTACTGGTCCAGCAGGAGTATTAAATGTTGCCGTGGTACTGAAGCTGCCCGTAGTTTTTACGTCACAGGTAAAGTCACTGACATGTACGGTATAACCTCTGCCGGAATATTTAATATCCATACCGTAAATGTTATCTGCCTGGAAGAAAGCACCTTGAGTATTCGGAATATCATCACGATTCGAACCTAGATAAGGCTGGAAGGATAATGTGCCGGGACCAACCGGAAACTGGAGTAATAATTCGATACCGTTTACTGTATTGATTGGGTTATTTAGTAAATACACTTCCTGCGGTGGACGAATCCAGGGATAAGCATAACCCACTTCTACATAATCGTTAACCAGGTAAACAGGCTGTTTGATTTTACCTGCGTGAACACTGACTGTATCGGCAATTTCGTAATCGACATAAGCCCACTCGATCTTGGCGTTAAAGTTATCCTGGTCACCCCGACCCAGTACTTGCGCAACCACTGACATATTATCCGTAATATCAGAACTAATCTGCAAACCAAAACGTGTGTCCCTTTCGAAAGTCACGTCATCGGTAATACCGCGGTCACCGAGGCCACCAATATAAATATTGCCTTTATCGTCTTTATCAATGTCAACGATTTTTGTTGCACCGGCAGTCATGAATCCATCAAATTGAATCGCCTGCGCTGAGGTACTTACAAGTGCGGCCATTATTGCTGTGGCAAGTAGATTAAACTGTTTTTTCATCAGAGGAACTCCTCTATTATTGTTTTAATAGTTATGTTGTATTTCTGAAGATAGTTGAAAAACGATGCTTGGCAAGTAAATGCGCCAATACGTCACACAATTTTCATATAACTACGTTATCAACTTGATATACAACTAAATACGGAACGGATGCTTTTCAAGGAACCATCTTCTATAAAAAGAATATAGTCGAGATTTGAAAATATTGCGCAAATGGTAGGTTTAGATTTTATTTATCGATAAATTTTGCGACGTGAGGATGTGAGTTCTGGCTTAAAAACTGATTCTCGCAAAGGCGCTATGACGCAGAGGGAAACCATTCAACCTGAAAACAAAGAACTAAAAAGAACTAAAATGATAGATCCTCTATTATGAGATACTATGAAATCTCTACTTACAGTGGACAGATTCTAAAGACTACTTCACACCTCGAAATGTCGTGAAATATAAAAAATGTTTATCTCTACGTCTTGGCGCCTTTGCGAGATTCAGTTTCAACACTCATGAACGTGTGTTGCAGCTTGGGGTTTTGATCGGTCAGATCAGGACTGGAACGCTAGACTTATTGCTATTTACGTGTCTTCGAGCCTGCTTGTGATGTTTTATGTTTTTTACTGCTGATGAACGGATTAGTGTCGCTGCCCTTAAACTCGATCATTATTGGTGTACCGACGGATTGAAGTTCTTTTCTGAAAAAGTTGGTCAGGTACCGTTTGTATGCTGCCGGCACTTTAGTGATCTGATTGCCGTGGATAATTATTCTCGGCGGATTCATTCCACCCTGGTGCGCATAACGCAGTTTTATCCTGCGGCCATTAATCATTGGCGGTTGATGAGACTGTACGGCTTTTTCTAATAAACGGGTAAGATCTGGGGTCGAATATTTTTTTGTTGCTGCAGCATAAGCTCGATCAATAGCTTCATAGAGTTTACCTACACCCGAGCCATGCAATGCGGAGATAAAAAACGTTTCTGCAAATCTGACAAAGGGCAGTTGTTTATCGAGGCCTTTATGGATGAGTTCTTTCTGGTAGTCATCCATACCATCCCATTTATTTATGGTTAGAATCAAGGCACGACCGGCTTCCAGTATATAACCGATCAGGTGTAAGTCCTGATCAGAAATTTCTGTTCTGGCGTCTATCATCATGATAACAACATTGGCACGTTCAATTGCCTGCATGGATTTGATGATACTAAATTTTTCTATCACTTCATGTACTGCACGCTTACGGCGGATACCAGCGGTATCGATGAAAGTGTATTTTACACCGTCGCGTTCAAATGGAATAAACACACTATCACGGGTGGTGCCGGGCATATCAAATACGACTACACGTTCCTCTCCCAAAAATCGATTGACCAATGTTGACTTACCGACATTGGGGCGACCAATAATGGCAACTTTTATACTTTTATCTCTATCTATTTCTGCATCCAGAGAATCATCGCTAGCAGTTTGATCATCAGTTTCAGATGGCTCATCTAAGTTCAATGTCTTTAATACATTCGACAACATCACTTGAATGCCACGGTTTTGAGACGCAGCAATTGATATCGGTTCACCTAAACCCAGTGAGAAAAAATCCATAGCGACTGTGCGCGCATCAAGGCCATCGGTTTTATTTACGATAAGTTTGACGACTTTTCCGGTGCGCCTTAATGAGTCAGCAATAACTTCATCTGCCGGCGTTAGCCCATCACGTGCGTCGACCATGAAAAGGATAATATCGCTTTCATCTACTGCAAGACGTGTCTGCTTTTCCATGTGCGTATCAAGTTCTTCATTTTCGCCACTTAAACCACCGGTATCGATAATGATAATTTCTGATGATTCAAACTGAAAACGCCCGTACTGACGGTCACGTGTCAGGCCGGGGTAATCAGCGACTAATGCATCACGTGATTTAGTAAGCACATTGAACAGAGTCGACTTTCCTACATTGGGACGGCCAACGAGTGCAATCACAAGTTCGGGGTTTAAGGATACTGACATAATAGAAGTGTTTTAGAAGTCGTCGCTGTCTAAATCAGGGTCAAATTTACGTAATGCAAGCACATAGACGATGCCACCACGATTAACAACCACTAGACGGTCTTCACGAAAAACAATCGGCGCAACAATAATTCCGGTACTAAGATCCCAGCCAATATCATCATATTGGCCTAACTGAAAGCGTGCAACAAAGTGGCCATCATCTCGTGATAACAGGTGTACGTAACCTTCAAAATCACCTACTGCCAGATAATCACCGACAATGGTCGGACGGGTTAAACTCCTGTACGCCAGCTTATCCTGCTGCCATATAGTCGCACCATTCAATCTGTCCAGCGCCCAGACGTTACCATTCTCGTCACTGCTGTAGAGTACCTTTTCATCAAGCACTACACCCGTGTGTGTGGAAAAGTCACGCGCCCACAAAAACTGCCCGCGCTCCACATCAATAGCCGCAATCCTGCCCTGAAAACTGGCGGCGTATAATACTCTGCCATAAAGCTCTACATCGCCATCAATATCAACCAGTCGCTGAATTTCAGATCGACCGCTAGGAACTGTTAGTGCGATGTCCCAGATAACTTCACCATTATCCGGTGATATGGCAATTAAACGGCCATCAGAAAGACCAACGAAAATCTTGTCACGAGCAACCAGGGGGGGGCTGTTACCTCGCAAGGTCAAATCAGGAATCGCGCGTTGATATTGCCAGCGTATTTCTCCGCTATCAATATCCAGACTAAGTATCTTGCCGTCAATGGTTCTAACTACTACCGTATTTTTATGGATAACCGGGCGGGCGAGAACTTCGCTTGGTACTCGTGTACGCCAGCGAACTTCTCGTTTTTTTGCATCTACTGCGATAACATAGGCTTCTCGTGTTGCCAGTAGCCAGACATCCTCATCTCCTCCAACGCCGGCACTTATGGTCTCATCGAGGTCTATATCGTCTTCAAACTCACCAGTCTTCAGTCCGATGATATTTATCACACCATCGCGGCTGGCCGTTACTGCAATATCTTTTAATATCAGAGGGTCCAGGAAAAGATATTGATCGCCTGCGCCTTTGCCTGTTGACTTATGCCAGGTAACATCCAGATAATAATCGGACTTAAAAGGAACCAGCTCTGTTGGCGGGGTAACATTCACATCATCCGAACACGCACTGAGTAACAGCATTGGAACGAGCAAAGCTAAATAACGATAAAAACAGGAATTATAGATTTTCACAGCAGAATATTATTGGTTATCAGCAACGGTTAAAGGAATGTGATTAAGGCGTCGACTAAACTGGTAAGTTCAATAAACTTGTAAGCCCGGTAATCTCACTGTGGGTCGTGTCAGTTTTATCGATCAAACTTAAGCCTGACTTTTGCTCAGCGGAGGTTTTCTCAGTAGTAATACCCAGATTTTGGCGCTTTAACATTAACCATTGACTTGCCGAAGCGCCTCGCAATTTGATCGCTTCATCATAGGCGATACGAGCCTGATCAAAATCACCACTGGCATTATAAACGTCACCTTTCAGTTCTTCGTATTGCGAATCATAAGCCGTATCGTGTTCCATAGCTAACAGCGATAAAGCCTTATCATATTTTGCCTGCTCAATATAAAGACGTACCAGACGTAGACTGGCGGTTTGTTTGATAACATCATCATTAGCATGTTTAACAGCCAATTCTAATTGTGCCTCTGCACCATCTACATTATCTGTTTCGTACTCAGCTTTTGCCAGCGCCAGTGATGACAGTGCCGCATACGGCGTGTCTGAGAAATCATTGATTAATGTGTTACTGATATCGATGGTTTTGTCATCGATGTTCTTGATCGCAGCATTTTGCGCTACCTGCATGTACATATCGCTGGCCTGCATGGCATGGGTATGGCTTTGAGCGAGATAATAACGCCAGCTAAATAAAGCACTTACGCCGACAACCAGGCCAACAACTAGCGAAGTTCCATTTTCTTTCCACCATTTTTTCAGCGCTTCAACCTGTTGTTCTTCAGTTTCGTATTCGTTCATTGAATTTTCTCAATCTGTTATTTTTTAGTAATATTGCTATTTTTTAGAGATAAAGGTGATCAGCTGATCAAAACCAACGCTTTGCTGTTCTTTTATCTCGCGTAGGTACTTGACAGTGACCTGCTGCTTTTTTAACTCATCTTCTGCCAGGATCAGGGCGATTTTCGCACCGCTTTTATCAGCTTTTTTCATCTGGCTCTTAATTGAGCCACCACCACAATGTGCAATCAGCTTAATCTCGGGCAACTGTCCTCGTATTTCCTCTGCCAGCTGCAAGCCTTTAATCTCACATGCTTCGCCTGACACTATCAGATATAAATCTAT
>CAWBXM010000018.1:0-17159 GCA_963792545.1 uncultured Gammaproteobacteria bacterium | reverse complement strand
TCATTTAGCGTGAAATCATCGGTCACCACTGCTTTGCCGATGCCTTTCATCAGGATAAGTCGTAATACGCCATCGAGTACTTTTTTATCCACTGACATCAGTTTAAGAAATTGTTCTGCCGTCATAGATTGTGGGGCTTTGCTCGGCAGTTTGGCCTGTTCAATAAGATTGATCGTCTTCAAAGTGTCTTCATCGCTCATCCAGCCCATCTGATTTGACATGGCCGCAGCCATGCACATACCGGCTCCAACTGCTTCACCATGCAGCCACTCACCGTATCCCATGCCATTTTCTATGGCGTGACCAAAAGTGTGGCCCAGATTAAGTAATGCACGTTTCCCGCTTTCACGTTCATCGGCGGCAACGACATCGGCTTTCGTCTGGCAGGAGACTTCGATGGCATAACTCAGCGCTTTTTTGTCGCGGCTAAGTAGTAATGGCATATTGATTTCCAGCCAGTGGAAAAAATCGGCATCACAGATCAGGCCATATTTTATTATTTCAGCGAGGCCTGTGCTTAATTCGCGCTCTGGCAAGGTGTCTAATGTATCGGTGTCGGCGATAACCGCTTTAGGCTGATAAAACGCGCCGATCATATTTTTGCCCAGTGCGTGGTTAACGCCGGTTTTGCCACCAACGGATGAATCCACCTGAGATAGCAGGGTGGTCGGAATTTGAATCAGGTGTACTCCGCGCTGATAGCTGGCAGCAGCAAAACCAGCCATATCACCGATTACGCCACCGCCCAGTGCGATAACCGTGGTATTGCGATCAAAACGGTTACGCAGCAGGCTGTCATAAATCTGGTTTAAGACTTCTAGATTTTTGTATTTTTCACCATCGGGCAGGATAACGGCTTTGTGCTTCAGGCCGGATAACATGGCCTGGGTTTTTTTAAGGTAAAGCGGGGCGACGGTCTCGTTACTGACGATCAGAGCACTGTTTCCCGCGATGTGTCGTTTTAACAGTTCGGCCTGTCCTAGCAGCTTGTCGCCGATGTATATCGGGTAACTGCGTTCGCCGAGTTCAACGGTTAATGTGGTCATATCTTAAATTCGATGGTTTTGTATCTGAAGTGTGGTTCAGAAAAGCTATTTTAAAGAGGCAATGATAGCCTGTATTACGCTATGAATCGAGTTGTTCGCCGTTTCTATGGTGTAATCGGCCGTTTCTTCGTAAAGCGGGCCACGTTGTTCAAGTAGACGCTGGAGAACTTTTTCAACAGGTTCATCGGCATGTAACAATGGCCGGTTTTTATCTTTGCTGGTACGTTCTACCAGGGTTTTAAGATTGCTCTTAAGGTAAAAAACCGTGCCGCGGTTGATCAGATGGTTGCGATTTTCTTTATCGAGTACGGCGCCACCGCCAGTCGCCAGGATAATGTTCTGCTTCTGAGTGAGTTTATCGATGATATCGGCTTCACGCTTCCTGAAACCGGATTCACCTTCTTTTTCGAAAATCAACGAGATATCGGCACCGGTCTGCTCTTCGATAACGCGGTCGCTATCGTAAAAATCCATCTTGAGCTTGCGCGATAACTGGCGGCCGACCGTGGTTTTGCCAGTGCCCATTAAACCGATGAGGAATATGTTATTTTGATTAGACATAAATTATACGGGCATAAAAAAGCGACCTGAGAACAGGTCGCTAGTATATTGTTATTTGTTGAAGAGTTGAATCGTTATATGCAGCCAATGTTTACGGTGACATCTGCATCATTTACCGTTCCTGAGGTTGTAGCGGGAGTACAGGTTGCGGTTGCAGGATTTGTTAATACCGTAACTCTATAGTCCGCACCATCTGCTATCTCAGTGGGAAATGCATAAGTACCGTCTATAGTAAGTACAAGGTCGTCACCGCCATTATTCTGTAGGGTGAGGCTTTCTCCACCTGGAATGCCGCTTACACTTACGCTAATGGTAAAAGTATTCGTGGCACAAGTTACGTCTACATCAGTTACATTAGCAGAGACGGTTCCAGTAGCATTCGCTATAGTGCAGATTTGGCCCGGCACAGTAGGCTGTGTTAATACAGTAACAGCATACGTCATGCCATCATCAACAGGTGTGGGAAATGTATATGCACCATTGGTGGTGATAGCTAGGTCGTCGCCAGCATTATTTAGTACTAGTCCGGTACCTGCCAGACCTGCTACAGAACCGCCGATGGTCCTGCTTTCAATAGTGGTCGTGACGAGAGACATTGTCACGCCATCAAAAATTGTGATCGATTTAGCTATACCACATAAACTTGTGTGAGTGCAATTTGAGCCATTGAAAAAGCCATCAGCATCATCATGTATTTTATTTTCACCAGTAGGATCATTTGTGCTTTTCACGTCTATGATGACGTCGCCGGTATTATAGATATTATTCTCATTTACATCGACAAAGGGTTCCTCTAGATCATCGAAACCTGCATCACCATCGTCAAAAGTATTGTTTCCGTTGGTATCTGTAAATCCTTCTTCGCCGATAGTATAAGCAGTAATTGTTACAAAACCATCGTCACCTGGCCCACCTGCATCCGGCCTTTTTATGGCAGACCATGTGACGCTACATGAGCCATCTATGGTGACACAAGATGGTTCAACCAGTCCGTATTCTGCTTCAAAATAAATGGTATGGGCATCGGTGAGCGTTTGGTTGTTTCGGTCACCGATGAAAACAGTAAGCTCAACATCGGTTTTTGTGAAAACACCTGTGGTTCCATCGATTACAGCAGGCATAACATCAGCGGTCAGCAATGAGAAGTTTTTTTGTGAAATCACACCTTGGTTGCTAGACACGTCTGATGCACTCGGCGTTTCAAACGAGTCGTTGTCTCCACCCACATAGTCGCAAGATGCAAAGATCGTGCTGCTTGCAACTATGGCCATCATTTTAATAAAGTGGTTGTTCATGTTCATTGTTCCTTACCTGATTTTCAAGTAATTATCTAAAGTGAAAGTGACTCTTTAAGAATTTTAGGGGTAACAAATATCAGTAACTCCCTTCTTTCATCGCTTTCCAGTGTGTGCCTAAAGAAATAACCAATTAATGGGATATCTCCGAGCAATGGTACTTTATCAACTTCATTACGTGTTTGCTGTTGGTAGATACCACCTAATACGACGGTGTCTCCATTATTTACCAGTACCTGTGTACCCACTTCACGGGTATCGATACTAGGGATACCTGCAAATATTTCGCCGACGGTGTCATTATTGACTTTCAGGTCCATGATGACTTTATCATCGGGTGTGATTTGAGGTATTACCACGATACTGAGTACCGCCTTTTTAAATTCGACCTGTGTTGCACCGCTGGATGAGGCTGACAGGTAGGGAACTTCTACACCTTGTTCGATATGCGCTTCATGGCGGTCGGCCGTAACTACGCGAGGACTTGAGATGATTTCGCCTTCATTCTCAGCCTGTAATGCTGAGATCTCTAAATCGATTAGCGTGCTACCGGTCAGTACGGCAAAAGCGATACTGCCTGCTGATGCTCCGGCGGTGGCCAGGTCAACGTTTAAACGCTCGGCAGCAGCAGCGCCGGTTGGTATGCTGAACGGGTTAGGTTGACCAGAGGCTGCAAGGTTATCCAGACCGCTGGATGCGATGGTATCTGCACCCTGGAATGTACCGGTGGTTGCATTAAAACCGTCGGAAGTTGCTTTGGCACTGGTAACGCCGAAACGTGATCCCAGTTCTTTGGTGAATCCATCCTGAGCGATAACGATGCGTGAAGAGATCATTACCTGACGGATTGGAATATCCAGTTTTTTCAGTGTTCTGCGGATCTCGGAGAGAATTTCTTCGGTATCTTTAACGATTAAGGTATTGGTTCGTTCATCGACGAGAATAGCTGCCGCGTGTGCTGAGAATACCGGAAGATGCGCTGCCGCCTTCTTCATCGCCACCACCGCCGGAGAACAGTGCTGCAAGCTCGGCTACTTTCGCAAAATTAATAGTAAAGAAAGCGCTTCTTATTGGCGCAAGCTCTGCAATAGATTGATTTGCTTCAAGGTCGATTTTTTCCTGTGCGGCAATTTCTTCGCTTGGCGCAATCATCATCACTGTGCCAGATTCACGCTTTGATAAACCTTTGGCTTTTAGAATGATATCGAGCGCCTGGTCCCAGGGAACATTTTTCAATCGTAGTGTCAGGTTGCCATCAACTGAGTCACTAACAACCACGTTTAGACTGGTGAAGTCGGCGATCAGCTGTAATACCGCGCGGACAGGGATGTCCTGGAAGTTAAGTGATAATCTTTCACCGGTATAACCGAATTTGTCTTTTTTAGCTTCTTCCAGCTCTTCTTTACTGATAGGTTTTAGCTCAACCGTAACGATGTTATCTGCCTGATAGACAACATGTTCGAAATTGCTGCTTACTGGGTCAATCTCAACACGAATACTGCCATCTTCTTCGAAGCTGCTTATGGATCTAACCGGTGTCGCAAAATCAAGTACGTCCAGAGTTTGGCGTAATTCAGCAGGTAGTTTTGCGCCGATAAATTTAACCATGACTTTGCCAAACTCTTCGCTAATATCCATCGGTATATTAGCTTCGTTCAGGGTGATGACAACGCGACCTTCACCTTCTTCGCCGCGTCTAAAGTCAATATTTTGGACACCTCGTGCTGTGTCTGTGAATCTAGGAGAAGCGCCGTCTGTGGTGACGCTAGCGGTGCTGTCGTTTTCAAATGCTACGCCAGTGGATTCACTGTCCAGCGTTATCACTACATTTTTACCCTGAGTGGTTACCTGGTAAGGGACTACCTCGGTTAAGTTTAATATGACCCGGGTTTTTGTTTTGGTGGATATGGCGATTATTGATTGCGCTATACCAAGGCCTATTGGCTGTGAGCGTTTTGGTAGTTTGCTGCCGGTATTGGCAAAGTCAAAAGCGATGCGAGCAGGGTTATCAATGGTAAAGCTTAAAGGGATGACTGCTTCATCACTTAATTCAAGACTGATCTGCAGGCGGTTACCTGGCAGCGTAGAATACTGCACGTTTTGAATGCTGTTTTGAGTTGTCGCTACTGGTGGCTCAGCAGTTGCTAATGCTTGCGTCGTTAGCAAACAGAATAGTGCTAATGTCTGTAGTAGGTAATTAGTCAGGGTAGAAACGTTCATGCTATGCCTATTTGATTGTTTATTTATTGTTATTTTTAACATCTCATTCTCCGCGCGCTCACAATATCCGGTGACTTTATTATTTGTTATCATTATTGGCCACCCTTATTCTCCACCAATCGCGATTGATGCATCTCTTTCTATATAGCCACCAATACCATCAGGTATGATTTCGACCAGATAAACGGCGGATTCGTTAATTTCGATAATCTTGCCTTCGTTTTGTCCCATGTATTCACCAACCTGAACACGGTGTACGATATTTTGCGGGTCTTTAATCAGCCCCCATGTTTGTTTATTTTGTTCTAACAGGCCAACCATGGTGAGAGTGTCCAGTGGAAAAACTTCCAACGGCTGTCTGGGACGAGTTGAATCAGGATTAAGTAAACTGGTTTTTGTATTGTCGTCGTCCTTGAGGTCTATGGTGGCGACAAATGGATCACGCAGCTCGCCAGCAGTATAACTAAAACTTTCGTACGGCTTGAATTGTGGAATCGGTTTTACGCTGCCCACATGCGCAGATTTAGTCTGCTCGATAAAGATCTGTAAGTCCGAAATGTCCTGGCTACAGCCACTCAGGCTGAATAAGCAGGTGCATAATAATGTTCGTTTCAAGGTGATCATTTATCAGCCTCTTTTGCAGACTCGTCAAGATACTGGTAGGTAATGGCAGTCAGTTCCATGGTTAATTTAACGCCACTTTTAGCATCTGCGGGTTTGATGGCAATATCTTGAACCGTCACGATACGAGGCAGGGCTGCAACACCACTGATGAACTCAGCAAATTCGTGGTAGCGACCAGTAACTTTTAGTTTAATTGGATACTCCGAATAAAACTCTTTTGGACGCAGACCTTCGGGTTTGAAATAGTCAATTTCCAGACCTGACGATATGCCGGTCTGTGATATGTCTGTTAATAGTGTTTCAATTTCGGTTTCATTGGGTAACTGTCGTAATAATGTACCAAACGATGTCCGCATCTCATCAAGTTGTTGCTTGTAAGCTTCCAGGTTAGCAGCTTTGGCCTGTTTTCCAGAAAAGATCTTACGTAATTGTTGTTCTTCTGCAATCACTTTATCCAGTTCGGTCTTTTGTTCGATGGTATCCAGGAAATATCCAGCAACCGCCAATGCTATACATAAAATAGCGATCAGAGCTAGTTTAATGGGTAGGGGCGCGGTGCCAATTCTTTTCAGATCTTCTATATCAAGACTATTTAGATCTATCTCGGAGAGATTCATTAGCTACCGCCTCCTTGTTTATTATTATCTTTTTTATCGGAAGGCGATGATTGTGAGGTTTCCAGGGTGAAATCACTACTTCTTAATGTGCCTTTTTTGGTCTCGATCACTTTTAGTTTGGGTGTGCCCATCCATTCAGAAGAATCAATGTTTCTCATGTAGGCTGATACGCGACCGTTAGATTCAGCAACGCCTTTGATGGTCAGTTGGGTTCCTACCTGTGTGATGTCATTCAAATAGATACCTTCAGGAACTGTGCGAACAAAATCATCAAACAAATGTACGATTTGTGGGCGCTGTTGTTGCAGTGATTGAATGACGTCCATACGAGCCAGCAATTGCTGTTTGGTATCTTCCAGTGCTTCAATTTGCTTTAACGATGTATCCAGCATTGTGATTTCATCTTGCAGCATTTTGTTACGGTATTTCTGATGATCTATCTGATTACTGAATGAGACATGTACCATAAAGATGAGGGCGCCGGTTAAGACCATAGACAGTAAAGCAATGGTTGCGAATTGTCTGGTTTGTTCCTGTCGCTGTTCTTCGCGCCAGGGTAATAAGTTAATGTGTGCCATTAGTCAAAACTCCTCATGGCAAGACCGCATGCAATCATTAGCGAGGGAGCGTCATTACTCAGGTTTTGTGGATTAACTTTTGATGACAATGACATCTCTGCAAACGGGTTAGCAATAACGGTGGTGGTGTCCAGCTGTGATTCAACGAGTTCATCAATGCCGGGAATGGAAGCGCAGCCGCCTGCGAGTACAATTAAGTCAACTGCATTATGCTGCCCGGAGGTGTAAAAAAACTGCAGAAAGCGACTGACTTGCTGAGCAATAGTTTCTTTGAAGGGCTCGAGTACTTCAGGGATGTAGTTATCGGGTAAACCGCCATCTTTCTTAAGGCGTCCGGCTTCATCGTAAGCCAGTCCGTAACGACGCATTATTTCTTCAGTTAGCTGCTTGCCGCCAAAACTTTGCTCGCGTGTATAGATAAGGTGGTTATTTTCAACCACGTTCAAACTAGTCATAGTGGCGCCGATGTCGATTACCGCAATGAGTTTGTCTTCGCTGTCGCCCTCCATCTGATGAGCGATCATTTTAGACGAGTTTTCGATGGTATAGGCTTCCACATCAACGATTTTTGGGGTTAGACCGCCTAATGACAATGCTGCTGAGCGTAATTCGATATTCTCACTTCTTGATGCTGCCAGTAATACATCGACAGTTTCCGGGTTATTCGGGGTTGGGCCGATAACTTCAAAATCCAGATTGATTTCTTCAAGAGGGTAAGGGATATACTGGTCGGCCTCCATTTCGATCTGGGTTTCCAGTTCGTCATCACTTAAGCCGATGGGCATGGTTATTATCTTGGTGATAACAGAGGAGCCCGCAACCGCTACGGCAGCATTTTTGGTTTTTGTGCCCGATTTCTTAACCGCTTTATGTATGGTATTGCCTACGGCTTCTACATCCTGGATGTTTTTATCAACTACGGCGTTATCCGGCAATGGTTCTACAGCAACGCTTTGTACGCGATATTTATTGCCGTCTTGAACTAACTCGAGCAGTTTTACTGACGTAGAACTTATGTCCAGGCCTAAGATGGCTGATTTTTTGCGCTTTAACATGCTCACGCGGTTCCCCTAATTTATATATTTTATGTAGTTATAGGACATATTGTAACTTTTGCATTAAATGTTGGCGGCATGGGTAGAAAAATATTATTGAGATTAATAACTATGTCGAATAAAAGTTTGTAAACCTATATACTTTGCCGCTTTAATGTCATTTCGTGTCGCAGGTAATGGAACAATGCATTTTTTCAAGGTATTCAAATTATTAATTATTATCACTCTGGTGATCTTGTCCCTTACTGCTGCAGTTGTTGCTGGCGGTTATTTTTACCTGAACCCCAAATTACCTTCAATTGAGGGTTTAAGTAATGTACAGCTTCAAGTGCCACTGCGTATTTATAGCAGTGATGGGGCATTAATGGGGGAATTTGGTGAGAAACGGCGAACACCTAAAAAGCTTGATGAAATACCTGAATTGATGCAGCAGGCATTTTTGTCTGCTGAAGATGATCGTTTCTTTGAGCACCCAGGCGTGGATTATCAGGGTATCTTACGCGCGGTTGCAAATCTGATCATGACGGGTCAACGTGGTCAGGGTGGTAGTACTATCACCATGCAGTTAGCGCGTAACTTCTATTTGAGTAGTGAAAAAACCTATTTACGTAAGTTGAATGAAATATTGCTGGCATTGAAAATTGAGAATGAATTAACTAAGGAAAAAATACTTGAGCTGTATTTGAATAAGATTTATCTGGGTAATCGTTCATATGGTGTTGCCGCAGCGGCGCAAATTTATTACGGCGTGGAACTGGATAAATTGACACTGGCGCAGATAGCGATGATTGCAGGTTTACCAAAAGCACCTTCGACGTATAATCCGATCATCAATCCTGAGCGTGCAATCGTACGTCGTAACTATGTATTATCACGTATGCAGCAGCTGGAATTTATCGATGACACACAGTTTGAAGAAAATCGTAGTGCCCCGGTAACATCAAAGCGGCATAGTAGTACGATTGGTGTTTACGCGCCTTATGTGAACGAAATGGCGCGTGCTGAAATTGTAAAACAATTCGGTGATGAAGCTTATGTTCGTGGTTTAAACGTTTACACAACTATCAATAAGCGCTTACAACAGGCCGCGAATGACAGTATCTGGAACGGATTAGTCGATTATGACAAACGCCATGGTTATCGAGGGGTTATTCGTCACGTGAACCTGGATCCTGAAGCCGAAGCCGATTCTTCGGCTACATCTACTGCTTCCGCAGCAATGATCTCTGCTGATGAGCCGGTAGAAAAGGAAGGCTTTGATTTAGATAGCGTGTTGAAAGATGATGAAAATTATGGACGTTTTGTGCCAGCACTGATTCTTACCATAAACGACAATATCACCACTGATACTAGTGCAACAGCTGGTCAGAAAACCACTGTTGTGGAAGAAGATAACCGTTCAGCGATAGCGCTACTTAAAGACGGTAATCAGATTCGCATCCCATGGAGCGGTATTCAGTGGGCGCGTGAATATATTAGTGTTAATCGAGTTGGAGATGAGCTGAAGAAAGTTTCTGAAGTTTTAAAACCGGGAGACGTCGTCTGGCTTGCTAATGACCCTGTGACTGGTTGGAGTCTGGCACAGATACCAGAGATTCAGGGTGCCCTGGTTTCAGTTAATCCTAATACCGGAGCAATACAGGCGCTGACAGGTGGCTTTAATTTTGACCGTAGTAAATTTAACCGTGTAGTGCAGGCTAAACGTCAGGCAGGTTCGGGTTTTAAACCCATCGTTTATGCCGCAGCTCTGGACAAGCAATATACACCTGCAAGTTTAATCAATGATGCGCCAGTGGTGTTCGAAGACGATATGCTCGAAGGTGCGTGGCGTCCAGAAAACTATAGTGGTAAAACATTTGGACCGACACGCTTGCGTCAGGCGCTCTACAAATCTAGAAATCTGGTGTCGATCCGGGTGTTACGCGCCATAGGCATCAAACATGCTACACAGTTTGCAAAAAACTTTGGCTTAAAGAGTAGTGAGTTACCGCATGATCTATCGCTGGCATTAGGTAGTGCTGAAGTGAGTCCGTTACAAATGGCACGTGTGTATTCCGTTTTTGCTAACGGAGGTTATCTAATTGAGCCTTACCTGATAAAACGTATTGAAGATGCTGATGGCAGTACACTGTTCGAGGCGGATCCCGCTGTTGCCTGCACTTCCTGCGTTATCGCTGAGCAGAAGTGGTCTTCTGCTATCGTAGAAGATGATTCTCTTGCCAAATTGCCAAAACAGGCTGAGCGTACACTGGAGCCGCGCCTGGCGTTTCAGATGAATTCAATTCTGCAGGATGTGATACTAAGGGGCACTGGTCGCCGGGCGCTAGCTTTGGGCAGAAAAGATCTGGCTGGTAAAACCGGTACTACCAATGACCAGCGCGATGCCTGGTTCAATGGCTATAATCCAGATCTGGTCACTGAAGTCTGGCTCGGCTTTGATCAACTCAAACCTTTGGGTAATAGAGAAACCGCCGCGCAGGCTGCGTTGCCAGTATGGATTGGTTTTATGAAAGTTGCATTAGCGGGTAAACCAGATCGTCAGTTACCTCGTCCGGAAGGGTTGGTGACACTGAAAATAAATGCACAAACCGGGCAAGCTGCCACTGACGCAGATACTGATACAGTATTTGAAATATTTCGAAAAGAAAACGTTCCAGGTGCAGAGGGCACGCTGCCACCTGAAGTTAACAATGCAGACGAAGATAAAACGGCGATACCGGAGCAGTTATTTTAGTTCCGGTCTGTTCGTTTTAGCTAAGGGTAAAATGTTTATCGCAGTACAGCGAGACGGTCATAAAACGCCAGAGTGTAACGCGGCAGTGAATTATAATTTTTAAGGATGAAGTTTTAACGCGACTAAAATACCGGGCACCTAGAGGAACAGGGCTCGAACAGAGTATGTATTAGCTATGGTATTGGGCGCTGACATCATGCACAGCGTCAACCAGTGCTTTAACATTTTCCGGGGTGATGTTTGGTGTAATACCATGGCCCAGGTTGAAAACATGTCCGTTCCCGTGACCAAAGCCAGCAAGTATACGGCTGGCTTCCTGTTGAATAACTTCAGGGTTGGTCGCCATTACGGCGGGGTCCATATTGCCCTGTAGTGCCACCTTGTCACCGATCTGCTTTCGTGCAAGATTGATGTCGACCGACCAGTCCAGTCCTACGGCATCACATCCAGTGTCGGCAATATCCTGCAGCCACATGCCGCCACCCTTAGTGAATAATATGACAGGGATTTGTTTGCCGTCTTTTTCACGTATTAGCTGATCAACAATCTGTTGCATGTAAGCCAGCGAAAATTCCTTGTAGTGCGGTGTTGTTAATGCGCCACCCCAGCTGTCGAAAACCATTACTGCCTGTGCGCCTGCTTCGATCTGTGCATTAAGATACAGTGCAACCGAGTCTGCTAACTTGCTCATTAAAGCGTTAGCGGTTATCGGATCTTCAAATAATAAGGCTTTGACCTTGGAGAAAGTTTTGCTACTGCCACCTTCGACCATGTAAGTTGCCAGTGTCCACGGGCTGCCTGCGAAACCGATCAGTGGAACAGCGCCTTTGAGTTCTTTGCGAATTAGAGAAACCGCATCGGTGACGTAAGATAATTTATCTGCCGGGTCGGGAATAATAAGATTTTTTACATCGCTGGCTGAATCGATGGTCTTTTTAAAGCAGGGGCCTTCACCTTCCGAAAAGTACAGTCCGAGTCCCATCGCATCTGGAATGGTTAATATGTCAGAGAACAGGATGGCGGCATCAAGATCAAAGCGGCGTAATGGTTGCAGAGTAACTTCACAGGCCAGTTCGGGTGTGCTGCACAGTGTCATAAAATCACCGGCTTTGGCGCGTATTTCACGATATTCTGGCAGGTATCGACCGGCCTGGCGCATTATCCATACCGGTGTACGATCAACCGGTTGACGAAGTAGTGCTCTAATAAATCTATCGTTGATAAGTTCGCTCATATCAGACTGTGGTGTTATTTATTCGGAAGCTGTAGATTAATTGCTGGTTACTAAAGTTTGTCTACTAACAATTATTATCTAAAGTTCGTTTTATTTAATTGGTGGTTAGCTGAGATTTAATGCGACCACTGACTTCGCCCATATCGGCACGGCCGATAATCTGTGGCCTGACCAGACCCATAACCTTACCCATATCTTTGATTGAGTTAGCGCCGGTTTCTTCAATGGCCTGGTTTATGATATTCGTGACCTCTTCTTCGCTTAGTGCCTGTGGCAAGAATTCCTGGATGATGTCGATCTCAAAGAGTTCCTGTTTGACCAGATCATCACGCTCAGCGGTCTTGAATTGTGCAATTGATTCGCGGCGTTGTTTGACCATCTTGTCAAGAATAGCAATAACACGTGCATCATCGAGCTCGATGCGTTCATCAACTTCGACTTGCTTCATTGAGGATGTCATCAGGCGAATGATCTTCAGGCGTTCTTTGTCGCCCGACTTCATTGCGCTAATGGCAGTAGCTTGGATCTGTTTTTGAAGGTCACTCATCTTTAAGTCGCTATTGTTACACTGTTCTGTTTGCTATTGTTTATCAGGTTCTGTTTCGTAGAACCGTTTGCTGACTGCTGGTATTGCTACCACAGCAGGCTATCAGATAACAGTGCTGGTATTAACGACGACGTTGATGAGGTGAACGTGCAAATTTGTTGCGATCTTTAGAAAGTTTCTTCAGGTGACGTTTAACCGCAGCAGCAGCTTTACGTTTACGCTCGGTAGTAGGCTTTTCGTATGCTTCATGTTTGCGAATGTCGTTTAAAACACCGGCTTTTTCACATGAACGTTTAAAACGGCGAAGTGCAACGTCAAATGGTTCGTTTTCTTTAATTCGTATTGCTGGCATGCTTGTCTCTTAATAAAAGTTTCATTATCAGGCTGGATTGTTAACTTCCGAAGTCGTTAACTTTTTAGTCACCAGTCTGCAACCCAAAAAAATAATACATAAAAAATCCGCAATGGATGCGGTGATCGAAGTATTATATCCACTTTTAGGCAAAACCAAAAGCCAGAATGCAAAATAAAACGACTTCGGGGTTAATTAGCAGCTAATTAATCCGCTTTTGCACTGGCGAATGAGTGAAAAATGATTGTTTTAGGTATTGAAAGTTCCTGTGACGAGACAGGTATTGCACTGTTTGACAGTGAAAAGGGCCTGTTAGCCCATACTTTGCACAGCCAGATTGAAGTGCATGCTGAATATGGCGGTGTAGTGCCTGAATTGGCGTCACGTGATCATATTCGTTATCTGGTGCCATTGTTGCAGCAGGTTTTTGAGCAGGCAGGTCTCAACAGGTCAGATATTGATGGTATTGCTTATACTGCTGGCCCGGGGTTGATTGGTGCGCTCATGTCTGGTGCCTCGGTGGGGCGCTCGCTGGCCTGGGCGTTGGGCATTCCGGCACTAGAAGTGCACCACATGGAAGGCCATCTACTGGCTCCAATGCTGGAAGATAATCCCCCGCAATTCCCTTTTGTGGCGCTACTGGTCTCGGGTGGCCATACCTTACTGGCGTATGTTAAAGGTGTCGGTCAGTATGAATTGCTGGGCCAGAGCCTGGATGATGCAGCCGGAGAAGCGTTTGATAAAACAGCAAAATTACTGGGTCTGGGATATCCCGGTGGACCCGCTCTGGCAGCACTGGCCGAACAAGGTCAACAGGGTGTTTATAAATTTCCGCGGCCGATGGTCGACAGGCCCGGGCTGGATTTCAGTTTTAGTGGGCTAAAAACTTTTGCTTTAAATACTATGCAAAAGGCTGCTCATGCAGATGGCAGGGCTGGAGATTTAAGTCAGCAGAGTAAAGCAGATATTTCACTGGCGTTTGAAGAAGCAGTGGTCGATGTGCTGAAAATTAAATGTCGTCGTGCACTTGAGCAACTGCATTGTAAAAGACTGGTCATTGCCGGCGGTGTTGGTGCGAATAAACGCTTGCGATCAGAACTGTCAGAAATGGTTGAGCAGAAGGGTGGTGAGTTATTTTATCCTCGGATTGAATTTTGCACAGATAACGGCGCTATGATCGCACAGGTTGGTTGTTTTCGTCTGCAGGCGGGGCAAACTCAAGCGTTGGAAATCGATGCACGAGCACGGTGGTCGATGCAGGATCTGACGGCGATTTAAACAGTTAAGAATTAAGGTTTTGTGAGCTTCTTGTTTCTGGCAGTAAAAGCTATTTTCCACTTTTACCTATTTTAGTTTCTGAGCCCTGTAATAAAGATGTGATGTTGCTTTTATGTCGCCAGAAAACCAGCAGGGTCATCAGCGTAATTGCGCTGGTAAGTTCTACGGAGTGTGAAAAATACCACAGGATAAACGGTGTGGAAAATATTGAAACCAGTGCAGACAGTGATGATATTTTTAATAAGGCTGCCATCATTAACCAGACGGCCAGTGCAATCAGACCGACCTGCCAGCTGAAGCCGAGGATAGCACCATAAAAAGTGGCCACACCTTTGCCGCCTTTGAAACCATAATAAATGGGGAACACGTGTCCCAATAGAGTGCATAGGCCGACGAGGGCGATTGTTCGTGTATCCGCCTGCAATTGTATGGCAAGCAGGACTGGAATTAATCCTTTTAACATATCGCCGATTAAGGTGATAATAGCGGCCTTTTTACCGCCGTGGCGCAAAACATTGGTTGCTCCCGGATTATTGGACCCAGTTTTTCGTGGATCTTCGATGCCCATTATTTTGCAGGTAATGATGGCCGTCGAAATTGAGCCAATGAGATAGGCCGCGCCTGCAAATAAAATTATATTGAGATAATGATTCATAAAGATGGCAGGTGTTTTAATTCAGTGTCTGGTTTTTGTAGTGCAAGCTTACCTCAGAGTTTTATTATTTGCATATTAACTTTGGCTGCTTGATTCTTTGGTGTTAAATGTTTTTGTTAGTGGTGTGAGATGGTAAAACCTGAAACAGTCAACTGTGTATTTGTGCATGGCTGGGCGATGAACAGCTCGGTATGGCACGAGTGTATCGAACAACTGCCGGACTGGATCAATGTCGTGCTAGTTGATCTACCCGGACATGGCTCGATGGCACAAGTGTCGGCAGCCTCGCTGGATGATTATGTGCAATCGCTTGTTCCGCTGGTACATCGGCCTGCATTGTGGGTTGGCTGGTCATTAGGTGGTTTAGCTGTATTGCGTTTAGCGGAGCTGCATCCGCAGCGCGTTGCAGCAGCCATGCTGGTGGCAACTAACCCGTGTTTTGTGACACAGGAAAATTGGCCGTGTGCGGTTGAGCGTGAGGTGTTTGAATTGTTTTCCAGAGATTTGAATGCTCAGCAGGAAAAAACACTCCGCCGCTTTCTCGCGTTACAGGTAAAAGGTTTACCCGATGCCATGGCGGTGGTCAGGCAGTTACAGAAGAGTATCCAGACGCGTGGTTTGGCGTCAACGGAAGCCTTGCACGTGGGGCTGGATATCTTATTAAATACAGATTTACGCTCAAGCCTGAATTCCATAGAGTGCCCTTTGTATTGGCAGTTAGGAGCAAAAGACAGTCTTGTGCCTGCTGGGCTAGCACAAGTCTTGCAGGAAGAGTTCAAACAGACGAATGTGATATTAAATGCTAATGCGAGTCATGCACCGTTTATTTCTCAGCAAAATAATTTTATTGAGTCTCTGATCGATGTGGCAGAAAGTTTACGCCACAATAAAACTTAAGGAACCTCTGATTGATTATGAATGAAGTAGATTGTAAGTTGAATAATTCAGATTCAAGGCGTAAAACGCAAGTAATAGCTGCTATTGCCTACAGGATGTAGGTAAGGGGCGTGAGCAGGAGCGGAAGCTTTGCGAAGTTTTACAACGCCGAAGGTGGATTATTCAGCTTGCAAGATACGATTTCACCAATTGATCAGCGGTTCCTCAAAATACAGACAAACTTATGAGTCAACAAGAAGAAAAAAAATCGTCCGAGCAGAGCCAGTATTTTGAGCAAGCCGATGTGCGTCGTGCTTTTGATCGTGCTGCAGAGGGTTATGACGCGGTCGCAGTATTGCAAAATGAAGTTTGTAATCGCCTGCTGGAAAAACTGGATGTTGTGAAAATTTCTCCGCAACGAATTTTAGATGCAGGAACAGGAACAGGTTTTGCTATCCCCGCATTATTTGCAAAATACAAAAAGGCGCAGCTGGTAGCTCTTGATCTATCTGAGAACATGCTGGATCAAACGGGTCGTCATGGTGGATTTTTACGTTCGCCACAACGAGTTTGTGCAGACATCCAAAATCTACCTTTCGAAGACAATGTTTTTGATCTGATTTTTTCCAGCCTGAGTTTGCAGTGGTGTAATAACCTGGCGGGGGCATTTTTAGAAGCAAAACGCGTCCTTAAGCCAGGCGGCTTATTTGTATTCACCACCTTTGGTCCGGATACCTTAAAAGAGTTGCGTTATAGCTGGGCTCAAGTTGATGAGAGTAACCATGTGAATGATTTTATTGATATGCATGACATTGGCGATGCTTTATTGCTCGAAGGTTTTGCGGAGCCAGTGATGGAAGCAGAGATGCTAACGGTAACTTACGATTGTGTGGACAGGCTGATGCATGATCTAAAGGCGATTGGTGCCAACGTTACCGCAAGCGCTGCGCAAAATAAAAGTGCTGTTCATGGCTTGCGCGGTAAATCTATATTGCAGACAGTGCGACAAAATTACGAGTCTTTCAGGCAGGATGATTTACTGCCAGCAACCTATGAAATCATCTATGGCCATGCCTGGAAACCGCTAAGAGAGGTATCGAAAGCGTTACCTGATGGTCAGCAGTTTGTTGACTTTCAGCCACGGTAGTCGGTCTCGAAATTAACTTTTCAGAATCGTCGGCTTTATTGGTTGTTTCTAGTGTGGCCCTGCAGTATTAAAAGCTACTAACCGCAAAGAACACAGCTGCAGTGTAAAAACTTTATCTATTCGTTCCGCCTGCGGTGTTACTAATAAACTGCATTCTGTGCTCTCCGTGATGAGACTTCTCTAGTTTTTTATGCTTCAAACGCAACGCGCATTTTGTCCAGCGCATTTTTTTCGATCTGACGAATACGTTCGGCAGAAATCTGGTATTCACCCGCCAGTTCATGCAATGTCGCTTTATCTTCGTTTAACCAGCGACGTTGAATGATGTCCTTGCTGCGAT